>WQTW01000051.1 GCA_009786085.1 Pseudomonadota bacterium | reverse complement strand
ACGAAACAGCGCAGTATCGGATCGTTTCCGATCTGCTCGGAAGCGTCCGCGTCGTCTATGACCTGACCACGGGTCACCCCGTTCAGCAAATCGACTACGACGTTTGGGGCAATGTTGTTAGCAATACGAATCCAGACTTCCAACCGTTTGCGTTCGCGGGTGGCTTGTACGATCAGCAAACGAAGCTAACGAGATTCGGAGCGAGAGATTATGACCCCGAAACGGGAAGGTGGACGGCGAAGGATCCGATAGATTTTGGAGGTGGAGATGCGAACCTCTACGGCTATGTGGCAAATGATCCAGTGAACTGGATTGATCCTAATGGCCTGATGGTCAGATGGAGTGGGGCGGCTGTTGGTGGGGCAAGAGGTTATTCAAGAGGGGCGGCTTTAGGAGGTGATCGGTATGAGTTGGAAAGTGAATGCAAAAATGGGCAGCGATGTACAGCCACAGTAATAGGCGTTGGGGTTGGCTTGGGAGTAAGTTATAAGTACCTGCCTTTTTCAATTACAGCAGGGCCAATTACACTTTTAGATCCGTCTGATACGCCGTCCTTGGATTCGTTGAAAGGAACCTACTCAAAAGGAGGGTGTGGCTTCGCCGGAGGTGTAAATTACGTGAGCTACTATCAGGTTCAGCTTGGTTCAGCTATTTCAGTGAATAACTTTTCCAATATTTACGACTCTGCCGCCATAGATATGAGTTGCTCGTTTATTATTGGAATTACTAGGGTTAGCGGTTCCTGCGGGTGTTGCTAATGATCAATAGAAAAGCGTTTCTTGTTGTAGGGTTTTTGCTTTGCGCCGACATCCTGCTCTTTATTTTTTCTAAAGAGCAGGAATTGGCTGAAAAATTTAACTTGATCGTGATCTTTCATTTTGCGCTTTCTTTTCTCTCTTTTATGTTGTTAATTTTTTTCAGATATTTTTCCGGAAGAGAGTTCAATAAAGAACCTTTTACAGAGAACGAAAAAAAAGTAGGGTTGTTTGTGGCATTTAATCTAGTGCCGTTGGTTATTGCGCTTATCCTTTCATGATCTGTCTGAAAGCTCCTGCAAATGATCGATAAAAACGTTTTCATTGTCTTGAGGTTCTCTGCAATTCCTTTGCTTTGTGCTGACGTCTTGCTTTTTGTTTTTTCTAAAGAGCAAGCATTGGCCGGAAAAATTTTCTCAATATCATACTTCCATAGCACGCTCTTTTTGATCTCTGCTGTGGCGCTTTCTTTATTCAGGTTTTTCTCTGGAAGGGCGATCAGAAGAAAGCCCTATACGGAGAACGAAAAAAAATGGGCTTACTTTTCGACATTGAATGCCTTGGTGTGCATTCCTCCATTTTTTGCCTTTGGTGCCGATTGGCTCAGTAATCCGCCTGAACTGCTCCAGTTTTTGCGGGGGCTTTTCGGTTAGCAAGCGTAGCCTGGATATTTTTTTGAATGATTCTTGTGAACTGCACCACTTCACGCTTTTCTAATCGCCGCTCCCTCCCCTTCAAGGGGAGGGCTGGGGTGGGGATCAGCGCCGTATAGGCTGGGATGCAACGAAGTGGAATCCCAGCTACAAGCGCTATCGCAAACCAAAAACGCTGGGATTGCGCTACGCTTCATCCCAGCCTACTCTGATGAGACCCGGCGCTTCTCCCACCAGCGCATGGCCTGTTTGTCGCGCAAGTTGGCGAATCAGGCATCGAATGTTTCGGTCGTGTGGATACCTTCATGCGCAGATTGTATAAATTGGGATACACGCGATCAAGCCTGCCTTTCAGCATGGTGGGATGCCAAGTCCCAATTTTGACGGCAAGGTTTGCGAACGCTAACATTCGTTGAAATGATGGCCTTTCAAGGTCACCGCAACATTGGTACACTAGGCCGTCTTCATCTTCCGCGCGCCATTCTGAGCGCCCTTTCCGAATGCTGGAACGTCTTGTCACCCTTTTTACCCCCGCCGACTGGGCGGCGTTGTTGTTTTTTATGATGGGCTGGATTGGTTACAGCACTTATGCTGACCGCGCGGCCATGCAGTTCAAGGGCTTGCAGGGGGTGACGCATAAGCACCGGCTGGCCTGGGCGCAGCAGATGGTGCATCGTGACAACCGGATGCCCGATGTTTCGCTGATCGGCAATCTGATGCGTAGCACGTCATTTTATGCCAACACGACGATTTACATTGTCGCCGGCTTGCTGGCCATTGCCGGCGCACTCGACCGGCTGGTCGTTTTTACCGAAGAGTTGCCGTTTGCGCGACAGACGTCGCGGGAAATACTCGAGGCGAAAATTTTTCTGCTGGCGGGCATTTTCATTTTTGCGTATTTCAAATTCACCTGGTCGATCCGGCAGTTCAATTCGTTGTCGATTCTGACCGGCAGCGCGCCATCGCATTTGGCGCCGACGGAGGAGCTTGAGCGCCACGCCGAGCGTTGCGGTCAGGTCAATTCGCTGGCCGGCGACGAGTTCAACCGCGGGATTCGCGCTTATTATTTCGGCTTTGCGGCGCTGGGCTGGTTTATTCATCCTGCGGTCTTTGTCGCGTTTACGCTGTGGGTGCTGGCGATTTTGTGGCGTCGTGATTTTCGCTCGAAGACCTTGCGTGCGATGCAGGAGCCGTAGTGCGGCGGTGGGTAAGCGTAGCGTTCTCCAGCGGTTGGTTATGGCAGAACAACCCCATCCACACCCCAACCCTCTCCTTGAAGGGGAGGGAGGAAAGCGCCCCCTCTCCCGGCCTTCGGCCACCCTCTCCCGCAAGGGGAGAGGGAGATAAAGCCGTGATGCCCGTTCAGCTTTCCCGACATCTGTGGTTTATCGAAGGCGATGATTTCCCGTCTGCCGAATCGGCAGACGCCGACGAGCCGGTAGCGATAAGTCGCGGATTGACGCCGGAACAGGTGTTGGGGGCGTACCGTCGCGGCATTTTCCCCTGGGCGAGCGATGGCGGCATGGTGCTCTGGTGGAGTCCCGATCCGCGGATGGTTCTGGCGGTCGATGATTTCAAATGTTCGCGCTCGTTGCGCAAAACGCTGCGAAGCGACGTTTTCGAGATTCGGGAGAATTCGGCGTTCGTCGAGGTGATGCGGGCATGCGCGAGCGTGCCCAGAGGCGAACAGGACGGCACCTGGATCACGCCGGAATTCATCGCGGCCTACGGCGTGTTGCATGATCGCGGCATTGCCCATTCGGTCGAAACCTGGCAGGACGGGCAACTGGTCGGCGGGCTGTACGGTTTGCAGATAGGCCGCTTCTTTTTCGGCGAATACATGTTCGCGTATCGGCGCGATGCTTCAAAAGCGGCGCTGGCGCATCTGGTGGCGCGCCTCAAGACGCAAGGAATAACGCATATCGACTGTCAGCAGGAAACCGCGCATATGGCATCGCTCGGCGCCCGTCCCATGTCGCGGACGGCATTTCTCGCGCTGTTGAAGGCGGCGGGTGTGTAGCGAACCGTATCAATTTTATGCAATTCACTATGACCGAAGCGGCATAAAAGCAGAACCGGCCAAAGATTCTGTTACCCTAAAAACCTCAGTTGGACGTGCTCGCCAGTGCTGCGCCCACCGTGTCAGGCAAGGCGCGACGACGATGCGGGCTGCCATCCCGCGAGGAGGAGCAACGCAGCATGGCGCGGCGGGCGTAGTGCTGGAGAGCGCGTAACGCACTCACCCAGGGAGTGAATGGAGAAAAAGGTTCCTAAGCAGCTACCACGCGGTTTTCCATGAGTTTACCAGTGGTCAACTGAGGTTTTTAGGGTTAAACTTTTGCTGTTTTTTTCAACCTGTTTTCTCCATTCGCTATCACATAAAGAGAGTCCAATCATGAAAGCGTCTTCAGACAGCCTCCGGCAAAACGCCACTCCGACCGTTCGTTTTTTCAGCGGTGAAAACGTCCCACTGGAAATGCACAAAGTACGGGTCGTACAGAAATTGACACTACCGCCGATTGAAGAGCGGCTGACGGCGATTCGCCGCGCCGGCTTCAACACTTTTTTGCTGACGACGCGCGACGTGTATCTGGACATGCTGACCGACAGCGGCACCAACGCGATGAGCGATGCGCAAATGGGCGCGATGATGCAGGCTGACGACGCGTATGCCGGATCGCAGAGCTTTGAACGGATGCGGCAGGCGATTGAAGATGTGTTCGGTACGCGCTTCGTGTTGCCGGTGCATCAGGGACGCGCGGCGGAAAACATTATTTTCCGCTGCTACGTCAAATCCGGCGATTTGGTGCCGATGAATTACCATTTCACCACGACGCTGGCGCATATCGAACTCAACGGCGGCAAAATCGCCGAGCTGTTGCACGATGAAGCGTTGCAGATCAAGAGCAGCAATCCGTTCAAGGGCAACATGGACATCGCCAAGTTGCGCCACGCGATCACGACGCACGGCGTGCAAAACGTTCCGCTGATCCGGATGGAAGCCTCGACGAATTTGATCGGCGGTCAGCCGTTCTCGCTGACGAATCTGCGCGAAGTCGCCAAAGTCGCGCGCGAATACGGCATTCCGTTGGTGCTCGACGCCAGCCTGATCGGCGAAAACGCCTGGTTCATCAAGCAGCGCGAACCGGAATTTCAGCAGACGAGCGTCGCCGACATTTTGCGCGAGATGTGCGCGCAGGCCGACATCGTGTATTTCTCCAGCCGCAAAGTCAGTTCGTCGCGCGGCGGCGCCATCTGCACCAACCGGGAAGACATTTTCGACAAGATGAAAGTGTTGGTGCCGCTGTTCGAGGGTTTTCTCACCTACGGCGGTATGTCGGTGCGCGAGATCGAAGCGATGGCCGTCGGCTTGCGCGAAACAACCGACGAAACCGTGATCGGTCAAAGCCCGATGTTCATTCGCTATCTGGTGGAACGTCTCGAAACGCTCGGCGTTCCGGTGGTGACACCTGCCGGCGGCCTCGGTTGTCACATCGATGCGATGGGCTTTTTGCCGCATATCCCGCAGAAAGAATACCCGGCGGGCGCGCTGGCGGCGGCGTTTTACCTGATCTCCGGCGTGCGCGGCATGGAGCGCGGTACAGTATCAAGCACCCGCGACCAACACGGGCACGACATTCTCGCCGACGCGGAACTTCTGCGTCTCGCGTTCCCGCGCCGCGTGTTCACCCTGTCGCAAACGAAATACGTTGAGGATCGGCTGCACTGGCTTTACACCCAGCGCGAACTGGTCGGCGGCTTGCGCTTCGTCGAAGAACCATCTGTTTTGCGCTTCTTCATGGGACGGCTCGAAGCGGTCAGCGACTGGCCGGAAAAACTGGTGCAGGCGTTCCGCCGCGACTTTGGGGATAGTTTGTAATCGGGGGCGGGTTTCAAACCCGCCCTTGTGCCTCACGCGAAGGCGCAAAGCCGCGAAGGAACGAATCTCCCCTCTCCCCTTGCGGGAGAGGGGTCGGGGGAGAGGGGTAAAAGCAAGCGTAGCCATTCGGGGTTCAGAGGTCATTCCCGGATGGCGCTTTGCTTATCCGGGCTACGCGCTGCGCGCACTCCAACCTATGTGAGCTACGTTTACCGCTTGACATGGGGAAATAATTTCTCTACTATCTGGTTCATGGGAAAGCTGCATGCACAACAGAACTGGCTGATCCGTGTGCAAGGCAACGAGCATCCGCCGGTTCATGTGCATGTTCTGCATCCCGATGGACGCGCCCTTATTGATTTGGGTGGCAATGTGCTGAATGCCGGTGTTCCCGACGCCGTGATCGCTGCCGCCGCCCAGTGGGTTGCTGCTAACGCCGCCGCCATTTGCGCGGAATGGGCGCGCATGAATAACCCGCCTGCGAGGTGATACATGAGCAAGCAAAACATCAATCGTTTGAAATCCGTGAAGCCGTTGCGCGGCATGGTGCTTGAAATCCGCTACACCGGCGGGCAGTTGGTGCGGGTCGATTGTTCCGAGCTTGCCGACCGTTTCGCTGTGTTCTCAGCACTGAAAGATCGCGCGTTCTTCAAACAGGTCGTCGTTTCCGACTGGGGGCACACGCTGGAATGGCCGAACGGCGAGGGATTGGATGCGGATCGCCTCATGGAAATGGCGCTGGAGCAACAAGGGCGCACAGACGCCCTGGAGTTTCGCCGCTGGCAAGACCGCAACGGTTTGTCGCTGACAGACGCAGCCGAAGCCATCGGTTTGACGCGGCGCACGGTCAGCCAATACCGCACCGGCGCGCGTCCCGTTCCGCGCACGGTCATGCTGGCCTGCAAGGGCTGGGAACTCGGTCGATAGACCGAAGCGCTGCGTTCACCTCAACCTGCGCTGACGATAGGCAGCTTTCAACAAGGAAGGGAAATAACGATGCGAGCCATTGGCAATTTTCTTTGGTTTATTCTCGGCGGCGTGTTCATGGGACTCGCATGGTGGCTGATCGGCCTGCTGGCGTTCGTGACCATCGTTGGGATTCCCTGGGGTAAAGCGTGCTTTGTCATCGGGCAATTCACCTTTTTCCCCTTTGGTCGTGAGGCGATCAGCCGAAAAGAACTGAACCAGAAAGACGACATCGGCACCGGCGGTTTAGGACTGCTTGGAAACATTATCTGGTTCATTTTTGCCGGTTTGTGGTTGGCGATAGGGCATATCTTTTCAGCGTTGATTTGCTTCATCACGATCATCGGCATCCCTTTCGGGATTCAACACCTCAAGCTGGCCGGTATCGCGCTGGCGCCCATCGGCAAAACAATCGTAACGAAAGAACTGGCCGCTGCAGCGAGAAAAGCGAATGCAGAAGCCGCCGTCGCAGCGTTGAGGAAAGGCGCATAACAGATGCGATGGACCGCGCTGGCCTCTCGCGAAGGCGCAGGACGCAGAATCCAAAAACAGGAATGAAATGCTGGGTTTCGCTATTCGCTCAACCCAGCCTACGGCGCTTCGCTTCGCTCGCAATGACGCATTTCTGATACTTGATTCCCGGATGGCTATGCTTGCTTTTACCCCTCTCCCCCGACCCCTCTCCCGCAAGGGGAGAGGGGAGCCTCGTTCCTTCGCGGCTTCGCGCCTTCGCGTGAGACCGACCCGTCGCGGTTCGCTTCGCTCACCAGCGACCTATGCACTGATAGCCCCCACCCCAACCCTTCTCCCCGACCAAAATCACTTCGGGGACAGGTTCTTGAAGGGGAGGGAGTTTTCGTCCTTCGCGGCTTCGCGTGAGTAAAAACTTTCGTAATTTTCGTATCTTTTTTCGTGGTTAAAGGGTTTTGTTTTCAAGAAGCCTGTCCCACAACGCGCGAACAGCGTTTCGTTCATTCTCCATGAGAGAGGAGGCGATGATCGCGCTGTCCGCTTCTTGTAGTTGGGCGGCGTGTTGTTGGCGGCGGTAAAGGCGGTAAGCGCGAATGGCGGCGTCAGCTTCGGCGCCGGTGATGAGGCCGAGGGTGGCGGCGGCGGTCAGCAGCGCGACGTTGCCGGTGTTGCGGGTCAGCGTCGGGAAACGGTGGGCGTGCGCGAGCACGAGAAATTGTACGATGAACTCAATATCAACCATCCCGCCACGACCGTGTTTGACATCGAACAGCGCGGACGGATTAGGACGCTCTTCCGACATCCGTTCGCGCATGGCGATGATGTCGCGTCGCAAGGTTTCGATGTTGCGCGGCTGTTGTAAAAGGGCGGCGCGTTCGCGCATGAACGCTGCGCCCAGTTCGCTGTCGCCGGCGATGAAGCGGGCGCGGGTGAGCGCCTGATGTTCAAAGGTCCAGGCTTTTTCGCGCTGGTAGCGAACGAAGGCGTCCCAGCGCGAGACCAGCAAGCCGCTGCTGCCGTCAGGGCGCAAGCGCAGGTCGGTCGTATAAAGATGGCCGGCTGCGGTGGTGCTGGTCAGCCAGGTGTTCATCCGTTGCGCCAACCGCGTGTAACGGGCGACGGCTTCGTCGCCGTCGTCGCCGACTTCATAGAGGAAAACCAGGTCGAGGTCGGAGCCGTAACTCATTTCTTTGCTGCCCAGTTTGCCGTAGCCGATGATGGCGAAGCGTGGCGGCGGAGTGTCTTCGGGCATCAGGGTTCGCCAGCAATGCGCGAGCGCCATTTCGAGAATGAGATCGGCGAGCGCGGTCAGGTGGTCGGCCAGTCGCTCGACGGTCAACTGTCCTGCGAGGTCTTGCGCCAACAAGCGGAAGGTTTGGGCGTGTTGAAAATGGCGCAATTCATCCATCTGCCGTTCGGTGTCGCCGCTGTGCGCGTCCAGAAGTTGCGTCAGTTCATCGCGCCAGGCAAGCCAGTCGGGTTCGGCGAGCAGGATTCGCGGCGACAGCAATTCGTCGAGCAGAATCGGATGGCGGTTCAGGTAATCGGCCGCCCACGAAGAAGCGGCGAGCAATCGGGCGAGTGTCGGCAATGTTTGCGGATGTTCGGAGAGCAGCGCCAGATAGGCGCTGCGCCGACTGATGGTTTCGAGCAACGTGAACAATCGCAGAAACAAGGTGTCGATGGTGTTTGTCGTGGTTGCCGCTGAGGTGGAAACGGAAGCGATGTCGATGAGTTGTTGCGTGAGCGCGTCGAAGCGTTGACGCGAACGTTCCGGCAGCGCGGCGTAACGTTTGCTTTCGCGCGTGCGCACGATGCGTTCGGCGATGGCGTCGGGATCGGCAAACTGACGGGCGGCGAGTGTTTGACGAAGGACTGCTGACGCTTCCGGGTTCTCCCATGAGAAGCCGGTGTCGGTGGACGTCGGGCGGGTCGGCACGGCGAGCGCCGATGAAAGCGCGTCGTAACCGAGCAGTGTTTCAAAACGGTGGACGACGCTTTGCCGATGCGCGTCAAGCGCTTCCTGGAACGCGGCGAGGGAAGCGAAATTCATGCTGTGCGCCAGCGCGGTGCGGGAGGCTTCGTCGTCCGGCAAGGTTTGCGTCGCCAGATCGTCGCGGTATTGCAGACGGTGTTCGACGCGACGCAGAAAATCGTAAGCCGTCAGCAGTTCATCAACAGCGTCGTTCGGCAACAGTCCGCGTTCGCCGAGCGCCCGTAACGCCGCGCGGGTGCCGCGCAGTTGCAGCACAGGAAGGCGTCCGCCGCGAACGATTTGCAAGGCCTGCGCGATGAATTCGATGTCGCGGATGCCGCCGCTGCCCAGTTTGATGTTGTGAGCGTAGCCGCGCGTTTTGCCTTGTGTGCGAATCTGCTCGCGCACATCGCGTAGTCCTTCGTAAGCATCGAAGTCGAGATACTTCCGATAGACGAACGGTGCGATCAATTGGTGCAGATCGTCGTGATGGCTGCCGGTGAGCGGTTGCGCTTTCAGCCAGGCGTAACGTTCCCACATCCGCCCCTGCGCGGTCAGGTAATGTTCGAGCGCGTCGAACGAAACGGCAAGCGGCGCGGATTCGCCGTAAGGACGCAAGCGCATGTCGACGCGAAACACGAAGCCGTCGGCGGTGACTTCGTCGAGCGCAGCGATCACGCGCTGTCCCAGGCGGACGAAAAATTCGTGGTTGCTGAGAGGGCGGGCGCCGTCGGTTTCGCCTTCTTCGGGATAGAGAAAAACGAGGTCGATGTCGGACGACACGTTCAATTCGTCGCCGCCCAGTTTGCCCATGCCGACGGTGACGAAGGGCTGAGTGTCGCCAGAGGTTTCGCCGCGCGGCCAGCCGCGCGTTTCGGCCAGTTGCGCCTGATGCAGCGTGACCGCCGCGATCAGGGCGTCGGTGGCGAGCCGCCCCATGTTGCCGCAGACTTCGTCGAGGTCGGCGATGCCGGTGAGGTCACGCGCCATCGTGTGCAGCATGACGCGCTGGCGGACGCGCCGAAGTGTGGTAGCGAGGCCATCGGCGTCGCCGGAGGTCAACGCCGCGGCGATGGGGCGTGTCACGGCGGCATCCCAATCAAGCGGATTTTCGGGCGCGGTTTCCCAGGCGTCGCGGTATTCGGGACGCGCCGCGACCGTGCGCTGGGCGTAAGCGCTGAAAGAAAGTGCCTGAGACAGATTCATCGGAGGATGATCCTTCCATCAAAGGTTGCCGGAATGTAAGCCGTTGCGCAAGTTGGCAGAAAACACGCGCGAACAGAGTACAATGATCAGAACCCTTATTATGACTTATCGGCTTGCGGGAAAAACAGGTTTTTCATGTCAATGAATATAAAGCGAGCAGGCGTGAAACCTCGTCATTTTTTCATTCTGTTCCGTTTTTTACGGTTTCTCAAGGTCGTCCTGATCACGGCAGCGGCGTTGGTGGCGCTGTTCGTCACCGCTTTGTTGGTGATTCGTTTCGTTCTGCTGCCGCAATGGGAGGCGCAGCCGCAGAAAGTGGCGGATTTTTTCGGAGAGATGGTCGGTTTGCCGGTGGCGCTCGGAAGCCTCAAAACCGGTTGGGACGGCTGGAATCCGCAACTGATCGTTCATGATTTGCAGATCTACACGGCGACGGGTGGCGCAACGACCGAAGCAACGGTCGAAAACATCGACGCCGCCGATGCCGACGCGCAACTGACCTTGCCCGAAGTCGGGTTGCAGGTGGATGCCTGGAGTTCGCTGCTTCATTTCGACCTCCGTTTTCAGCGCCTGCGTCTTGAGCAGCCGACCCTGATCGTGCGGCGCGATGCGGCGGGGCGCGTGTTCGTCGGCGGCGTGTTGCTCACGGCGACGCCGGAAGATGAGGAAGACGGCAGCGGCGCGTTTGTTGATTGGCTCTTGCGGCAGCGGGCCATCGAAATCAGCGGCGGAACGGTTGAATGGCGCGACGAAAAACGCGCAGCGCCGCCGCTGGTCATCGCGCAAATGGATTTTCGCGGCGAGCAGGGCTTGTCGCACTACCGTTTCGGCGTGCGTGGCGATCTGGTGTCGGAGACGGGCGCAACGTTTGAAGTGCGCGGTGAAACGATGACCGGCTTATTGCTGCGCAGTTTCGACCGCGATTGGCAGGGGTATGCGCGATTGAATCGCGTTGATCTCGGCAGTTTGCGGCAGTGGATCGATCTACCGATGGATGTAACGCGCGGCGAAGGGAATGTACAAGCGTGGGCGTCGTTGTCGAAGCAGCGTGTGACATCGGTGACGGTCGATATCGCGCTGCATGATGTCAAAGCGAATCTGGCGGCGGGGGTGAAAACTGAGGTGGCAACAGTTGCCGAACCGGCGGTGGCGCCGTTGGAGTTGCAGGAAGTGCGCGGTCGTTTCAATGGGCGCGAAGGGCGCGGACGCTTCGTTTTCTCGACGGAAGGACTGACGTTTGTCGAAAAAAGCGGACTTCGCCTTGAGCCGATGAAGGCAACGTTGACGCTCGAAGGTTTCAATCCGGCAACGCCGCCGCAGGTGACGGAACTGTTGGCGAAAGCGCCGCGCGGCCGTCTCGAATTTGACCGGCTCGATGTGTCGGTGCTGGCCGGTTTGCTGCAATCCATCCCGCTGCCGGAAGGCTGGCGCACGACATTGGCGGGACTCAACATTCGCGGAATGCTGGAGAACGGGGAGGGCGGTTGGGAGTTTGCCCGTGGGGAATTTTCCCGCGGAGAATTCGCCAACGAAGAAAACGGCACAGAAGATTCCTTGCAATTACTTCATTACAACGCGCGCGCCACTGTGCGCAGAGCAAGCGTGCAGGCGTATGGCGCTTATCCGGGGGTGCGCGGGATCGGCGGCACGGTGTCGTTCGATGAAAAGCAGGGAACCGTGATCTTGAGTGGCCGCGACGTTGTTCTCGATCTTCCGAAGGTGTTTCCTGATGCGATATCGCTGGACACGGCGGACGGCAATGTGCGCTGGACGCACAAGCCGGAAGGCGTGCTCGTTCAGATCGATGCGCTTCGTTTTTCCAACGCCGACGCCGAGGGTACGCTCAAAGGCACCTGGCAAGCCAACGGTAGCGCCGGTATCGCCGATCTGACGGCGCAACTGCAACGGGCGGCGGCCAGTCGTGCGCACCGCTACATTCCGCATGTGGCCGGAGACGATGTTCGGGACTGGTTGCGCGAAAGCCTCAAGAGCGGCAGCGCCGATCACGCCAGGATGGTTTTGAAAGGCGACTTGCATCATTTTCCTTTTTACGGCGGCAAGCACGGCAGCTTTGTCGTTGACGCGCATGCTGCGGATGTGCGAATGGTGTATGACCCGGCCTGGCCGGCCATTGACGGAATAGACGCCGATCTTCGTTTTGAAAATGAACGCATGACCATCACCGCCAAACGTGGCGCGATTTTCGACGCGGCGTTAGGGAAAACGCAGGCGGTGATTCCCGATCTCGGCGCTGACCATCCGCACTTGCTGGTTGAAGGCTCGGCCAGCGGGTCGGCGACAACCTATTTGCGTTTTCTCGACGAAAGTCCGGTCGGTGGCTGGATCGACCACATGTTGTCGGGGACGCGGGCGACGGGCAATGGCGTGTTGACGCTGAAGCTCGATATCCCGCTGGACGGCGAAGCACCGAGCAAGGTCAACGGAACGTTTACGCTTGTCGGCAACACGCTCGACATTCCGGGCGTGCCGTTGCTGACGCAGGCGCAAGGCGCCGTGGCTTTTACGGAGAACGACATCAAGGCGGATGCGTTGAAGTTTGAAGCGTTCGGAGGGTCGGGAACCGTCACGCTGACCTCGCGGAACGGCGGGCTGGTATTGACGGGAACGGGAACGGCAGACCTTTCGACGCTGCGCGCGAACACTTCGCTGCCGTTGCTCGATCGCTTGTCAGGCACGACGCCCTGGCGCTTGACGCTCAACACCAGCGGAAGCCATAGAGGATTGTATTGGGCGTTGACAACGCCGCTGACCGGCGTCGCCGTCGAATTGCCCGAACCGCTGGGGAAAACGGCGGAGGTTGCTGCTTTATTACGCATCGCGCACGATACGTTGACCGTAGCGGCAGCGGAGAAAGAAGCCGGAAAAGAATCCGGCAAAGAAGCCAAAAAGGAAGAACACTGGCGAATCGATTACCAATCTCCGGGCGGGCCGTTGACCGTCGTCGCCAAGCGTGTTCCCGATGGCGCCACGTGGAAGCTGGAGCGCGTGTTGCTCAACGTCGGCGAAGGTTCGGCGGGCGCTGCTCTGCCGACAACGCCGGGGCTGTCGGTGCGCGGCTCGCTGGCGCGGCTCAACATCGATCCCTGGCATGCGCTGTATCAGGCGTTGCCGCCCAACAAAGAAACAGACGTGTTAACGCTGGGCGACGTGGATGTGAACATCGGAACCTTGAACGTGTTGGGTCGTCTGCTGCATGAGGTGAAATTTTCAGCGCGCAAGGGTGTGGACATCCACGGCATCAACCTTGTCAGCCGGGAAGCCGAGGGACGGATGACCTGGGAGGATGCCGCCGCTGGCACGGTGAACGGTCGTCTGAGGGGAGATTTTGCGCGCTTGACGCTTCTCGAAACGGGCGAGTTGTCGTCCTGGGACGCGCGTTTCAGTGATGGAAAAAGCGGTGATGGAAAAAGCGACGGAGAACGGAAAACGAGTGCTACGTTGATCCCCGGCAGCGCCAATCCCTGGCCGGAGATCGACTTCAAAGTTGACCGCTTTTTTTATAAAGAAAGAAATTTGGGACATCTTTCGCTTCAGGCGGAGCCGCGCGGCACCGACTGGCACATGAAAAACGTTGTGTTGTCCAACCCCGGCGGCACGGTGATGGTGAACGGTTGGTGGCGCACGGCGCGACAGGAGCAACGCACCGAAATCAATCTCGAAATGCAGGTCAACGACGCCGAGAATTTTCTGGAACATTTCGGCGTGCCGAAAAGCGTGATGGCCTCCGACGTGCGTTTGGGCGGGGCGCTTTCCTGGGGCGGCGCGCCGAACGATTTCGACTTCGGCGCGCTTGACGGTTATTTGACCCTGCATGTTGGCAGAGGACGTTTCACCAAGATCGAGCCGGGGATCGGTCGCTTGCTGGGCGTGTTGTCGCTGCAAGCGTTGCCGCGTCGGCTTACGCTGGATTTCCGCGATGTGTTCAGCGAAGGCTTTGCCTTCGATTCGATCACCGGCACCACCGAGATCGACGACGGTGTTTTGCACACCTCCGATCTGCTGATGAACGGCGCGTCCGCCAAAGTCAAACTCACCGGCACGGTCGATCTGGGTAAAGAAACGCAGGACTTGAACGTTTACGTTCAGCCCAGCCTGACCGACAGTTTGTCCGTGGGCGCAGCCGGAGCCTCCGTGTTGCTGATGGCCAACCCGGTCGGCGCAGCGGCGGTTGGCGTCGGAGCGTTGGTCGGTCAGATGATTCTTGGCAATCCCTTCGAAAAACTTTTCAGCTACGAATACACGGTTAAGGGGTCCTGGGACGATCCGACCGTCGAGAAAAAAACACGCGAAGGATTGCGGCCTCCACCCGCCGAAACGTTGACGCCCGGCGAAGCGGAGCGCACACGATAGGAGCCGTACCTTAGGAGAGAGCCATGCGTAATATGAACGTTGCGGCAGTGCAAATGGTGTCCGGTCCTGATGTCGAAGAAAACCTTGCTGCGGCGCGGCGCTTGATCGACTCCGCCGTTGCGGAGGGCGCCGAGCTGGTGCTGTTGCCCGAATACTTCGGAACCCTGGGCGCGTCGTTGGCGGCGCGGCAAGCGACCTATGAAAATGATGGAGACGGCGTACAACAACAGTTCCTCTCGGAAATGGCGCGTACCCACCGCATTTACCTGATCGGCGGTTGTGTTCCGATCAAAAGCCCTTCCCTTCCATCCCNCTCCCCCTGCCCCTCTCCCGCGGAAAGCGGGAGAGGGGAGACATTTCCCTCCTCTCTCCCTTTTGGGAGAGAGGAGGG
>WQTW01000050.1 GCA_009786085.1 Pseudomonadota bacterium | reverse complement strand
TAGGCTGGGATGAAACGAAGTGGAATCCCAGCATCAAGCATGATCGTAAATCAAAAACGCTGGGATACGCTTCGCTATCCCAGCCTACCCTTCGCACAAAAACCACCGACAGCCTCGGCGCGGTCATCGACGTCGGCTACGACAGAGTAGGCAACCGCACCAGCGAGCGAAACGGCCTCGGCGAAACCACCACCTACACCGTGGATCCACGCGGGCGTCGCACCGGCGTTTCCTACGCCGGAGGCACAGGAAGCGCCAGCTACACCTGGGATCTCGCCAACCGAATCCGCACCACAACAGAAAACGCCATCACCACGACCAACAGCTACGATGCTCTCAGCGTCAACAACAGGGCCGTAGGCTGGGATGGAACGAAGTGGAATCCCAGCTTTTGACCTCACGGAGAGGCACGAAGCTACGAAGGGAAAAGGCGTCATTGCGAGCGAAGCGAAACAAATCGACAAACCTCATCAAGGTGTTTGTCAATTTTATGGCTCGCATTCTCATTTCATCGAGGCAATGAAGAGATATCGTTTACCTGAATCTTTGATAGTTGATTTAGAAGCTCTGGCAGCCATTCCTGCACAGTTTCCCACACCACATCGAGGTTAATGTCGAAATAGCCGTGCGCCATACGATTGCGCATGTTGCGCATACTACGCCACGGCACTTCTGTGTGCGCCTGAGTAAATTCCGGGTAACGATCCATCAATTTTGTGGCAGCCTCACCAATGATAACGACTCAGAATGACGGCCTGTTGGACGCATTTGTCTTCCAGAAAATCGGCTTTATCCAGCCCATCCACGAAAGTTCGGGCATCCATTGCAGCCTGCTGGATATGCTCGATGTAATCGAACAGGCGGTTTTCTCTCATACCGGTCGCGCTTCTGAGAGTACCTTGCTCCGGAACTTTGGAGGCAGATCACTTGGGGTCAATAAATCGACGTCAACGCCGAGCAGCGATTTCAGCTCCTCTTCTAAATCACCCAAATCCAACAAGGTAGCACCGGGCAACGCATCGACCAACAAGTCGAGGTCGCTACCATCCCGGTCAGTGCCATGCAACACCGAACCAAAGACGCGCGGGTTAGCCGTGCGAAAGCGACCGACCGCTTCACGCACCGCATTTCGCTTCATGTCGAGCACAACTGACGGTCGCATGGGTATCCTTTCTTATCGAAACTCATTGATATGATATGCAATCAAGAATGAAAATTCAAGGGCTATTTTCGAGAACTATAGCGTCTTGATTTTCTCTCCCCAATCCGCCGTATAATTCCCCGATATAAAACACCACCACGCCTAAACCAATGAACCCGAACCACCCTCACAAACCGGCAAACGCAATCATGGCGTTTGTCGTTTTATTGTTCGCTGTTTTATTGGCACTCCCATCATTCGCCCACACAGCAGAAGTGGCGCATGGATTCTGCGACTTCGCGCAGAATGACAGCGAACAATGCGGCATAGGTTGGGGTGAGCTTGCGAACCCCAACGAATGGGAGCAGCAAGCGTAGCCTGGACAAGCGAAGCGCCGTCCGGGAATACACATCCGGCGCGGAGCGCCACTTGCGTCATTCTGCGCGAAGCGTAGCGGAGTCGCAGAATCCATCTCTCTCCCCTTGCGGGAGAGGGTGGCCGAAGGCCGGGAGAGGGGCAGGGGAGAGAGGGTGCTTCGTGAGCAATAACTCACACAGCAGGGTGTTGCGGCGCTGCCGTTAACCGCACACCCAGCGCCGCGCAGACACGCTGGACAGTCTCAAAACGCGGCTGGCTACCGGGACGTAGCGCTTTGTACAAAGCTTCACGCGTAATGCCGGAAGCCTCGGCCACCACAGCCATACCACGCGCACGCGCTACTGTTCCAAGCGCCTCAGCCAGCGCGGAAGGGTCGTTTTCTTCAAGAACGACGGTGAGGTATTCGGCGATATCGGCCTCGTCTTTCAGATGTTCGGCAGCATCAAATACGGGCAGCCCGGAGATTTTAATTTTCTTGCTCATGGTTCACATCGCCAAGATTGCCCTTTTCGGCTTTTTCCAGACGGCGGATCAGGCGGGCGCGAGTCCGTTTGTCTTCCAGGCCGTCGAGCCAGTTGGCGAAAGCAGGGAGGCGTCGAATCGTATACACGTCGCACGTTGTAATCGACTGATTACAAAAAAGCAAGCCTGCTTGACACCCTCCGCCATACGGCATTGCTTCACCCATCGCGTACAATAGCGCGATCATGGCGTTTTCCGTTTTATTGTTCGCTGTTTTATTGGCGCTCCCATCATTCGCCAACACAGCAAAAGCGGCGCATGGATTCTGCGTCCTGCGACTTCGCGCAGGATGACACGCTTCGCTACGCGCAGAATGACAGCAAGCGTAGTGCGGCAGGGATGGAACGAAGTGGAATCCCAACTGCAAGCGCTTTAAAATATTTGGTCTAACGTAATGGGAGCCAAAGTTCAGTGATTTGATACCTGATTACAAGGGCTTGACACGACGCAGCGGTATAACCACCATTGCCGTTATGAAAAGCGATAACGCTCAAGCCCGTATAATGTTAACGCGACGAATGTTCAAACATGATTAACGCGAGTCCGATGAAAAGCAGGGTGCGTGCTGTTTTTCACTTTCTGTTGCGCGCGCTGGCGCGGCTCCTTTTCCGTGTGCGGGTTCAGGGAAGCAAGGAAATTCCGACCGTCGGCGCAGGGCATCCTCTGCTCATCATCGCCAACCATGAGTCTTTCCTCGACGGTATTCTGCTGGGGCTTTTCCTTCCGATCAAAAATCCGGTGTTCGTTGTGCACACCGAAGTCGTCAAGCGTACGCTTTTGCGAGCGGGGCTTGGTCTCATGTCGGATTATCTGGCGGTCGATCCCGCCAGCCCGATGGCGATGAAGCAAGTGGTACGGCTGCTTGGATCGGGGCGACCGGTGGTGATTTTTCCGGAAGGGCGGATCACGCTGACCGGCGCATTGATGAAGGTTTACGAAGGGCCGGCGTTTGTCGCGTCCAAAACCGGCGCGACGCTTCTTCCTGTGCGGCTGGAAGGTTTGTCGCGCAGTTATTTTTCGCGGATGGTGCGCTGGCCGCGCAAGCTTTTTCCGCGCATGACGCTGACGGTGTTGCCGCCGACGAAACTGACGATGCCCGATGCACCTGACGGCAAAGTGTCCAGCGCCAGAGAGCGCCGCCGCAAATCGGGAGAAGCCTTGCGGCGCTTGATGCTGGAGATAGTTCTGGCGCAACCCAAACAACAGACGTTGTACGGCGCGTTGTGCGACGCCATCGAAATCCACGGGCGCGGTTGCCGTGTGGCGGAAGATATCAAGCAGATAGAATACACTTACCGCGATGTTCTCAAAATGTCGCTCGCGCTGGGGCGCTTGGCGTCGCGCTTGACAGGCGTCGGAGAGAAGGTGGGGCTGCTGCTGCCCAACATGGCGCCGACGGTCGCGCTGTTCATGGGGTTGAGCGCATTCAGGCGGGTTCCGGCGATGCTCAATTACACGGCGGGCGTTGACGGGATGCGGGCGGCGTGTGAGGCGGCGCAGGTTCGCACCGTGTTCACGTCGCGTGTTTTTGTCGAGAAAGCAAAACTCACCGACACGTTGGCGGCGTTGCAGCGAACGGTGCGCGTTGTCTATCTCGAAGATTTGCGCGAGCAGATGACGTTTGCGGACAAGCTCTGGCTCATCGGCAGGATGCTGTGGCGTCCGCGCCATGTTGAAGTCGGCGCAACGCCTGAAGATGCGGCGGCGGTGCTGTTCACGTCAGGCTCCGAAGGCAAACCCAAAGGCGTGGTGCTTTCTCATCGCGCCATCCTCGCCAACATCGCGCAAATACGCGCCGCCACCGACTTCACCCGCGACGATCGCGTGTTGAACGTGTTGCCCATTTTCCATTCTTTCGGATTGACGGCAGGAACGCTTCTGCCGTTGTTGACCGGCGCGAGTGTGTTCCTTTATCCTTCGCCGCTGCATTATCGGGTGATCCCGGAGCTTGCCTATGATCGCGGTTTCACGGTGATGTTCGGCACCAGCACTTTCCTCAGCAATTACGCGCGCTTTGCGCACCCGTATGATTTTTATCGCTTGCGCTATGTGGTTGCCGGCGCGGAAAAACTCGCTCCCGCCGTGCGCGAACAGTGGTTTGAAAAATTCGGCATTCGCATTCTTGAAGGTTACGGGTTGACCGAAACCGCGCCCGTGATCGCGGTGAACACACCGATGGCGTATCGCAGTGGTACCGTCGGACAATTCCTGCCCGGTATCGAGCATCGTCTGCAACCCGTCGCCGGCATTGACCGCGGCGGCATCCTGCATGTCCGCGCCCCGAATTTGATGAGCGGCTATCTGAAAAGCGACCGCCCCGGCGAATTGCAAATGCCGATGTCGGACATCGGTGCGGGTTGGTACGAAACCGGCGATATTGTCGAAGTCGATGAGGACGGTTTCGTGCGTATCGTTGGTCGCGTGAAGCGGTTTGCCAAAATCGCGGGCGAAATGATAAGTCTGGAAACGGTGGAAAAACTGGCGCATTTGGCGTCGCCCGACGCGCAGCACGCGGTTATCAGCCGACCCGATGCGGACAAAGGGGAGGCGCTGGTGCTCTTCACGACGGATGCGGCGCTGGATCGCGCCGCGTTGCAACACGCGGCGCAACAAACGGGCGTTCCCGGATTGGCGGTGCCGAAAAAGATCGTGCTGATCGAGGCGTTGCCGTTGCTCGGCACGGGCAAAACCGATTACGTAACGTTGAATCGCATGGCAGAGACGGCCTGATTGCTCATGAATACGCTCGAACACACACGGTACACCATAAAAATCGCGGATTCCGAAGAGGAATTCGACCAGATTTTTGCGCTTAACTATCACACCTTCGTTGAGGAAATTCCTCAACATGAAGCCAATGCTGCCAAAAAACTCAAAGACAAATTTCACGAGAACAACACCTATGTGATATGTAAGGACGGTGAGAACATCGCGGGAATGATTGCCTGTTGCGACAAGCGGCCTTTTTCGCTCGACGCAAAAGTGGCGCAACTGGACTCCTATCTTCCTCCGTACAAAAAGCTGTACGAAATGAGGCTGCTGGCCGTAAAAGAAGAATACCGCCACACAAGAGTGACAGCCATGTTGTTTCGTGCGCTGATGAAATATCTTCTGGCGAATCACGCCGATCTGGCGATCATTTCCGGCACCACGCGACAACTCGCCATGTACGAAAAACTGGGCTTCCAGCCTTTTTATCAACGGGTGGGAAAACCCGGCGCTTATTACCAACCCATGTATATCACCGAAAAAGATTTGAGGAGCGCCAGATGGCAGAAATAAACTTCCTGCCCGGGCCGGTCAAAATTTCACCGAGAGTGAAAGCCGCCCTCGGCGCGAAAACGCTTTCGCATCGCAGCGACGCGTTCAGCAGTTTGCATGAGCAGTGCAAGGAAGCGCTGTTGCGGCTCGGAAAAAGCAAACATGTCGCGATGCTCATGGGCAGCGGTACGGCGGCCAACGCGGTGGTCGCGCAGGAGCTAAAAAAATTATCCGCCAAAGGGCTTATTCTCTCCAACGGAGAATTCGGGACGCGCCTCATTCATCAGGGAAGAAAGGCCGGTCTTGATTTCGATAGTTATGTGTTGAGCTGGGGAGAAGCGTTTGCATTCGAGGAAATCAAAAAACGCTTGCAGGGAAAATCCTGGTTATGGCTGACGCACTGTGAAACCGCGACCGGCGCTCTCAATCTCGATGAGCGACTTGTCGCGTATTGCAAAGAGCGGAATATCAAATTGTGCCTGGACAGCGTCAGCGCCTTCGGCAATCAGGAAACGGATTTTTCCGGGGCTTATCTGGCGAGCAGTTCTTCCGGCAAGGGCTTGTGCGCTTTTTCAGGAATCGCGCTGGTTTTTTACAACCACGAACCGGAACATGCCCGGAGCGGAATGGATTACCTTGACCTTGCTGTTTACCAGGAAGCGGCGACCGTTCCTTTTACCTTTTCCTCCAACCTGCTCAACGCATTGCATACGGCGTTGCTCACCACGGATTACCGGAAGAAGTTTGCGCAAAACACGAAGCACGCATCACGGATAACGGAATGCCTTGCCGCCAACGGATTGCACACGCCGTTGAACGAACGACAAGCCGACTATCTATGGACCATCGCTATTCCCGAAAAAATACCCTCGTCGGCGCTGGGCGCTCGTCTGGAGAAAGAGGGCGTGTTGTTTCATTACAGAAATCGGTATCTGTTGGAAAACAACTGGATACAGATGGCGCTGATGGGCGTGTTCAGAGCAAAAGAAGTGGTTGCCGGTTTGGGTGCTTTGGAGCGCGGATTACAGGCGTTGTTGCGTGATGGTGGCGGGTAAATTGATGTGTTTCACGCGGAGGCGCGAAGAAAACCTTTTAACCACGAAAAGCACGAAAGCCACGAAAAGCAGTCATTCTGCACGTGTAGGGGCAGGTTTCAAACCTGCCCTTTTTGGCCTCACGCGAAGGCGCGGAGTGTGCGGAGAAAAATGTTCCTCTCTCCCTGTTATTCTCGCGGGGGCAGGCCCCGCGGGAATGACGGCACACATGCGTGGTGCACTCGACTTCTCCGCGTCTCTATAAACAGGGCGCGATAAATCGCGCACCTACGTTCTGATCCCTGACCTCTGACCTCTGATACCTGATTCCCGGTTGGCGTTTCGCTTATCCGGGCTGCGATTGCTAAATGTTCTTCCTATCTGCTCATTCCGGCTTCTGCACCCGCTTTGAGATGAGGTGAAGCACGATCGGCACGACAATCCCCAGCAGGCAGCAAAGCAGCGCTGGCGCAAGCGTGGCGTCCATCGTCTGCGGCAGAACCGGGTAGCCATCGGCCTGCCAGGGCCAGACAGCGCGCAACGAGCCGAGCATCAGGCCAAGCATCAGCGACGTTCCGCTGATGGGAAAACGTGTGAGAAAGGCGCTGACGACTCTTGCGAAGGTCAACGCGCCGCACACGCAGCCGGAGAGAAAGACGATCAGCACCGTCCAGTCCAGGGTGGCGACGGCCTTGATGACGTGCTGGTATTGCCCCAGGAGCACCAGGATGGACGCGCCGGAAATACCGGGCAGGAGCAGGGCGCAGACTGCCACAAAGGCGGAAGCGAAATAGACGGGCAGGGAAGGTTCAACGGAGATCGCGTCCAGACCGATCAGTCCCCAGGCGAAGCCGAAGCCGATCAGAAAGGGAAGAATGTTGTTCAGTCCCTTGAAAGGGATGGTGCGGGCGACGATAACCAGCGATGAGACAATGAGACCGAAAAAGAACAACCAGACGGCGGTGGGGTACGTCTCCAGAAGATAAATGATCGTTCGCGCCAGACCGAAGATGGAGCAGGCGATGCCTGCGCCCAGCGGCAGCAGAAACAACCAGGGAATTTGTTTGAAGGCGGCGCGGAAATGGCCGGACAGGAGCTGGCGCGCAAACTGCAAGTTAAAGGCTTGAATGGCGAGCAGCAATTTGTAATAAACGCCGAGAATGAAGGCGATGGTGCCGCCGGAGATACCGGGCACGATATCCGCCGCGCCCATCGCCAGACCGCAGAAATAGTAATGAATGATTTTTTTCATGGCTGCTTTGGATGGTTTCAGTCGATGGTGGATGGCGCCGTTACGCGGCTTGGCTACGCGGCTTATCCACCCTACGCTTGCTTTGCTATTAAGTTGTTTTACTCCCGCTTCAATTGCGGGAACAGCAGCACATCGCGGATCGACGGGCTGTCGGTGAGAAGCATCACGAGGCGGTCGATGCCGATGCCTTCTCCCGCTGTCGGCGGCAATCCGTATTCGAGCGCGCGGATGTAGTCGGCGTCGTAATACATCGCTTCTTCGTCGCCGGCGCTGCGGGCGGAGGCTTGCGCCTGAAAACGCGCGGCCTGATCTTCCGGGTCGTTCAATTCGGAGAAGCCGTTGGCCATTTCGCGGCGCGTGATGAAAAGCTCGAAGCGATCGGTGATCGCCGGGTTGGCGTCGTTGGCGCGAGCGAGCGGCGAAACGTCGGTGGGGTGCGCGACGATGAACGTCGGCTGCACGAGTTTTTCTTCGGTGGTGGCTTCAAAGAGTTTCAGTTGCAGCACGCCCAAACCATCAGTCGGCAACACCTCAACAGCGAGCGCGGTCAGGGTTTTTTTCAGGTAAGCGGGATCGGCCAGCGCTTCTTTTGTGTGTTGCGGGTGGTAGTGGTGAATCGCTTCGGCCATCGTCATCCGCGCGAACGGTTGCGCCAGGTCGATGGTGTCGCCCTGATAGGTGATCGTTGTCGTGCCCAGCACTTTCTGCGCGACGTCGCGGAACAGCGTTTCGGTGAGATCCATCAGGTAATGGTAATCACGATACGCTTCGTAGAATTCGATCATCGTGAATTCGGGATTGTGGCGCGTCGAGATACCCTCATTGCGGAAGCTGCGGTTGATTTCGAACACGCGCTCCAGTCCGCCGACGGTTAATTTCTTCAGATACAGTTCGGGTGCAATGCGCAGGTACAAATCCATGTCGAGCGCGTTGTGGTGCGTCTTGAAGGGACGCGCTGCCGCGCCGCCGGGAATCGGGTGCATCATCGGCGTTTCCACTTCGAGGTAACCGCGTGCGACGAAGAATTCACGCACCGCTTGCAGAATGTTCGAACGTTTGATGAACACGTCGCGCGACGCCGGGTTCATGATGAGATCGACGTAACGCTGGCGGTATTTTTGTTCCTGGTCGGTGAGGCCGTGGAATTTTTCCGGCAACGGGCGCAGTGATTTCGACAACAGCCGTAATGTTTTGACCTTGACCGACAGCTCTCCCGTTTTCGTTTTGAACAGCGTGCCTTGCGCGCCGACGATGTCGCCGAGATCCCAATGTTTGAACGCTTCGTGAATATCGGCGCCAACGTTGTCGTTGGAAACGAAAAGCTGAATGCGTCCCGACATGTCTTGCAACGTCGCAAAGCTCGCTTTGCCCATCACCCGCTTCAGCATCATTCGACCGGCAACGCTGCACGAGACGCCTTTTTGTTCCAGCGCATCGTGATCGAGCGCATCGTATTGCGCGTGCAGATCGACGGCCAGCGCGTCGCGCGAAAAATCGTTCGGGAAAGCGATGCCTTGCTCACGCAACGCGGCGAGTTTGCGGCGGCGCTCGGCAATGATCTGGTTTTCGTCCTGTTCGATGACAGGAGAAGGGGCGGCGGAATGTTCGGCGTGGGTCATGATGGTTTCCGTGAAGATGAATGTTTACACGCCTTGTTTCAAGCTCTCGCCGATGAAGTCGTCGAGATCACCGTCGAGCACGGCCTGGGTGTTGCCGACTTCGTAATTGGTGCGCAAATCCTTGATCCGCGATTGGTCGAGCACGTAAGAGCGGATCTGATGCCCCCAACCGATGTCGGTCTTGGCGTCTTCGAGTTTTTGCTGTTCGGCCTGTCGTTTGCGCAATTCCAGTTCGTACAGACGCGATTTCAACATCGCCATCGCTTCGGCGCGGTTGCGGTGTTGCGAGCGATCGTTCTGGCAGACGACGACGATGCCGGACGGCTCGTGCGTGATGCGCACCGCCGAATCGGTTTTGTTGACGTGCTGACCACCGGCGCCGGAAGCGCGGAAGGTGTCGATGCGCAATTCAGCCGGATTGATTTCGACTTCGATGGATTCATCGACTTCGGGATAAACGAACACGCTGGAGAACGAAGTGTGACGGCGCGCGTTCGAATCGAACGGACTCTTTCGCACAAGCCGATGCACACCGATTTCGGTGCGCAAATAACCGTAGGCGTAATCGCCGGTCACTTTGACGGATGCGCCTTTGATGCCGGCGACGTCGCCGGGCGATTCTTCGAGAATCTCGGTCTTGTAGCCGCGCCGCTCACAATAACGCAAATACATGCGCAACAGCATCGACGCCCAATCCTGCGCTTCGGTTCCGCCGCTGCCGGCCTGAATGTCGATGAAGCAGTTGTTGGGATCGAGCGGGTTCGAGAACATCCGGCGGAATTCCAGATCGCCGACGGTTTGTTCCAGCCTCGTGACATCGGCTTGCACCGATTGCAGCATGCCGGCATCGTTTTCCGCGCGCGCCAGTTCAAAAAGCTCGGCGCTCTCCTCGATGTCGCGCGACAGCCGCGTCAACGATTCGACGACGTTTTCCAGCAGCTTTTTTTCGCGTCCCAGTTCCTGCGCTTTCTGGGGATCGTTCCAGATCGCCGGATCCTGCATCGCTTCGTCAACGACCTTTAAACGGGCAGCTTTGACATCGTAGTCAAAGATACCTCCGTAAAGCGGCGCTGCGTTCGGCGATGTCGGACAGCGTGTTGTCGATCTGATTGAGTTGTTCGGCTTCCATGGCGTGTTACTTTTTCATAAATTAAAGAGACTGAAACGGGATTATACTCTCACTGTTGTATGCTCTGGTGCTGGCATGGCGGTTTGATCTTTTCGTTCTGACGGGATTTGGTATGAAACGGCGCATTCTCTCTCTTTCACTCTCTGTTTTCGCTGCGGTTTGGCTGGTTTTCCCGACGGCGGCTTTCGGGCAGTCGCCCAATGCCGTGCCTGCGCCGGAGGCGGAGGTCGCGCCGCCCTCCGCATTGCCGTCCGCATTGCCGTCTATCCCCGCCGAATTGTCGGCAGAAGCGCGGGCGCGGTATGAAGCGCAAATGAAAACCCTGCGCGCGCAAATCGACGCGCAAAAATGGCAGGAAGCGTTGGCGACAGCCGAAGCGATGAACAAAGAGCGTCCGCGCGAACCGCAGGCGCGGTTTCTGAAAACGCTCGTGTTGACGGAACTGGGGCGCGATGAGGAGGCGAAGCGCGAACTGCTGGCGCTGGTGTCCGATTACCCCGAGTTGCCGGAACCGCGCAACAACCTGGCAACGCTCTACGCCAAAAAAGGCGAGTACGATCTGGCGCGACGTGAATTGGAACTGGCGCTGACCGCCGTTCCCGATTACGGCATCGCGCACGCCAACCTGGCCGATCTCTATCTGCAACAGGCGATGGAACACTATCGGCGGGCTGCCGCGCTCGCCAAAAACAGCAAAGACAGCAAAGCCTTCTTGGCGCGCGCCGATGCGGTTCAAACACTGCTCGCGCCGACGGCTCAGGCCGGCAAGACGCCGACACCGCCCCAAGATGCGGAAGCTGCCAAAGATGAAAAAAACGCCGCCAAAGAAAACGATTTTTTATTAGGCGGCTGCGATGCCCCGCCGGGGTTCGGCGGCAAGGACGACGACGATGATGTTTTCAGCGGCGGCGGCGGAACGTGCGACATTGAATTCGACGAACCCGCGCCGGAGAAGGGCGGAGACGGAAAAGAAGAGAAAGCGCCGACCCCTGCGCCTGCACCGACAAAAACGCCTTGAGAGAGTAGGTTGGCGGTGAGCGAAGCGAATCCCAGCAAAAACCATTTCACCGCAAAGAACGCAAAGAAACGCATAGAACGCAAAGAAGGATTCTCACGCGGAGGCGCGGAGAAAACCTTTTAACCACGAAAAGCACGAAAACCACGAAACCGTGTAGCCCGGATAAGCGAAGCGCCATCCGGGAATCAGCGTGTAGCCTGGACAAGCCGCGAAGCGGCGCAGTCCGGGACGTGCGTTACGGGCGGCAGATTGCCGCCCGTACGCCGCTATCGGCGCGTTCTGTCCGTAGGGGAAGCAATCTGCTTCCCGTTACCGTGCAAAATGCCCCCTCTCCCCCGCCCCTTCTTCGCGCACTCCGCGTCTCCGCGTGAGAAGAGGTTTTTCTGATCCCTGATTCCTGACCTCTGACCTCTGAACCCCATCCCCATCCTAACCTTCCCCTTGAAGGGGAAGGAGTCTCGTTTCTCCACGTCTCCGCGTGAGGTTATTCCCGGATGGCGCTTCGCTTATCCGGGCTACACGCTATTTCCTCCCCTCTCCCGCCTTCCCTCGCACGCGGGGGAAGGGGCTTTCGTTCCTTCGCGGCTTCGCGCCTTCGCGTGAGAATAAAAAGGGCGGGTTTGAAACCCGCCCTTTGCGATTGTTGGTGGATTGCGCCACTTCCTGGCTTATCCACCCTACGAGGTTTGATGCCTGCGCCTCGCCACGACCCCCGCCAGCATCAGCACCAACAACGCCAGCCCCGCCGGATGCAACACAGGGATGCTTACTCCGCTACCCCCGCCGCCGCCGAGGTATGTCCATCGGGCATAAATCGTCGTATCAGCGGTAAAGACATAGCTTGTCGTTACTTGCGTCCCGCCGCTTATCGCCGTGAACCAGCCGTCAAAACGGTAACCGCCGCTTCCTGTGGGCGTGGGTAGGCTGGACAGCGTATCGTTTGTTCCCGTCAAGTCTCTTGTTGGGGTAACAGTGCCGCCGTTCGGGTTAAAGGTGATGGTGAAAGGAGGCGTCATGTTCCTATACACCGCTACATGCCGTGGAGGGTTGACGATCGTGTAGTTCCCGAAATGGTTTACATCCACCTCTACGTCGCCCTGGGCGGCCACATGGGTCAGCGCTATTGTCCAGGTGTCGCCGGAACCGGTCAGGTTGCCTTTCGTGACCGAACCGTTGAGGTCTGTGATCGTGATATCGCCCGCTGTTAAGCCGATGACCGGCTGGCTTATTGTTTCGTGTACGTTAAAAAACGTAAGAACAATACCGGTTGAATCAACCGTGTTGGCGATGCCGCCAACCTGTGTTGCTCTGAAAGCCACGCTGGTCGGCACCAGTTGCTTCACCGTGAGATTGAACACCACCGTACCGCTCGCCGCGTTCTTGATTATCGTCGCAGTCAAGATCACGTTCGCGTCGCCGCTGCCGAATGAAGGACGGGTGACAACGCCTGTATTGGAAACTACCGACGTATTACTTGACAACCACGAAATCGTCGTGCCGTTTGCGCCTGTTAATGGCAGAGCGGCGAGGTTTGCCGTTACGTTGTTTTCCGCTGTGTTCGTACCCTGTATGACGCTCCATGTCAGAGTCGCTTTGTCGGCGGCTACGGCTTGGGCGTCGGTCGGTGCCAGTTCTTTCACGATGAGGTTGAACACAACCGTATCGCTCACCGTGCCTTTGCTTATCGTCGCCGTCAAAGTTACATTTGCGTCGCCGCTGCCGAATGAAGGACGGGTGACTGCACCGGTGTTGGAAACTACCGCCGTGTTACTTGAAGACCACAAAATCGTCGTGCCGCTTGCGCCGCTTGTCGGCAGAGTAACGAGGTTCGCCGTCACGTTGTTTTCCGCTGAGTTCGTACCTTTTATGCTGTCCCATGTCAGAGCCGTTTTGTCGGTGTCTACGGCGTCCGTATCGGACAAAAACGTTGCGGCGATGGAGTGATTCCCTGTCACGCTCGAAAAGAGATAACTGCCGCTTGCTACGGCTGCGGGGTTGTTCGTTCCGTTTATTAAAACTTGCGAAATGCCATACCCGCTGTCCGGCGTAATCGTGAACGTCTTACTGCCGTTGGCAGGTACGATGATATTGCCGGAAGGGGATATTTCACCGTTCGCGCCTGCTAAAGCCGCGATGGAATGATAGCCGGGCAAAGGCGTTCCCGCGCCTGAGGTCGTGCCGCCCGTGCCGACAGCCGCACCGTTTCCTCCGACATTGCCCGTGCCGCCTGTTGCGCTGACTGTGCCGGAAGTGGTAATTGTTACATTCGCTGTGCCTTGTGTGCCGTTTTGTCCCGCGCCGCCTGTGCCTATACCCGCACCGGCAGCGTTATTGGAACTTGCAGGTGAATTGCCACCTGTGGCGGTTACGTTGGCTGTGCCGCCGATTGTGATAGTGCCGGAATTTGGAGCGGTTGCACCACCGGAATCCCCCCCACCAGAGCCTATTCCTGCGCCGCCGCCATAAGCTGTGCCGGACGAATTGCCGCCTTTGGCATCTACGACGGCATTGCCGTTGATGGTGATTGTATCAACAGCACCATTTCTTCCTCCGCCAATGCCTGCGGAATCATAACCGCCTTGTGCTGTGACATCGCCGCCAGTGATAAGTATCGCCCCGCCCGACCCACCATAACCGCTTCCAATCCCTGCGCCGGAACCGCTTATGGTGTCAGCTATTATAATACCGCCGTTTATAGTAATATTTCCGCTTGCGCCGTTTTGACCGCCGCCGATGCCCGCGCCGTGATTACCGCCCGTGGCGTTTACTATGCCGCCGTTAATGGTGGTTATGCCGCCAGCGCTTCCTCGACCGCCACCTATACCTGCGGCGCTTGTGTGACCTGTCGCTGTGATGTTACCGCCATTTATTACAATAGTGCCGCCCGATTGAGTATCATTTCCACCGATTCCTGCACCGTTGCTAACACCGTTTGCGGTTAATTTACCCATTGACGCACCTGCTGATTGGGCATAAATGGTTAAACTGTTTGCCCCAGCGACATTTATGCCGCCTGTTATGGTCACGTCGCAACTGTCCGCAAGGATTAGGTGGACGCTGCCTGTCACGGTTATTCTTGTTTGAAAGTCGGTCGTTGTGGCGGTGATGATATACCAGCCGCCGGACGTATCATTTAACGCCGTTTCTGTGCCGACAAGCTCCTCGGTGGTTAATGGTGAGTTTTGCGACGCGCCAGTCGCGTCAAGGTATGGATAGCTCCCCGCCGCGAACGCAGGCAGGGCGAAAAACGGAAGGAATAACGCGCTTATCAGCGCAAGAAAGAAACGCTTGAGATACGCGCTCTGGTTATGACGACGCTGTGCTGTGCTGTGCTGTGCTGTGCTGTGCTGTGCTGTGCTGTGCTGTGCTGTGCTGTGCTGTGCTGTGCTGTGCTGTGCTGTGCTG
>WQTW01000049.1 GCA_009786085.1 Pseudomonadota bacterium | reverse complement strand
GATTTGCCGTCACCCACCCAAGGTGGGAGCCGTATGCCTTAATTGGGCACGTACGGTTCTGTGCGGGGGGCGCTCAGTAATGAGCGTCCCTACCGCGATTCCATCCCAGCCTACGCATTCGCAATGACGCATTTCTGATACCTGATATCTGACTTCTGATTCCTGACAACCCCATCCCCACCGCCCTCTCCCCCGCCCCTCTCCCGCTTGCGGGAGAGGGGAGAATAGTGAAGGGGAGGGAACAAAGCGGCGCAACGCGAAAGTGTGCATAGCCAAACAGAAAACGCTCTAATGTGTTGGAGCGACCTTTTGCCAGCCGCCGTTTGGCTTTGCTCACCAAGACGGCACACGAGGTGTTGGCCGATTATTTGGAAGTGATTGAACTCGTTGAGTCTGATGAGGCGCCACAAGTGGTACTCACCGATCCCAGCAATAATCAAGTGATCGCCGCTGCTTTGGCGGCCAAAGCCAATTGTATCGGGTCAATGCGGTGACTATCGGGGTTTTGATTATTGCCGTTGGGCAGCGTCGCGACGCTGAGGTGTACACGACAGCCGAGAGACGGGTGTAGCGATGGCCTCGGCGGTTTTATCGGGTACAATGAAGGGATGAAAAAGAGAATTAGCCTGTCACTGGCGGCCTTATTGAGTGTTGCGCTTGCAGCGTATTTGACTGCTTGCGGGTCAGGTTCGGACACCACTCCGCCGCCGCCACCACCTCCTGCTCCCCCCACCGTTTTGGCTCAAACTTCGTTTGAAGGGTCTTTCGAACCGTTTGGGGTTCACCAGGATCCGCCGGAAACGAGCAAAAGTTTTATTACCCTTGTCGCAGACCCGACAGCGCCGGACGGAAACCGCGTTGCGCGAATTTCGTATGAGCCGGGGGTGAAGGATGGCATGTATGTAGGAAGTATTTATTTTGTTTTCCCGAGCGACGCCCAACCGACGGAATTGTGGGGTCAGTTTTATATGAAAACCTCGCCCAATTACGTGTGGCACTCGATCGCAAACAAGCTGATTTATATGTGCATGGGGTATCAGAATCCCGCTGACGGAACGTCGCAGACCAACCACATTTTGGGCGTTAACAATCAATGGGAAGATTTTCCCAATATCGGCTGGTCAACCCAGCAACAAACCAATCCCGATTTAAACCAGACGATCTATGCCGTTGTTGATGGGCTGGAAAGGAATGCCTGGCACAAGATTGTGTTTCATATTCAGGTGAACACGCCGGGAGAGTATAACGGCGTTGGCAGGATATGGCTTAACGATGTGCTTGCTGTGGATGCTTCAGACGTTATGTGGATCAATGCAGGAAACTGGGGAGGTGTTGCCGATTTCAGGATAACGCCACTTTGGGGCGGCGGGGGGCCTGAAGTCATCGAGGAAACGCAATATATGTATTTTGATCACGTGATTCTTCAAACCGGGCCGTTTCCGGGGTATTCTGATTAGAGCGGTTTTGGTTTAAATGTGTACGACATCCTCGCTACCCTCTCTCCCGCAAGCGGGAGAGAGGTGAATAGTGAAGGGGAGGGAACAAAGCGACACAACGCGAAAGTGTGCGCAACCAAACAGAAAACGCTTTAGCGCGGCACGACGGCGTAAATATTTCCTTGCTTCGATTGCCAGATCATCTGGTTGCCGTCGAGTTGCGGTTGCGCGGTGACCGGCGAGCCATCGGTCGGCAGACGCCCCAGATACTGGCCGTCCTCGGCGGCAAAAACGTGCAGGAAGCCGTCGATATCGACGACGCCGATATCACGTCCGACGAATTGCGGGCCGCTCGGCCAGCGTCGGCTCAACAATTCGTTTTTCCAGACGGATGCGCCGGTTTGTTTGTCGAGCGCGTGGAGGACGCCTTTGTCGTCGGAGACGTAAAGATGCGTTTCGTCGGAAGCAATGCCCGAATAGCTGGGAATGTCGCGTGACCACAGCAGGGTGCCCTGCATGATTTCAAAGCAGGCGACACGCCCCTGAAAAGCGGCAGCGCAGATATGTTTTTCCTCGATCAACGGGCGGCTGGTGACATCGGCGATGCGCTCCAGTTCGGTCGTGCCTTTCGGTGTCGCCACTGCGACATCCCAGGCAACGTCGCCCGAAGCCATATCGACGGCGATCAGGCGACCGCCTGCCGTACCGAAGAACAGTCCGCCACGGCTGGCGACGGCGCCCTGCGTATTGCGCACGATCAGCGGCGGCACGTTGCGTTGCAACATCCACTTGGCGGAGCCGTCGTTACCATCAAGACCATGCACGCGGTTGTCGGCGGTTTTGACGACGACAAGGCCGTCCGCCACGGTCGGCGGTGCGATGATTTCGCTGGAGACTTTGACGCGCCACAACGGTTTGCCGCGGGTGTCGAAGGCGAGGACTTCACCGGCGGGCGTGCCGACGGCGATCATCGTGGTGTCGGCGCCGGGACCAGCGGAGAGCGGCGTTTCGGCATGGATGCGCCACAAGGTTTGGCCGCTGTCAACGTCGAGGCCGGTGATCTGGCCGCTGCGCGAAGCGACATAGACGGCGTTACCGGCAATCGCCGGCGAAAAACCCAGCGCGGCATCGCCGGTGTTCGCCCGCCAGACGATGGTGGCCGGCGCGACGGGCGCCGTATCGGCGAGTTTCGGCGGCTTTTTGTTGCTTGAGGAACAACCGGCGATCGACCCAAGCGCGGCCAACGCAAGGGTTGCCGCCAGGAACCACGGAAAAGCGCGCGAGAATCTGATCATGGTGTTTGTTCTTCCGGTGCGACAGGTTTGACCGGACCGCCCAGGCCATCGAGTTTGATCTGGACGACGTTACGGTAAGGGTTGTCAACTTTCAGAAGCGCGGTTTGATAAGCGGCGCGCGCTTCGTCGTGGCGACCGGCGCCGAACAACGCATCACCGCGAGTATCGGCAAACAAACCTTCGAACGCCGGACTGTGTTTGGCGTCGAGTGTGCGCAGCGCGTCGTCGAATTTCTGTTCTTCGATCAGCGTTTCCGCCAAGCGGTAACGGGCGATGTCTTTGAGGTCGCTCTCGGAGGCGCGGTCGATCACCCACTGCAACTGCGCCTGCGCACCCGCTTTGTCCCCGCTGGCCCAAAGCGTTTCGGCCATGAGGAGGGCGGCGCGCGGGGCGTAGCTGCTGCTGCCGTAACCGTCGGCCAATTGGGTCATGGCTTCTCTGGCGCGGATGCTGTCTTTTTTGAGCACGGCGTCGCTGACGGCGAAGTAAAGCGTCGAGGCGCTGTCCGCCTGTTGCACTTTCCACCAGCGCCAGCCCTGAACGCTAAACAGCACGACACAGGCGGCGGCGGCAATCGCGGTTACGTAACCGCCCCATTCGTTCCACCAGGCTTTGATGTCTTCCAGTTGTTCCTGTTCTTGATGATCGTACACTGCCATGCTTGATATTCCTCGGGTTTTAAACGGGCTTGAAAACGACGTATTTTATATGGTAATGGCGGCCAACCACGCAATCAGGCCGTCAATCGGCACGGTTTGTTGCGTCTGGCCGGTTTCGCGCAGCCATTTTACCGTGACTGCGCCGTCGCGGACTTCATCTTCCGCCAAAATGAGCGCAAAACGGGCGCCGCTGGCGTCGGCTTTCTTCATCTGCGACTTCATGCTGCCGCCACCGGCATGAAGCACGACATCATGACCGGCGTCCCGCAAAGTCTCAGCCAGCCGCCAGGCGAGCGCGGCGGCGGCATCGCTCTGATGCACCAGATAGGCGAGGGGGGCGGAATCGGCGTTTTGGCCGTTTTCTTTCAGCAGCAGCACCAGCCGCTCCATGCCAGCAGCAAAACCGCAGGCGGGGGTCGGTTTGCCGCCCAGCGATTCAAATAATCCGTCATAACGACCGCCACCGGCCACGGTTCCTTGCGCGCCGAGCCGGTCGGTGACCCACTCGAACACGCTGCGGTTGTAATAATCCAGCCCGCGCACCAAACGGGTGTCGATTTCATAAACGAGACCGGCGCTGTCGAGCCATCTCCGCAAACCATCGAAATGGGCGCGCGCGTCCGCGCCCAGTTGTTCGAGCATACGCGGCGCGTTTTCGATGATGGACTGCATTTCAGGATTCTTGGAATCGAGAATGCGCAGCGGGTTCGTCGAGAGTCGCCGCTTCGAGTCGTCGTCGAGCGCGTTAAAGTGCGGCGAAAAATACGCGGCCAGCGTTTCGCGGTAGGCGCGACGGTCAGCCGGATCGCCGATCGAATTGATCTTGAGGGTCACGCTGCTTTCCAGCCCAAGCGCTTTCCACAGCCGCGCGAGCAACACGATCTGTTCGGCGTCAACATCCGGTCCGGCAAAACCGAGCGCCTCGACATCGAGCTGGTGAAATTGCCGATAGCGGCCTTTCTGCGGTCGCTCGTGGCGGAACATCGCGCCGTGCGTCCAGACCCGCTGTGGACGTTCGTAAGTGAGGCTGTGCTGAATCGCGGCGCGCACGATTCCGGCAGTGGCTTCGGGGCGCAGCGTCAGACTTTCGCCGGAAAGCTTGTCCTCGAAGGTGTACATTTCTTTTTCGACGACATCGGTGGCTTCGCCGATGCTGCGCACAAAGAGCGGCGTCGGTTCGACAATCGGCATGCGCAAAAAGCGGTAGCCGTATTGCTCGAACACGCGGCGCGCGGTGTCCTCGAGATGCAACCAGAGCGGCGCGTCGTCCGGCAGAATATCGTTCATCCCGCGAACGGCCTGGAGCGCCGTTGGGGTCGTGTTTTTCGCGGCATCAGTCATGCGTTGTTGTCCTTGTTGCCGTAGGCTGGGATGAAGCGAAGCGCAATCCCAGCGTTAGATGGTCATTTTCAGGATTGCCCTTATTGTTGTTTGCTGTAAGTAGTGCGTACATAATCATCAATGATGGATTTGAATTCTTCGGCGATGTGCTCGCCGCGCAAAGTCACGCTTTTCCTGCCGTCGATGTACACCGGCGCGGCAGGCGCTTCGCCGGTACCGGGCAACGAAATGCCGAGGTTCGCCATTTTCGATTCGCCGGGGCCATTAACAATACATCCCATCACCGCCACCCGCAAGTTTTCGACGCCGGGAGATGTCGCCCGCCAGACCGGCATCGACGCGCGAAGGTAATCCTGAACATCGGCGGCGAGTTTTTGAAAAAACGTGCTGGCGGTGCGTCCGCAACCGGGGCAGGAAATCACCATCGGCGTGAACGCGCGCAACCCCATCGTCTGCAAAATTTCCTGAGCGACGATGACTTCCTGCGTTCGCGGCGCGTTCGGTTCCGGCGTGATCGAAACGCGAATCGTATCGCCGATGCCTTCTTGCAGCAAAATCGCCAGCGCGGCGCTGGAAGCGACAATGCCTTTCGAGCCGATGCCCGCTTCGGTCAACCCAAGATGCAACGGATAATCGCAGCGTTCGGCCAGCAGGCGATAGACCGCGATCAGGTCTTGCACCTCCGAAACTTTGCACGACAAAATGATGCGATCACCGGGCAAACCCTGCGCTTCGGCAAACGCGGCGCTCTCCAGCGCCGAGGTGACGAGCGCCTGATGCATCACCTGCGCCAGCGGCAACGGCGTGGCCTGCGACTGATTGGCGTCAAGCAAACGCGCCAACACCTGCTGGTCGAGCGATCCCCAGTTGACGCCGATTCTTATCGGCTTGTCGAAGCGCAACGCGCAATCAATCAACTGCGCGAATTGGCTGTCGTGCTTGTCGCCCTGACCGACATTGCCGGGATTGATGCGCAACTTGGCGAGCGTTTCGGCGCAAGCCGGTTCATCGGCAAGCAGCTTGTGTCCGTTGTAATGAAAGTCGCCGATCAACGGGACCTTGCATTGTTGCCGATCCAGCGCTTCACGAATGCGCGGCACCGCGCGCGCCGCTTCCGGTGTGTTGACCGTCACGCGCACCAGTTCGGAACCGGCATCGGCCAGCGCCTTGACCTGCGCGGTCGTGGCGGCAATGTCGGCGGTGTCGGTGTTGGTCATCGACTGCACGACGATCGGCGCACCACCGCCAATGGCGATATTGCCGACCATGACCTGACGGCTCAGACGACGCGGAATGAAGGGGAGGGTGTTCATGGGCTCAACAAACAAAACGTAGGCTGGGATGAAGCGTAGCGTAATCCCAGCGTTTTGGCTTTTGGGTGACGCTCGATGCTGGGATTCCACTTCGTTCCATCCCAGCCTGCGGCGTTATCTCCCCTCTCCCCGTCATTCCCGCGAAAGCGGGAATCCAGCCCCAAGCAAGGGAGTCGGGAGAGAGGGCGAAGAAAACGAGAGGTTTTCTTGCTGCTTGTTATGTGTGTCTGCATTTCGTGCGGTTGTTTTCTTCACGTTTGTCGCGGTTCGCTTCGCTCACCACGACCTATGCGCTTACGCTTTTCCGATCCCTGATTCCTGATAACCCCATTCCCACCCCAACCCTCCCCTTGAAGGGGAGGGAAGAACTATATTCATTTTCATGAACGGTAATGCAAAGGCGAGTACGTTACTCAATGACCAACCGCGCCACGCCCTGTCTGCTTTGGCTGCTCAGATCGATGGTCTTGCCGCGCAGCGTCACGGTAACGGCTTCGCTGTTTCCGAGCACCAGCGAAAACGGCGGTGTGCCGGGTACTTTTTTTTCGCTGCCGCTTTTTTCCAGCGCGGTGTAAAGGATTCTGTCGTGTTTGTCGCGCACTTCGACCCAGGAATCGCCGCGGAAGCGCAACACCAGTTCGGTTTCTTCGCTGGCAGGCGCCGCGACCGCCGTTGGAGACTCCGCTGCGGTTTCCACTTCTGACAGTGGCGCGATGATCGGCGTGATGGTGTGAAGGTTATCCGTTTCCTGCCAGACGGGAGGCGCGCTGACTTCCTCGGTGGCGACGGGTGTTGTTTCCTCTTCTGAAAGCAGCAACGAAATTTTCGGCCAGAAGAAAAAAACGGTGGCGATCACGGCGAGAATCGCTGCGGCGGACAACCATTTCCAAGTTTGCGGACGGGTTGCTTTTTCGCCGTAAGGCGGCAGAACAGGCATGCTGTGTGTTGCCAGTTTGATGCTGGTGGCGGCCGGACTAAGCGCTTGGGGGCATTCCGGCGGCAGCGCTTCCAGCACGGCGTCGGCGTCGATATTCAACAAACGTGCGTAGTTGCGCATGAAGCCGCGAACGAAAGCGCGCGGCGGAAGAGCGGCAAAGTCTTGTTGTTCGAGTGCGAGGACTTGACGTGGCGCAAGTTTGAGCAAATGCGAAACGTCGTCGATGGAAAGGCCGGCAGCTTCCCGCGCTTCTTTCAATAAACCGCCCGCAGAGCGGGTTTTGTTCGGAGCGTTTTGCTCCGTGCCAGAGGGATTTTCCTGATTCATTTCTTCTTGGGTTTGTTTTTGATTCGGTGCTTCTGAAACAGCGGGGGATACAGAAGGCGCTTCGTCAACGTCCGCAGGCAATGCCGCTTTCCCCGACGTCAGCACAGAAACTTGCGGCGCAGGCTTTGCCGTCAGCAGGTCGTTATCGACCGGCTGTTCCGGGATTTCCGCGCGTTTCTTGTCGCGCTTGGAGCCAGGTTTGCTCACGGACAACTTCCGGGCCTGGTGATTCGCTCTGCCTGTTCGGCTCTCGGAAAGCGGTTTTGCAATTGCAGAATGTAAGAGTCTTCCGCTCTTTTGTCGTTCAGTTTCCGCTCGATACAAGCGCCTAGAAACAGCGCGTCGGCTGTCGGCGTCGGCGTTTGCATGATGATGCGCATCATGACCCGCGCTTCGTTGAATTTGCCTTCGCCGTAGTTAAGTTCAGCCAGCGAATAGGCGGCTTGGGGATAATCGGGTCTGACGCTCAACGCGCGCTCCAGGTATTGGCGCGCCGTCGCTTTGTCGTTGATGGACAGCGCGCAACGACCGGCGTTGGTGAAAGCGATTTCCGGTGTTTTGTACAGCGGGTCGAGCGCCACACGGTTGAATTCCGCCAGCGATTCACGCGCCCGACCGGAAGTACACAAGAACCAGCCCCAGTTGTGACGAATCTCGGGGTTGTTCGGGTCGAGTTCAATGGCGCGCTGGAAATTGCTGCTGGCTTTGGCGTCTTCCTTCAGATAGGCGTACACCAGTCCGTAGCCGTTATAAATCATCGCGTAGCGGTTATCGAGCTTCATGGCTTCGTCGAGTTCTTCCAGCGCCACATCGAACTGACCGCGCTCGTAATAACCGAGCGCCAACGCGGTACGCGCTTCTGCGCGAGTGCGCGGCGAAACCGGCGCATTTTGAAACTGCGGCCGCTGGGCGGCTTGCAGCGTTTGCGAAGATTCGTCGGTGGGAGGAGGAAAACCGGCACAGGCCGCAAGTGTCAGTACTGCCAACGTCGGAATGGACAAACGGGAAAGAGAAGCCATCATTACAACTCCTTAAGTGACAGAATGCTTGGTGTGAGGATAACAGGAAAAGCGATGATGTTCACGCGGAACAGGAGAGAGCGTCGCCGCTTCACGCGGTTCGGCGCGGCGCGGTACGTCGCTCATCCGGTAGCGTACCCGATTGTGAACTTGTCCGGCCAGTTGTCCGCAGGCGGCGTCGATATCGTCGCCGCGCGTTTTACGGATCGTGGTGACGATGCCGGCGTTCATCAACACGCGCTGAAACGCCAGCACACGGTCGCGCGTCGGCGCTCGATAGGGCGCTCCCGGGAACGGGTTGAACGGGATCAGGTTGAATTTGCACGGCACATCGCGCACCAGGTCGATCAACGCGGCGGCGTGCGTCGGCGCATCGTTGACATCGGCCAGCAACAGGTATTCAAAAGTGATGAAATCGCGCGGCGCTTTATCGAGGTAACGACGGCACGCTGCCATCAATTCGGTGAGCGGATGGCGGCGGTTGACCGGCATCAGGCGGTCACGCAGCGCATCGTCGGGCGCATGCAGGCTGACCGCCAGCGCGACAGGACAGGCATCGCGCAGTGCGTCGATCATCGGCACGACGCCCGAGGTGGACAAAGTGACGCGACGGCGTGACAACCCGTATGCGTGATCGCTCAGGAAAAGTTGCAACGCTGCGACAACATTCTTGAAATTGGCGAGCGGTTCGCCCATTCCCATCAGCACGACGTTGGTGATCGGTGGCCGTCCTGCGTCGATCCAGGGCGCGTTCATGCCTTCCGCCAGCAAGGTTCGATTGGCAACCCAAAGCTGACCGACGATTTCGCCGACAGAAAGATTGCGGTTGAAACCCTGCTGGCCGGTTGAGCAAAACGCGCAATCCATCATACAACCGGCCTGAGTCGAGATGCACAAGGTGCCACGATCGTCTTCCGGCAGGAAAACCGCCTCAACGGCGTTTTCCGCGCCTGTTTCATTTCCCGACGCATTGTCCACCGCGAACAGCCATTTGCGAGTGCCGTCGCTTGCCGTCGTGTCGCGCAACACACGCGGCGCCCGAATCTCGGCCACCGCGCTGAGTTTGTCGCGCACGACTTTCGAGAGATCGCTCATCTGAGCGATGTCGTCACAAAAACGCTGATGCAGCCAGGGCAACACCTGTCGCGCGCGAAACGGTTTTTCGCCCATGTTGACGAAAAAGGTTTCGAGCGCAGCGGGATCGAAATCCAGCAGGTTGACGCGCGACGGCGGGTTGCTCATGGCGGCGGAAGTCAGCGTGTCAACGGCGATTAGCGGCTATAGACGGCCAGCGCCGGGAAGAAATAGGCGATTTCCACAGCGGCGGTTTCCGGCGCGTCAGAACCGTGTACGGCGTTGGCGTCGATCGACTGCGCAAAATCGGCGCGGATCGTGCCGGGGTCGGCCTTTTTCGGATCGGTTGCGCCCATCAGCGTGCGGTTTTTCGCAATCGCGTCAGCGCCTTCAAGCACCTGGATCATCACCGGGCCGGAGATCATGAACTCGACCAGGTCTTTGAAGAAGGGACGCTCGCGGTGCACCGCATAAAAGCCTTCGGCTTCGGCGCGCGACAACTGGCGCATTTGCGCCGCGACGATTTTCAGGCCGGCGTCTTCAAAGCGGGTGTAGATTTTTCCGATAACGTTCTGGGCGACCGCGTCGGGTTTGATAATGGAAAGCGTGCGTTGCAGAGTCATGATGGTTCTCGTCAGGTTGAAGTAAATAAAGCAAAATCAAAGGGTTTGTCGAACTTTTCATTATAGCACGTAGGCGGGGGGGCAGATGTCAGATGTCAGATGTCAGGTGTCGGATGTCAGATGTCAGAGGTCAGGGATCAGAACGGAGCGCGGGCGTCCCGCCCGCAGTTTTGGCCTCACGCGAAGCTGCGAAGGCGCGAAGGAACGGAAAGCTACCTTCCCTTCAAGGCATAGGTATCTACACAAGTATGGCGACATTTGCCCGACTCCTCTCGCGTACCTCAAAAAGCGCCGCAGGCGCGTCACGTGAATAACCGTCGGTGGAGCGTGAGCGTAGCGAGCGCGGAACCGGCGGACAGTCGATCCCAACATTCCTCAGCCCCTGCGGGGCTGGGAAGGAGAAATGTTCGCTTCCCGCCGGTTTCACTCGCTGCGCTCGCTCCACCGGCGGTTACTCATTTCACGCCCCTTCGGGGCTGCTTTCCTGCTTGTGTAGATACCTATGCATTCAAGGGGAGGGCTGGGGTGGGGATGGGGTTCTTCACCTTTTCCTTTCCCCACAAGCGTGAAAGGGCATTTCCTCTTCGCGCCTTCGCGGCTTCGCGTGAGAACGTTTTTCCTTGCGATCTTTGCGTTCTTTGCGGTTAAAATACACTGATTTCTGATTTCTGATCCCTGCTACCCGATTCCTGATGCCTGATTTCTCGCTCCTGCGCCGCTACCGCATCTTCGGCTTCACGCGCTTTCTGTCGCAGCGGATGCTCGAACTGCGGATGACGCAGGCGGCGGCCAGTCTGACTTTTGCCACCTTGCTGGCGCTCGTGCCGCTGTTGACCGTTGCGCTGATCGTCCTGTCGGCGTTTCCGGTTTTCGGTGAATTTGCCGACCGCTTCAAACTGCTGGCGCTGGGAATGCTGGTGCCCGAATACGCCGACAGAGTCGGCGATTACGTCGAAGAATTTCTCCGCAACGTCGGCAACCTGACCGCCGCCGGCGTGATCCTGCTCGGCATCGCCGCCTTCCTGTTGCTGCACACGATAGAAAGCGCCTTCAACGACATCTGGGCGACCCGCAACCGCCGCAGTCTCATGCAGCAATGCCTGGTTTACTGGATGATTCTGACGCTCGGGCCGCTGCTGATCGGCGCTGGTTTTACACTGTGGCGATGGCTGCACCACCACTTCGGCGTTTCTGATGGCTGGCCGCTGCTTGCGTATTTGTTCCATTTCCTGAGCACATGGGGCACGACGACGGCCTTGTTATGGCTCGTCTATCGCGTCGTTCCGAACCGCCATGTGCCCTGGCGGCACGCGCTGATCGGCGCGGCGTTCGCGGCATTGCTGGTGGAGGGCGGTCGCTATGCGTTCAGCTACTACGTCGGGAAAGTGACCTCCTACCAACTTGTTTACGGCGCTTTCGCCAGCCTGCCGATTTTTCTGTTGTGGCTGTATTGCTTGTGGCTGGTCGTGCTGGCCGGCGCGATCATCGCCGCGTCGCTGTCGTATTGGCGCGGCGCGGCATGGCGGCGACCCTGCGACTTCCGCCGCCGTTTTCAGGACGCAGTGGAAATCCTTCTGCAACTCTATGAAGCGCAACACGAGGGCAGGGCGCTGCAACTCACCCATTTGCGCCGACACATCAACGCCGGCGACGACCAGATCGTCCTCCTGCTCGACACGCTGACCCATAAAAACATGATACACAGAGGCCGCGACGGATGGGTTCTGCAACGCTGCGCCGAGACGCTGCGACTGGACGAAGTGATGCGACTGTTCCTCGACGAACACCCTTCGGAACCGGAAGATCTGGTCGAAATCGAATTGCAGGGATTGTTGCATCCCGTGTTTGAAAGGCTCAACATTTCGCTGGATGAATTGGCGCAGCGCGTCAAGGCGCGGAAGGCGCAGACGTCCTGAGATTTTCGCTTTCTCTGGAAGAAAATATTAAGCAAAAATTCCCTATAAGGAATCATCAGAATGTTGACCAGATTCAGCAACTTCATTCCCATTTGTTTCGTCATGGCTGGTTTCACGACCATGCTGCTGCTTGTTTCTATGCTTGGCGCTGGCGCAACTCACGCTCAAATGGCTCCACCCGCGACGATCAAGGAGATTTTTCCTGACCCTGCGTTGGCAGCGGCGGTTTGCAGGCAACTCAATGGAGGAAACCGTAATCCTATTGTCACGGAAGAGGATCTGACCTGGATTGCTGATTCATTGGATTTTGACTATCCGCAACCATGCAAGCGACCCGGTGAATATGATGCCGATACAATTGTCACGCAAAGCGAACTGGCTGTAATCAATGAACTTGGCATCAACAATCCACAATCATTCGCGGGCAGCGAATATTTGCCCAACCTGAAACAGGTGGTCGTAACAAATATCAATGCGGCACAGCAACTCGAATTATTACCGAACACGTTGCAAAAGCTATTCATCGCGAACAGCTCGATGACGCAGTTGCCGACCAAGCTACCGTTACAGTTATCGTTACTTTCCGTAAGCCACACTGCAATAAGCGCTCTTCCCGATAAACTACCGGCTTCTTTGGAGAAAATCTACCTGACGGAAAGTCAACTGGCGCAATTGCCCGAACTGCCAGCTTCTTTGAAAAAACTCTGCGTGGATGGCAACCAACTGACCAGATTGCCCAAGTTGCCCGCTTCTTTGGAAATCTTCCGCGCGAACCGTAATCAGCTAGCGCGATTGCCTAAACTACCGACTTCTCTTAAGACGCTCGAGTTATACGATAACCGGCTGACTCAGCTACCGATACTGCCAACTTCTCTGGAAGAGCTGAATGTGGCCAACAATCGGTTGACCCGAATGCCTAGACTACCGGCTTCGTTGAAAACGCTCAACCTGGGAAATAATCCACTGAAGCAATTGCCGGAGCTTCCGGCTTCTCTGGAGGAGCTTCAACTGGGCGGCAATCGGTTGGCCAAGCTGCCTAAACTACCCGCTTCGTTGTCGTTTTTTTCTGTGAGCGATACCCAACTGACCCGATTACCCGAGGCATTACCGGCTTTTTTGAAGTCTCTTTATGCAGGCAATAACAAGTTAAACCAACTGCCCAATAGGTTGCCCACTTCCCTGGAGACAATCTATGTAAACAAGAACCAATTGACGCGGCTGCCTGATACACTGCCAACTTCCCTGCGAGAACTTTACGCAGACAATAATCGACTAACTCAATTGCCTAACACACTACCAGCTTCTCTGGAGAAACTTCACGTAGGAAGTAACGAGCTGACGCAACTGCCCGACACACTACCGGCTTCTTTGAAATATCTTGACGCGAATGATAATCGGTTAACCCAATTGCCCAGCACGTTGCCCGCTTCTCTGGAAGAGCTTCGTGTGCAAAACAATCAACTGATACGGCTGCCTGATATATTGCCAACTTCATTAAGAACGTTCTGGGCAAGCGACAACCAGTTGACGCAACTTCCTGATACGCTGCCCACTTTTCTGAGGGAGCTTTTTGTGCTCAACAACCATCTGACGGGCTTGCCTGCCTCATTGCCTCCGAAGCTCTGTGTTTTGATCGCCGCAGAGAACCAGCTGGTTCAGTACCCGTGGCCAGTTCCGGAGAACATTGAAAAAACGTGCTGTTTCAATTGCCTTCATGGAGGGCATTTCAGAAACCACGATCAGTGGGTAGCGCTTCCCACTTTGCGACGTTCCTCTAACGAAACATTTGATTTTGATGACTTTGCGCCGCCTATTCTGCAATATTTTAAAGGCCATCCTTTCCAAGATGAGAAAGAGAATTTTTCTGCCGGCACGCTCGCCAATAAAGGTCAATGGGCACTAACGGCTCCTGATGGGAATGTCAGTATATTTGCTGCCGGTGATGGCTCCGAAATAAACAGTCGCTTATTCACAAGCCCCGGTCTTTATCGCTTGTCGTTTGAGGTTACGGCATACGATTATTACTTCAATTTATTCGGTTCAACGTATACCAGAGCCATCATTATCGATGCGCTGAACCCAGAGACCTATCAGGCGATGCAAATTGTCACGACAGATAAAACAGACAAGGATTGGAACGATAGAAAGAGAACCATTGTCTACGCCGACTTTTCCCCTCAGACCATTCACCTGGATCAGGAGGGCGCTTTGTTCGTTTTTGCTTATGTGCCTAGCACGATTGCGTTGCCTTCTGGCACATCGCTGAAGCAAAAAATGCCATTCAATGATGTGAGCTATTGGCAGGGGAATTTATCTGACAAGCAACGTTTATCGGCGAACTGTTCACTTACCCGCCCAGCTTATAAGGGGAAAATCGGGTTTTTACAAAAAAAAGCTGTGTTGCTTTATTTTAATGATAATGCAGATAATTCTATAATCTCCGGCGCTGAGTTGTATATGGGCTATGGCATGGGCGCGACGAGCGAACAGGCGTGTCAAGACATGGTTTCCAGCCAGCGCTTCCAAAAGATGTATACGGTGCATTAAAACAGTGCAGATCTCGACTCACGTTGGATGTTGACACGTCGGCTGATGATTTCATCAAACTCATCCGGTAACGGCGGGGCGCTTTCCATCGCGGCCATAAAGCGCCGGAACGCTTCGCGTTGCTTCTCGGCGCGGTTCTTCATGAATCGCTCCAGAACGGTTACGATTAGCTCGCTATCTTCCGGTATCGCAGGGTTTCCAAGCGGAACAATGTGCCCTTTTTCGTAGCGTAGGGTGGATAAGGCCGAAGGCCGCAATCCAGTGCGCCCAGCATGGGCGCACTCCTGCGGGTGGAAGTCCCGCCGCGAGTTGGTCACAACGAGCGAAGAGAAGCGCAACTGCATGAGGGTGAC
>WQTW01000048.1 GCA_009786085.1 Pseudomonadota bacterium | reverse complement strand
GTACGGCACGACAATGCGGCGCATGTAGGTGTGACGCCAGTAGTCCCAGGTGGTTTTCCTTGTTTCCGGATGAACAGGAGGCCACGGCGTGCTGTTGAAATAACGAACAAATTGCAGACCGCCCGATGTCATCGGCAGATCTTCTTCGCGCTGCATTTTGTTCATCAACGCCGTGTTGATCGGGTTGCCAACCAGATTGCAGCTTGATTTTGTCAACCTGGAAGCCCCTGAGACTCCGGCGCCCGACATGCCGCTGAAACCAGAACTGATTCCCCCGTTTCGTCCAACGGTTTCGCAGCGATCGGCGGGAAGGTACCAGCATTCGAGGTCGCCATTGCTTTTATATCTTGTCCGCGTTCCGGTGGGGCATTCGAGGCGGCGCTGTTTTCGTGCGATGGTTCTGAACGGGAAAGTGTTGGAGCAGTTTCCGAGGTTGTCCTGAGTCGTAATGATGAAATCAACAGTCCTGAAATCTCTTATCAGGGTATCATTCTGATAAAGTGGGCCTTCCGGCTTTCCCGTATAACAATAACAAAAAATAGAATCAATGGTTTGCCCCCAACCACTGTCAACGGGGCCTTGCACATCACAAATAGAATTGAAACGCTCTCTAACGTAGTTGTCGCTGTACGGCACGACATCTTCGTCATAAACAGGGCGCTTAAAATCACACCATGATGCACCAAACCCCCCAGGAATCCATTGACCATCCCTGGCTCGACACCAAGCTGACAGGTCTGCGCTCCAATAATAGGGGTAATCGCTGCAGAGATCGTAACTCCAAGCATCTTCGTCTGCGCCTTCTCCAGAACCAATCGGAACTGGAACGGGCGGCACGCAAATGGCCTGACCGGGAACACCGCCATCACTGTTCTGGCCGATGCAATCGGTGATGGCCGCGTGCGCAGTTCCGGTAAACAGAATGAAGAGAGCGGTGAGCGAGAAAAGCGCATTCAGAAATGTTTGATATCTCATCTTCAATCTCTCTTTCAGGTTTGTCAGCATTTGTTTCATGGTTCTCTTTCGTTCTTCGGTTGGTTCGGTTGCCGCTTTTTTTGTTCTGCGGTTTTGTTTAGCTCAGGCCACTCGCATTATTGCAGCGCTACGTTGATGCTTCCCAATACGCCGCTCGGTGGCACGACCCGCACGGTGTAGGTTCCAGTCGCCGGAAGGTTGTTCAGGGTCAGGACAGTCGAGGTTCCCGCACCGCTGCCGTAGTAGAGCCAGGTGGAAGTTTGTTGTGCGCCGCTCGGTCCGTAAACGTAGACGTAGGTATAACCAACGAAGGTGTTGCCGCTCATGTGCAGGTTGACGTTCTGCCCCGCTGTTCCGTTGAAGGTGTAGCTCGCCGACTGGCCTATCCGCGTTGGAGCGAAGGTTTGGGCGGCGGCGTTTGCTACCAGTGTTCCAGATGCGTCCTCGGTCAGAAGAAGGTCGAAACTCGCGGTGTTGTTCCCCGGTTCGATCAGGATTTTGTAGGCGCCTGTTGTCGGCAGTTGACGGATCGCAAATCCCGCCGCCGGGGTCGCATAAGACCAGAAGCTTTCCAGTGTGCCGCCATCCGGCCTGAGGACGGTGATGGTGATCCAGCCGCCTGCCGGGGTGATGGTCAGATCGCTCAGCCCCAGCCCGAACCATTGGCCTGCGGTTCCTTCAAAGGTGTAGCTGGCGTTTTGCCCAGTTAGCAGGTTGACGGTCTGTGCCGCGCTGCCGGGTGTCAGTGCTCCAGTAGCTTCGGCCAGCAGGGCTACGTTGACGCTTCCCAGCTTTCCGTTCGGCGGTACGACCCGCACGGTGTAGGTTCCAGTCGCCGGAAGGTTGTTCAGGGTCAGGATCGTCGAGGTTCCCGCACCGCTGCCGTAGTAGAGCCAGGTGGAAGTTTGTTGTGCGCCGCTCGGTCCGTAAACGTAGAAGTAGGTATAACCAACGAAGGTGTTGCCGCTCATGTGCAGGTTGACGTTCTGCCCCGCTGTTCCGTCAAATGTATAGCTCGCCGATTGGCCTATTCGCGTCGGCGCGAAGGTTTGGGCGGCTGCGTTTGCGGTCAGCGTTGCTGAGACGTCTTCTGTCAGCAGAAGGTTGAAGCTCGTGGCGTTGTTTCCCGGTTCGATTCGGATTTTGTAGGTGCCTGTTGTCGGCAGTTGGCGGATCGCAAATCCCGCCGCCGGGGTCGCATAAGACCAGAAGCTCTCCAGTGTGCTGCCGTCCGGCCTGAGGACGGTGATGGTGATCCAGCCGCCTGCCGGGGTGATGGTCAGACCGCTCAAGCCAACGCCAAGCCATTGTCCCTGTTCGGCGAAAAATCCGAAACGAAGCGATTGGCCGGGAATTGCTGTTTCGAGCGGCAGAGGGTCAGTGTCCACCTCAATGATCGGGTCACGATCCAGGCGTACCGATAAATCGGCGGAGCCGTTGCTCCCAACCGACAGTGAAAGAACGTAGGTTCCGGAAACGGGAACAAGAGGGAGGGAGATGGTTGTCGCTTGTCCGGTGATCGAAGCGCTTTTCCATAGTTTTCCTGTTGTGTCGTAGAGGGAATAGCTGATGGAAGCGGTCGATGGGTTTTTGACGATACCGGATAAATGGAAGCTCAACAAATCGTCGGCGTCGGCTTCAAAGATCAGGACGGCTCTTTCGCCGGAAGCGATGTTGATGGCTTTGCTCTGTCCGATGGCGATAGGTGTAAGGCTGTTTCCCGCGCAGGTGATGCCGCTGCCGCTGGGCGGGACGAAGAAAATCCCTTTGCTGTTGGCTGTTCCGCTTGGGGTGGCGACTTGAATGTGGCCGGTCGCCGCTTTGTTGGGCACGCTGAAGGTTAGCTCTGTGGAGTTGAGGACGTTTGTGTTGGTCAAAAGACCAGCTGTTCCGGCTTGGGTGGCTCCCGGCGCAGGATCAAAGTTTTTGCCCTTGACGGTGACGAGGGTTCCCACCGTTCCGCAGTTCGGGGAAAAGCTTTCGATTTCGGGAACGCCGTAGTGGTCGGTGACGGTGAAATCGGTGGCGGATGTGGCGGTGTTCGCGCCGACGTCAACATGGATCGGCCCTGTGGTTGCGCCGACGGGGACTTTGACGATGAGTGAGGCGCTGGTGGCGTGAAGCACGACGGCCTGGGTTTCGTCGAAGAATACGGCGTTGTCGGAAGGCTTGGCGCTGAATCCGCTGCCGTAGATCACGACATCGGCGCCGACCGGGCCGGAGGTCGGGGAGAAGGAGGAGATGGTCAGCGCTATTCCGGCGCGTTGTATGGAGATGATGTTTCCGACGGCGTCGTAGTGGTATTCGACAGCGGTGTTGGCGGCGGCGGTGAGGGAAAACGCCAGAAGAACGGCAGCGGCGGTGTTCAGGAAAAACGAGCGGAGGCGGTCAAGCATGGGGTTCCTCGGTGTGCGGGGTTATGGGTTGTTTCTTGTGTTGCGGGTTTATCTCAAAATCGTTGAACGGTTAGCGCCTATCTCTATCGTCGAAGGGATGATGAAGCCCCCTCTCCCGGCCTTCGGCCACCCTCTCCCGCAAGGGGAGAGGGATGAAATGAGCGGCGCTTCGCGCCGGGAATGGCTCCCCGGATGGCGCTTCGCTTATCCGGGCTACGGTTGCTAAAAACCCCTCTCCCGCAAGTTGGAATTTCACAAAGTGAAGCGCCATCGGAATAAAGAAGATTTTTGCATCAAGGGCTATCTTCTTTCATGTGAGACAAGGCGGCACTAAAGATTCCTTAGTGTTAAGCCAACATTATCCTAAGATCATCTTAGTCTCTACAGCGGAGACTACGAATGGCTGTCTTCTCGAAGCGTCTCAAGGAAGCAAGATGCGAGGCTGGTTTGTCTCAGGAGCGGCTTGGCGTGCTGGCGGGGATTGATGAAATGTCGGCAAGCGCTCGGATGAATCAGTACGAGAGGGGCAAGCACGAGCCGGATTTCTCGATGGTGGGGCGAATTGCCCGCGCGCTGAATATGCCCGTTTCCTATTTTTACGCGGAAAACGACGAGGAAGCGAAGCTGCTAACGTGGTTTCATCGGCTCGGGGCGGACGAGAAGGAAGAGTTGATGCGGAGGGTTGACTTAAATCAAACGGCTTCAAAGCAAGGACAAAAATGTCCTCTTTTTTCTTGATGTTATGGATAAAATTGTCCACAATCAAGCCGTAAAAACACGCGGAAGAAAGGAGGGAAACGGTGAAGCAAAGTGAGTTCCGCCGGTGGCTTGAAGAAAAAGGCGCGACATTTGTAGAAGGAAGCAAACATGCAAAAGTGAAGCTGAATGGAAAACAAACCACCCTCCCGAGGCACCCAAACAAGGAAATACGTGAGGGAACCCGAAAGGCGATAATCAAGCAACTTGGAATCAAAGAGTAATGCCACCCGAAGAAAGGAGAGAATGGTATGCGGTATCCTGTAAGCATTGAAAAAGATGGGGATGGATTTATGGTGAGCTTCCCGGATATACCGGAGGCTTTAACCTGCGGAGACACCTACGAAGAAGCATTAGAAATGGCGGCTGATGCATTAGTTACGGCAATGGACTTTTACTTCGAGGATCGCCGACCGGTTCCGGTTCCAGGCAAACCGGAGCGCGGACAAGCAACTATCGAGTTACCGGTTAGCGTGACAGCAAAGGTGTTGCTACTCAATGAAATGTTACGCCAGAACATTAGCAACGCCGAGCTTGCGCGCCGCATCGGTTCACAGCCAAGAGAGGTACAACGGATTGTCGATCTCGGCCACGCGACGAAAATCGACACGATCGCCAAGGCGCTCGCGGCTCTCGGAAAGCATCTTGATGTCAGGCTGAGGGTGGCCTGATGGTATAATGGTTTCGCTTTTTGAAGGCTGCTTGAAGAGGCGGCCACAAACAAAGAGGCCCCGGATGGGGCGCAACAACAATACCGCACCAACAATGCGCACCTGAAAGTGCGCACCTGAAAGCCCGACAGCAATGTCGGGCTTTTCACTTTTTATCCTGGCGGAAGCGGTGGGTGCTTTAGACACAGCGCAAAAGCCGTTCATCCGACGCTTACATTGCCATCCCCTTCCCACCCCCTTGCCACAATTCGGCTTACTTTGCCGACCTTGAAATCTTTGACTTAAATCAAACACCCTCTAAAAATAAACGCAAAAGTTTATTTTCCTTCTTGACAAAGTAAACGCATACGTTTATTATTTAATCACGGTAAGGCAAAAAAGAAAGGATGGCAAGTGAAACAAAGTGAGTTTAAGCGGTGGTTGAGAAAGCAAGGCGCGGTTTTTGAAGAGGGCAGCAAGCATACAAAAATCAAACTTAACGGAAAAACAACCACGATGCCAAGACACCCAAGTTTTGATATTGACGAGCCACTTAGAAAAGCGATTATTAAACAACTTGGAATAACAGAGTGAAGCCAGCCCCGAAAGGGGCTGGTAACTCAGCCACAAATTGAGAAAGGAAACGAATATGCGATATCCCATTAATATCGAAAAAGGAGAAAAAACCTTTGTTGTCAGCTTCCCGGATATACCGGAGGCGTTGACCGCCGGTTATACCCATGAAGAAGCGCTTGAAATGGCGGAAGATGCGCTGGTCACGGCAATGGACTTTTACTTCGAGGATCGTCGGCCTGTCCCGACACCAAGTAAACCGGCGCGCGGGCAGGAGACGGTCGAGCTTCCGGCGCTGGTGGCCGCCAAAGTTTTATTGCTCAACGAGATGCTTACTCAAAAAGTGAGTAACGTTGATCTGGCAAAACGCATCGGGAAACACCCACAGGAAATGCAGAGGATCACCGATCTCGGATATCAGACAAGCATTAACACGGTGGCAAAAGCTCTACGTGCGCTCGGGAAACATTTAGACTTTAAACTCACATCGGCATGATAACAAGCCCGCTTCGGCGGGCTTATTTTTCGACCGGCTCCCGCGCGCGGATGTGTTGCACCAGCGCCGCGCACCCAATCTGACACTGGCGGGCGCGCTCGAAAACGCTGGTGGCGTGAATCACGATTTCCTCGGCTGTCGCTCCCGGCTCCGGCTCACCGACAGCCGTGTAACTGCACCACCGCTGACACGCTTGTATCGCGTGCTCAGGGATCGGCTCGCAGGAGCGGGCGATAGGCGCTGATGTACAGGCTGAAAAGATCGTCAGAGAGAGGCAAACCATCAGCAGGCGGCAAAATAGGCGCATGATGCGATCCTTCAAAGGTGTCAGGTAGGGTGGTAGCTGCGGCTTTTATGGGGGCGCACCGCGGCCATTCTGGTGCGTTGTTTTTTTCAGCGTCGCGCATTTTTTTGAGAGCGGCATAATCTTGACGAAGTTTGGCATATTCGGCCTCGGTGATCAGCGATTTGTCTGAGGCAAAGCGCGCGATCATGCTGTCAACAGCAGAAACGTTGTTGCGCCAGGTCAAAGTGACGCGCAATGCCTCTGCCTCAGTTCGCCAGCGATCAGCGTCACAGGCGTTTGACGCCTGCCTGTAACCAAGCCAGCCACCGCCAGCAGTACCGACGGCAAGCGCGGCAATGGCCGCCAGTATCAGGTTGCGGATCATGGCTCTTCTCCCAAGCACATGCGGCGTTCTTTCTCTCGCCGGATTTCGAGTCCACGCAACTTCTTCCCGCCAGCGTACACCCAGCGCGGAAGCTCGTTGCAAGCCCCCTCGTAATCGCCAGCATTAAGTTTTTTTACCAGTGTTGACCGGCAGAAAGCGCCCTCTCCGACGTTGTAAATAAAGCTTACATAGGCATCATATTCGCGCTGCGCGAGCGGAACGGTCACACAGCGCACGATGGCGGCGCCGGCTGCTCCGGCATCGCGTATCAGCCGTTTTTCGGCTTCCTCGCGTGTGATCGTGTCGCCTATTTGGACGCCGGAAGTGGTGCCGTAGCCAATCGTTGGCACGCCGACAGGGTCGAGGTACGCTTCGCCGACGAACGCTTCCTCGCCAGCGATAAAAGCGATTACAGCGGCGCTCACAAGTATTCCGGCAATCGTCATGCGACCACCGTTATTTTTTTCTGACACTGAAAAACCTCCTGAGCTTGCCAAGCAACGTCTCTCGCTTTGGCGGTTCATCGCCAAGCCCGATACGGATGTCGCTGAAATTCAGATCGCTCCTTCGCTTTTCGCGCTCCCTCTCCACAGCCATCTGTCTCAAAGCACTGCGCACCTTCGGGATCATGGTAATAATCTGCATCACCATGAAAACAAATGTGGCGATGCCGACGATGATTTGAATTTCATGCGCCGTTACAAACGTTCCGACAACGCCGACCCCTGTTTTTGCAATAGCCGGTTTTTCAGAGGCCGCTACAACGATAGACAGTTTTTTGAATGAGAGCATGCTATATCTCCGGCCAATCGGTCAGCCAGTCGTACACGAGCAGGTCGCGCTTGTCGGTCATTTTGTCGAGGGCGCGTTTGTGCTTCTCGGACGCACGGGCGATTTGTCCGAGCAGGTCGCGGTAGGGGCTGTGTTTCTCCAGCACGCGGCGCGCCAATGCCCTGACGGTGATCCCGCGCGCTTGCGCTTCGCTGAACAGGAAGGGCGCACGGCGTCGCAATGTCGCGTTGGTCGTGGTGTCGCTGTAGGAAAGCACGATGGTGGCTTCCTGCGCTTTGACCGTCCACTCGGCGACCTCGGCGAATGACTCTCCCATCGCCGCGCGTGTTTTAAGCGTTGTCGCGTGATCCTTGATCTGCTGGCTGATGGTGTCGCGCAACGCTTCAAACGAGAGGTGTGCCGGTAGCGCAGTCGGCGGCAGCACGCCGCCGATATTGGTCGAAAGATACCGCTGGTAATCCGCCCATTCCGGGTGATGGCGGTGGATGATTTTGCCGGTCTGAAAATCGTAAACGCCGCCGACAACGAGGGCTTGATAGCGTGGGCTGTTCATGATGCTGCTCCGATCCACTCAATACCGGCGATACCATTGCCAGCCGTTATGTAGGCGGTGTTTGACGTTGCGCCTCGACCAATGGCTTCATCGCCGTTAATTCCTGCCAGTGCGCTGACCCCTGGCGTTGATGCAACTGCCCCCGATTCGCCATCTTTATACCACTGGGACAGCCTTAAATTCCTATGATGCGTCCCGGGCGAAGCATGCGACGACGAAGATCCAGACGGAGGAGCAACCCCGCCACGTCCGCCTTGCGCCGTGACTCCAAGCAAGGACGTATCGCCACCATGACCAGCAAAAACGCTGTTACTGCTCGCGGCGCTTAAATTGTTTGTGCCACCAGCGCCAACGACGACAGTTATCGGCTGCCCTACAGTTGCCCTCATTGGGAGAGCGATAATTGAGGCCGCACCGCCACCGAAGCTGTCTTGTAAGCCGTTTCTAGCGTGTCCACCGCCAGCGCCGGACGCGTAAATAATCAAATCTTCGACCGGAGCGATAAAGGTAAACGTCCCTGGTGTTGTCCACCACATGCGCCGCAGCCGCCCCGCATTGATAGTCGCGTTGTTGATTGCCGCAACCAGCGCGTTGTACTGCGACAACGCCGTCGCTGTCGGCTGCCTGCTGCTCACCAGCGCGTCGAGATTGTCAAGATTCGACGCTCGCGGATTTTTGACCAACGCATTCCAAAGCTGTGAAATCCGGTTTTCAGTATCGGGTGAAAATAACATTGCATGCCTCCTGTTAAGCGTAAGCCCACACCGACGACAAAAGATTGCCGCCAGCGTCGTAAGTGAACGTTAATGTACCGACAGCCGCCCACGTTGCCGCACTTCCGTCGCCGGTATAGTCTTCGGAGTAGTAGAGCGCGGCGGCTTGGCACAGCCCTTCGGCTGGTCCGGTGGTGTAATACGTCCAGTCAACACGCACGGCCACCGGGTCGTCAGCATTGGTTGCGATTCCGCGCGTTGCGCGTCCGTATCCATCGCGCGTGATCGTCGGGCCGTTCCAGCCGATGCCACCATAGAGAGCGGCGTTAAGATACATCGCGATCTGGTTGTCGCGGATTCCGTCAACTAGTGCCTGACGCGTCTGTGTAATGGCGGGCGTCGCCACGTCGAATCTGTTAAAAGGTCTGGTTGCCATAGTTAAACCCCTCTGAATGTCCATTTCACGCGGCCTGTGACTCGCTCACCGTACTGATCGCGCAGGTACACATCGAAGCTCGCCGTGCCGTCGGCGTTGATGGTGATTGAGTCGCGCTCCGGCGTGTAGTTTTCGGTTCCGAGATATTCCAGATCGACAGGGTTATCGCCGAGAAAACCCTTGTATCTGCCGGTCGTTCGCGCTGTGTAAATCCCGGTTCTGCCGACGAGTATTTCTCCGGTCTCCACGCGCGGAATGGCGGCAAGCGATAGCACTGGTTTTCCTGTCACCGTGTACGATCCGTCACTGGTGATGCGCAGCCGCGCAAACCGTGCCGGCCGTGACGCGCTTGCGCTGCCGCTGGTGCCGGTGAATTGTTCCCAGTCGATCATGTTGTTTGACAACTCGATGATCAGCGTGGCGCTGTCGTCGTGATTCGTGGTTGATGCGGTGGCCGTCCATGTGCCGCCGACAACGGTTCCGACGTCGTACAACTGGCTGACAAGCTCGCTCGTTCCAGCATCGTGCGGCAACGCCGCCACAACGCCGGACAGGTCTTCAAGTGTTCCGGTAGCCGGGTCGGCGTCAACGTGGCCGAAATTGATACTCTCTCCACGATCTGATGTCCAGCGCGTGCCAGGGTCGGCAAGCACCGTCCAGGCGCTTGCGTTCACCGTCGTTGTGATCGCCATCGTGAACGTGTCAACGAAGCGCGCGTCATCATCAAGGCTCACGGTCAGCGCCACAGCGCACGGGTTGACCGAGTAATTGCCGACGCTGTCCTTTGCTTTCACCATATAGACATAGGCGGATGGCGGCTGCAACGGCAGCGATGCGCGCGTCACCGCCGGCGAGGCGACAACAACGGCGGCTGCCCACAGAGTATTAAGGTCTTCCGGCACCGCTTCGCTTAAGTCGATGCCGGGATCGAGGATGCGCCTCACCTCGTAGGTTATCGGGTCAATGTCGAACGCTGGCGTCCAAGCGAGGTGCACCGTTCCGTTCACATCGAGCGCCTCGGTAAAGCGCTCGACGTCGCTTGGCGGCAGGTGTTTTCCGAGCACCGTGATGTCGATGGCGCTCCACGGACCGACGAAGCCGCGACATTTCGCGGCAACGCGAAGCACATAATGCCGTCCTTCCTCGACATCCGGCGAGATGAACATCGCCGAGAATACTGTTTGCAGCGGAACAACCGGCAGATTATCCGCCGTCAACTCAATCAGGTATTCCATCGTGAACGGCCACACAGGCGGCGTCCAGTTGGCGACGATGCGCGAAGTCACAGTACCGTTCGGACGCTGGAACAATCGTTCTTCCGCCACAAGGCCGGTAATCTCCGGTACGTTTGACGGGTCGGGCAGCGTGGTATCAGGATACTCAGGCTCAGGAAAAACCTCGTCGCAATACATCTGCGGCTGGTATTCGCCGCACTCGATCTTGTAGCGCGCCGGCCCGGTCAGCGTCGGCGTGTTTTTGACGCGGAACAGCTTTCCATCCGGGAACGCCGGATGCGGGAGCGAGATAACGTCTCCGGCCTTGATGAGCAGCCCGATGTCTTTCACCGACGCGGAAATATCCAGATCGCCGAGCATGAACTTCAGGCGTCGCTCGCGCGCCTCGCGTTTCGCCGCCGAGCGGTTGTTGATTCCGGGGAAGTTCACCGTGCTTTCGACAATGTCGATATTGTCCCAGCCGTCTTCCATCGGGTCGGGATCGTAAACGTCTTCCTGTTTGAAAGGGCTGCTGGCCGTGCTGGTGTAAACAGCGCGGATGACGGTCGGCGTTTCGCGCGTACCGCGTCGCCGAATTTTCGGAACACCATCGAGGTCTGCCGCCGTCAGCACAAACTCCGGCCCGTCAACAGGCCGGTCGGGTACGAGCTGCAAGCGCAACGAATCCGTGCTGTAATCGGCAACGACAAAGCACCCGGCGTAAGCGCGCATCGCTTCGACGATGGCCGCCGTATCCATTCTTTCCGTGATCGCCCAGTTGACCGTCCGGCGCTTCTGCTGGTCGGCGCCGGTACCGAGAATCTCGTCGCAGAAATCGGCAGCATCCTTGACCGATTCCCAGTCAACATCCTTTCCGTAGCCGTGGTCTTTTGACGACAGGAAATCAGCGAGACACAGCGCCGCGTTGTCTGACCACTTCCATGTTGCGCCGTCGTTCAAATCCTGCGTTACATCGCGCGGGTCAAAAACGCGCAGCCCCTTTATTGTGGCAATAATCCCTGCCGGATCGATGGCGCTGGTCGGCAAGAACTCGAATACCGAATAACACGTCCCCGGCAGCGCGTGGTCGAACGGCTGGCCTTTTGCCTGATACGCCGCTTTCAGGCGGGCGTCCGGCGTCGTCTGTGAGCCATCGTAGTGCCGCACCGTGATTGACGTCGGTATCGCCTCGCCGCTGTTGTTACACAATGCCTGCACACCGATGCATTGCTCGCACCAGAGTACCGAGAGAAACACCGTCGTTCCCTGCTCGACGCCGCCGAGGTAGCGCGCGCCGACCTGATCGACACCGTAAACAATCGGAACAACCGTGCCGATGGCGGCGATATTCGCTATCTGCCACTCTCGCGGTTGCGCTGCCGCGACACTGTTCATTGCTCCTGACGTGACTGTATTGCTGCCAGTCCACGGCGGAACGATGTAATCAGACCCTGCCGTGCCTCCACGAACGCTGCGAGAAGCGATCTCAAAAGGCGTCGGCGTCCGCGCTCCGGTTGGGTCAGTGGGGCCAGTTCTGCCCACACCACCTAAAGTAAATGTCCCGTCAGGATTGACGGTTATTGGAGAATTTGATACCTCCCACGGCTCCGGCGTCCGTGTCTCTCGCGTCACCATCTCACACCTCCCGCACCGTTGCCTGCATCGACGTCCACCATCCACGCGACGCCACTTTCCGCGGGCGACCGATGAACTTGCAGATGACGATTTCGCCGCGAAACGAAAGCTCAAACGGCGTAAACGGGTTGGCAGAATAGAAATCGAAAAGCTGTTGAACCTCGGAATCATTCAAAAAAGGATGCGTCAACGTCAGGCGCGCGATGCGCTGCCCAGGCCAGATCAGGCGTTCAGCCTCGATACCGTCCATCGATTCATCGAGCAGTCTTCCGTCCTTGTACGTCGGCCAGGTGTCGGCGTCGATAGGCAGATCAGGGTAGCGCGGCACGCTCATAAAGACCTCGTTTGCAAGGTGAATTTTCCGCCGGCGTAGTTGAGCGTCGTTCCGGGCGCCAGCAAGTACGGGTAATCGCTCTTGCTGACACGACGGCGCGGCGCGTAATCGCATCCAGCGTTCGTTGCCGAAATGCCGAGCGTGAAGCCCGTGCCGGTATCGTCCATGTTGTCGGTGAACGCATCGAGCCAAAGCACAGGCTCAGACGATAGATCGAACACCGCTGTGTACCAGATGCGGACGCGCCTGTTGGCGACCTTCAACCTCAAAAACGAAGCCATCAGAGAAAGATCAGGGTCATTCAGCGTCAGCGCGCCGGACTGCGAATATGGGTAAGCGTCCGTCCGCTTGATGGCTTTTATCGTCCCGCCCGTCCACAACTGGTTGCGCCACTCGACCGTGCCCCATGAACAGAAGCGATAAACCGTCTCGGCGTCGATCTGTACCAGATACCCGACTTCGGTAAAACGGCTTTCAGGCCGTAGCCTTTCTTCAAGCGCAGACATCAGTTCGCCTCCGATGGACGGTAGGTCGGCGTGATCACTTCGATGGCGACACGTTGCGGCACACTCGCCGCCGCCGCCATCGCCCTTGCACCATTGATGAGCGCACCGGCCACAGACGAACCGGCATCTTCGAGAATTTTTCCGGTACGCGCGCCGGAACCTTCCAGTTCTTTGCTCGCACCGCTTGTGTCAATGGACGCCGCCGCGCCTTCGTTGATCTTGTCGAGCGCGAACTGCAACGTCTCGATGTAACGATCACCGTTGTTTTCCTGTACATCAAGCAACGGTTTGAGCGCGTACTCGATCATCCGCGACATTTCGCCAGTGTCGCTGACGCCGCGTTCTTCGAGCAGCGGTTTCAATACGTACAGCGCCGTATCGACGGCCAGCGGCTTCGACGTGTTGATCGCTTCTTCCATGATCGGCTTTAACGCCGACAAGACATCCTTTGGCGCTCCGATATAATCTTCCGCGCTCTTGATGGCGTCGTCGATGCTGAATACGGTTTGCGCCAGATTGGTCAAAGCATCGGCGACGTTCTTGCTGGCAACATCGACGCCGAAGAACTCGCTCTGCGCAACGTCGATGCGGTCAAGTCCCATCGCCTCAAGCTCGTCGAGCTTTCTCAAATACTCTTCGCGCATCGCCCGCTTCTGGTCATCATTCAGCAAGCCCCAGGCACCGCTCATATCCCTCTGGATGGCGTTGATGAGCCGCGTGATTTCCTCGGGGTCGGTTGCCGTTTGCAACTCGATCCACGCCGCATCTGCCGCTTCCTTCAGCTTGTTATACTTCTCCTGATTGCTCAACCCATCCAATTCAAACGCGCGGCGCATGTCGGCAATACTGTCTGAAAAATTCGTCTTCATCGCCTCAAAAACGCCAGCCGTCTGTTGCCACAGCCCGGCCGCCTGCATCAGTTGCAGCGCCGCCCTACGGCCTTCCTCTGTGCTCATGTCCTGCGCGGCAACGAGGTCGCGGTACGCCTGCGCCGTGCGCGGGATCGACACGCCGATGGCGTCGAACGCCTCAGTCAGAATGTCCTTTGAGGCCGCGAACTGCTCGGCCTGCGTTGCGAACGTGCGCCAGTACGCATCGGTGATCTCCAGCAGCGCGTCTGCGCCGCCGGCATCGTCAACCAGCGCCTGCCGCGTTGCGGCGCTGTCAAGCCCAACCCCTGAAAACTGAATGCCCGTCAGCCTTGCCAGCCGGTTTGTTGCCGAAAACGTGTCGTGCAAACGGGAAATGGTTTCGTAGATCAATTCACCCGCATCACCGAGCGCCTCAAAATCCTCGACAACCAAACCGGTGACACCAAAAATCCTGTCCTGAATGCCCTTGATGTCGTCAAGAACTCTCAGCGACACGAGAATCCGATGCATCTCGCCGCCGAATTCTTCAGGATCGAGGTCTTTCAAATCGGAGACGAATTTCCCCCACCCTTCGCGGATCGATTCAACGGCGGTCGTCGCCATCTCGCGGTAAACGCGCGTCGTTTCCTTCGCCAGACGTTCCTCGATCTCATCCCAGTTGCCTTTGTCAGCAAGAACGATTTTGAACCACTTTGACCAATCATCACCAAACACATCGCCGAAGTCCTGCCCGAACTCCTCGAGCAATTCTTTCATTTGTTTTGGCACCTGGCCGATGGTGTTGTTGATGAGCAGGCGCATTTCCCTGTTCATCGGTGCTTTTTCGGTGTTCCATTTATCGCTGCGAAACCAGCCGCCCCGTCTTACAAAATCCTGATACATCTCTCCGTCGAAGCCGTCGAGAGAGAGGTTCCCCATCACACCGCCGCCGCGCGCCTCTGGCTTCTTGTGCCCGAACGCCCTGGCGACAAGAGATGAACCTGAAAGGATGGACGCCCATTTACCACCGACCCCAAGGCGTCTGAACAACGAATCGTTGAACATGATCGAGCTCAAGCCCAAGCCAAACGGATACTTCAAGACGTCCTTGTTGATGTCTGTTGTTTGTCCACCGACGCTCCACCCCTGCCTATAAAGACTGTTGTTAAGCATCATCATCGAGAGAGCAAACAGGTACGGATTGAACGACATCCCCTGCCCGCTGAAACTGAACTTCCCTCTGTTTTTCGTCCACCAAGCCCATTGGTTCATGCGGCTTTTTCCTGCTCAGTTTGGTTGTTGATCCACGCTTCCATAAAACCCTTG
>WQTW01000047.1 GCA_009786085.1 Pseudomonadota bacterium | reverse complement strand
GCCACTTCCGGCGCCGGAAACACCAAACCCTCCAGCGAAAAATGCACATACGACCAAGCCCGCCACAATCCCAGCGGCGCTTCTGTCGCCACGGTCAATCGCCCCATCGGCAAACGACCGCGCCGATACGTCGGTCGCGTCAATGTGATCAAGCGCGTGCTCGCCGCCGACAAGTCGAAGCATTGCAACGGCGCTTCTTTCACCGACAACTGTACACGTTCGCGCTCATGATCGCCGCTGTCGATCGACACGGTGAACGCCAACGACCCGCCGGCAAACGCATGACCGGCGCTGACCGCAGTGATCTTCATTCCGAAAAGGTTGCGGAAAGTGTGCGTCAGTGTCGCCGCGAACACGCCCAACCACAAGAACGTAATCACGAAGCCGAGCGAGATCGCGTAATTGAGCGAGGTCAGCAACATCAGCGCGACCGTGAACAAAAAAAACAATCCGCGTTTTGTCGGCAACAGATAAATGCGCCGATGACGCAGCGTCACCGTCCCTTCGTCGTCGGGATAGCGGCGTTGAATCTGCCGCTGCCACCAATAACGCAGACCGCGCTCCGGCGCGGGAAAAGAAACAGCGAGTTCCGGCGTCATCGCAGTCTTACGGTAACGCGACCTGCCGCAACAATGTACGCGCTTCCGCCTGACCGGAACGCGCGCTGCCCGTCAAGCGGTGCCCCGCCACTGCCGGAAACACCGCCTGCACATCTTCCGGAATCACAAAATCGCGTCTTGCGATCAACGCATAGGCGCGCGCCGCCGCCAGCAACATCAATCCGGCGCGCGGTGACAAGCCATGCAGCACATGCGCAGGTTTTCCTTCGCGCGCCGCGCTCGGCGTCATCCCGCGCGTGGCCGCCAGCAACGCCTGCACATAATCGAGCAAGGCCGGCGCCACATGCACACGCTCCGCAATCGCCTGCCATTCGAGCAACGTCGCACCATCGGCCAGCGCCGATATCTGCGCGATGCGGGCGCGACGATCGCCGCCGGTCAACAATTCGCGCTCGGCGTGAACATCGGGAAAGCCCACTTCAATCGCCATCAGAAAACGGTCGAGCTGCGATTCGGGCAATGGATACGCTCCCTGCTGCTCCAACGGATTCTGCGTCGCAATCACGAAAAACGGTTGCGGCAGGCGATGCGTTTTTCCCTCGACCGACACCTGCCGCTCTTCCATCGCCTCGAGCAACGCGCTCTGCGTTTTCGGCGGCGCGCGGTTGATCTCATCGGCCAGCACCACCGATGAAAAAATCGGCCCCGGGTGAAAATGAAATTCGCGCACCGTGCCATCGTAAATCGACACACCCAGCACATCCGCCGGCAGCAAATCGCTGGTGAACTGAATCCGCGAATACGGCAAGCCGAGCGTCACCGACAACGCTTGCGCCAACGTCGATTTGCCGACCCCCGGTAAATCCTCAATCAGCAAATGACCGCGCGCCAGCAAACACGTCAACGCCAGCGTCAGCGGCGCGTCCTTGCCGACGACGACCTCACCCAGTTGCCGCAGGATGGGATTGAAATCGGGAAGTTGAGAAACAGTGGAAGAAACGGCGCGGGGAACGTGAGCAGGCATGGGCATTTTCCATTAATACAAAAGGGCGGTATGGCATAAACTTTATTTTAACCGCAAAGAACGCATAGAACGCAAAGAAATAGCGTCGGGGCTTTGTAACCATCAGAATCAGTCTCCTCTGTCGTTCTGTGCGAAGTTGCAGGGCGCAAGACGCAAAATCCAAAGAACCCCATCCCCACCCAAACCCTCCCCTTGAAGGCATAGGTATCTACACAAGTAGGGAGTAGCCCCGAAGGGGCGTGATATGAGTAACCGTCGGTGGAGCGAGCATCGCGAGCGAAACCGGCGGGAAGCGAACATCTCACCTTCCCAGCCCCGCAGGGGCTGAACGAGGGGTTCAGCCCCTGCGGGGCTGAGGAATGTTGAGATCGACTGTCCGCCGGTTTCGCGCTCACTGCGTTCGCGCTCCACCGACGGTTACTCACGTGACGCGCCTGCGGCGCTTTTTGAGGTACGCGAGAGAAGCAGGGCAAATGTCGCCATACTTGTGTAGATACCTATGCCTTGAAGGAGAGGGCTTTGAAGCGTCCTCCTTCGCGCCCCTCGTACACCCTCTCCCCCACCCCTCTCCCGCAAGCGGGAGAGGGATCCGTTTACATCGAACTCAGGCACTCTCTCTGATCCCTAATCCCTGCCCTCTGATCCCTGCCTTCTGCCCTCTGATACCTGACCTCTGACATCTGATACCTGACCTCTGACTGGCAACCCCGCTTCCACCAGCCCCGCCAACAGTCCCGCGCCGTAGGGAATCGCCGCATCGTTGAAATCGTAACGGCTGTTGTGCAGAAAAAGGTTGTGCCGCTCGTCGCTGCCGCCCCCCGTGCTTCCCTGCCCGAGTCGCAAATAAGCGCCCGGCTTTTGTTGCAACATGTAGGAAAAATCTTCTGCGCCCATCGACGGTTCGAGATCGTGAACGATGTTTTCTTCGCCGAAAAGTTGCGCCGCAACACGAGCGGCGAATCGCGCTTGTTGCGCATCGTTGAGGGTCGCCGGGTCGATCCGGTCGTAGCGCAACGTCGCTCTGGCGCCGAAACCCGCCGCGACGGAAGTCACCAGTTCGCGCAATCGCGCTTCGATCCGTTCCTGCGTCCTGGCGTTAAACGTGCGCACGGTGCCGACGAGACGCGCGGTACGCGGGATCACATTCTTCGCGTCCATATTGCCCGCCTGCATCCCGCACAAACTGATCACGGCGTGATCGATCGGGCTGATATTGCGGGCAACAATCGACTGCGCTGCCGTGATGATGTGACCGGCCACCAACACCGGATCGACCGTCAGATGCGGATGCGCGCCGTGGCCGCCGCAACCCTCGATGTCGATGGCGATGTAGTCGCACGCCGCCATCACCGGCCCGGAACGCACCGCCACTTTGCCGACCGGCAGACCCGGCCAGTTGTGCAGTGCAAAAATCCGCTCCGCTGGAAAACGCTCGAACAGCCCATCCGCCAGCATCGCCTTGCCGCCCCCGCGTCCTTCTTCCGCCGGTTGAAAAATCAGATACGCCGTACCGGCGAAACGGCGCGTTTCCTGCAAATAATGAGCACACGCCAGCAACATCGTCGCATGACCGTCGTGACCGCAACCGTGCATACGACCGGGCACCGTCGAAGCATGCGGGCAATCGCCCTCTTCCTGCATCGACAGCGCGTCCATATCCGCGCGCAATCCGATTGAATGCGGCGACGTTTCGCTTCCGCGAATCACCGCCACCATGCCGGTCTTGCCGATCCCCGCATGGTGTTCAATGCCCAGCGCAGTCAGGCGCTCACTGATCCGTTGCGCCGTCCGGTGTTCCTCGAAGCCCAGTTCGGGATGCGCGTGCAAATCGCGGCGAAAACGGGTGTAGTCGTCCTGCCAGCGGCGGATGTGTTCGATCGGATGGTCTGGAGAAAAAAGCATAATCCTGAAAACCTCAGTTGACCGCTTGTAAATCTATAGAAAACCGCGTAGTCGCTTGCTTTGGAGTCTTTCTCATTGCTCACCCATTGAGTGAATGCGCTACGCGCTCTCCAGCACTACGCTCGCCGCGCCATACTGCGTTGCTCCTCCTCGCGGGGTGGCAGCCCGCGTCGTCGTCGCGCCTTGTCTGGCACGGTGAGCGCAGCACTGGCAAGCACGTCCAACCGAGGTTTTTAGGATATCCTGAAAACCCTGTGGCAAGCGCGACAACATGAACATAACAGCAACCGGAGAAAGGTGCAACGCATCCATTGATTTTGCATAAATCGCTCAAAATTCCTTTCATCCAACCCTTTCATGTGATAATTTCAGGCAACGGGTTTTTACGCTGTATTTTTCCACCGCACCACCCTTCGAAAAGGAAAAAAAACATGGCCTCATTTCTCTATTTCCTGTTGGCGCTCATCGTCCTCATCGGCGTTTTTCTGGCCGTCATTTACAACCGGTTGATCGCCTCCCGCAACGCGTTCAAAAACGCTTTTTCGCAGATCGACGTGCAATTGACACGGCGCTACGATCTGATCCCGAATCTGGTCGAAAGCGTCAAAGCGTATCTGAAACACGAAAACGAAACGCTTCTTGAAGTCACCCGCGCCCGCAACCTTGCCGCCGGCGAACTCAAAACCGCCGCCGGCGCGCCCGGCGACGCAACGCTGATGCAACATCTGACACAAGCCAACAACGCGCTGAATTCCTCGCTCGGCCGTTTGATGCTGGTGGTCGAAGCGTACCCCGATCTCAAAGCCAACCAGAACATCATGCAGTTTTCCGAAGAACTGGCCAGCACCGAGAATCGCATCGCTTTTGCGCGTCAGGCGTACAACGATGAAGTGATGAGGTACAACACGCTGTCGCAGATTTTCCCGAACAACCTCGTCGCCGGTGTGTTCGGTTTTCAACCAGCCGCGTTGCTTGAAGCGGAAAGCGGTAAACGCGACGTGCCGAAAGTTCAGTTCTAGGACTCTTTTTCGTCCATACGATGGATTTTTTCCGCAGCCAGCGTGACGCGCGCAGACAAACGCTGATTCTTCTGGCGTTGTTCTTCCTCGTCGTCACGCTGGTGGCCGCGCTCACTTCAGCGGTTGTCTGGTGGGGTTGCTCGTCGATGTCGCCTCAGGAACGGTTGTTTTGCACACGCGCTACCGCGCTTATTATCATCACGATTATCATCGGCGCCGCCATCGTTCGTTTCCTTGAGCTGCGTGATGACGGCGGCGCCACCATCGCCTATCACTTGGGCGGAGAGCCTCTGCCCATTTCTCATTCGGACAACCCGCTTCACCAACGCTTCCGCAACATTGCCGAAGAAATGGCGCTTGCCTCGCGCACACCGATACCGATGTTGTACTGGCTGCCCCATGAAAACTCCATCAACGCGTTTGTCGCCGGTTTTACGCCTGCCGACGCCGTACTGGCCGTCACCCGTGGCGCGTTGGAGCGCCTGAACCGCGACGAATTGCAAGGCGTCGTCGCGCACGAATTCAGCCACCTGCTCAACGGCGACATGCGTCTCAATACACAAATCTCGAGCTGGATCTTCGGTATTTACGCTGTCTATATCAGCGGTTGTCGTATCTTGCGCCTGAGGCCAAGCAATGATCTTCGTGGTTGGCTTCTGATTTACTTGTTCGGAATTACTTTGATGGTTATTGGTTTTTTCGGCAAGCTGGGCGGTCGCCTGCTGCAAGCCGCCATCTCGCGCCAACGCGAATACCTGGCCGACGCTTCCGCTGTGCAGTTCACCCGCCAGAAGATGGGGCTGGCGGGAGCGCTCAAAAAAATTTACGCCGACTCATCGTTGCTGTACACCCCGCAAGCCGAAACGTACAACCATTTTTTCCTCGGCGAAGCTGTTAAAGTCTCCTCACTCTTTGCCACCCATCCGCCGCTTGTCGAGCGCATCCGGACGCTTGATCGCTCGTTCAATCCTCGTTTTATCCGACGCGCCACGCCGGAAACCCGTCTCGATGTTGATGCACCGCGCCAAGCGCCCCCGTTGTATTTCGCGGCAGGCGCCGGCGCCTCCGTCAGCGAACACGAAACGGCTTCCAGTATGCGTGACGGTTTGGCGTTGCTCTTCGCCAACCTGCTGGATGCCGACGACGAAAACGTACGCCGTCGCCAACTGGAAGCCATCGAAACCGATTGGAGCAACGACATTGCCGATCAAGCCCGTCTCCTTGAGCCGGAAGTTCACGCTCAAAAAACCTACCTGCGGTTGACGCGCGTGCGCTTGATGCTGGTGCAACTGCATACCCTGTCTGTCGCGCAGCAAAAAACATTGTCTCGCACCCTGCGTACTCTGATCGCCGCCGACGACAACATTTCATTGCTGGAAATCGCTATCGTCCACCTCGTCGATCAATACCTGCGCGATATGGCGCAGCCCGGTCGCGTTCGGGTAGCCGGCCCTCTTCGCCTGTCCGAATGGGCAACAGATACCGCACTGCTGCAAGAACTCGTTACCAATCACAAAAAAGAAATACCGGCACAAGTCGCTCTCGATTCCATTGGCAGCACCGGCAAAACCACGACAACGAATACCCGTGCCGTCAGGCAAGCGCTCGACCGCTTGAATCGTCTGACCCTTGACGAAAAGAAGAACCTGCTTCAAACGCTCTACGACGCTTGCGGCACACCTTCGCCGACACAACAGGAAATCCTCTCTCTTCTCGCCGTCTGCCTGCACGCCCCGCCGCTCGAAGCGATGCTGTGTACAGAAGCGTAATTCTGTGGCAGCGACCTGATATTTGGTCTGAACTAAATTTCTGATGTACCATAGCGCGGTTTTCGCGTTACGGAAAAATCTCATGCGTCACCGCTTTCACATTGCAAGCATCGTTCTGACCGTCGGCCTGCTTTCGGCGTTCGCTGCTCAAGCTCAAAACAACGTTGCGCTTTTCGGAGTGATCGACACCGGCATCGAATACGTCAACCATGCTTCTCAGGGCAGCGGCAGCGTCATCCGAATACCGACACTCTCCGGCAGCGTTCCGTCACGTCTGGGCTTTCGCGGTGCGGAAAGTCTCGGCAACGGACTCGACGCCGTTTTCGTTCTGGAAAATGGTTTCGCGCCGGATCAGGGCGGGAACCTGCAAGGCGGTCGTTTGTTTGGCCGTCAGTCCACCCTCGGTCTGCGTGGCGCCTGGGGACACATCGACATCGGTCGGCAATGGACAACAACCTTCCGCGCCATCATCGACGCCGACGTGATCGGTCCGGCGGTGTTCAGTCTGGCGTCGCTCGACAGCTACCTTCCCAACGCGCGGGTCGATAACAGCGTTTCGTATTACGGCACGTTCGGTGGTTTGACCATCGGCGGTGTTTACTCCCTGGGTCGTGACGCTTCTCCTGCCGGCAACTGCGGCGGCGAACAAGGCAACCGCGCCTGCACCAGTTGGTCGGCGCTCGTCAAATACAACGCAGCCCAATGGGGCGTCACCGGCGCTTTCGAAGAAATCCGCGGCGGCTCCAGCGCAACACCGATCATCGTTGTGCCGGGCGCCGCCGGCATCGCCTTCAACCATTCCGGCGACAAAGATCAGCGCTACCACCTGAACGGCTACGTCAAAATCAACCAGACAAAAATCGGCGGCGGCTGGCTGTATCGAAACATCGCTACCGATGCCCGCAACCTGCACACCAACCTCTACTACCTCGGCGCCAGCGTGCCGGTGCAAAACATGACTTTCGATGGTCAGATTTCTTACATGGACAACCCCTCCTACGACAGCAAAGCCACCCTGTTCGTCCTGCGCGCCACCTACGCCTTCTCGAAACGGACGGCGGCCTACCTCTCGACGGGCTACATCCACAACCGCGGCAACGGTCCGGCCTATTCGGTCTCTGCCTCGTCGATGACCGTCCACGCCCCCAACCCGGGACAAAGCCAGATCGGCGCCATCATTGGGCTGAGACATGCGTTTTGAGCGCACACATGGTAACCTCCCCTCTCCCCTTGCGGGAGAGGGGTCGGGGGAGAGGGGGAAAAACCGTGGGCTGGAACGAAGTGAAATCCCAGCTTCAAACCCTATCTTCCTTATAAAGGATAGCGCATCTGAAAAGGAGAAACTTTCGTATGGATAAAAACAGTACTGATTTTATTCCTCGGGAGGAGGCTGAACCCAACGCACTCAAAGAAAGAAGGAAGCGTCCTTTTAAAATGGTTGCAGTGAGTTTTGCTATCGCATCGCTCATTTCGCTCTTTTTGTTCTTTGTTTTAGAGGTGTCTCCGGTATTTTGTTTAATACCGATCCTTGTGGTCGGTGCTTTTTTCTCTTTTTATTACTCGGATGATACTCCTGTTCTGTGGTAAGCAACCCCATGTCCGCCCCTCCGCCACTCGCTCTTCCCGCCGGTCACAACAAACTGTTGCTGCATTGCTGCTGCGCCACCTGTTCGGGCGATGTCATCGCAACGCTTGCCGACGCGGGAATCGACTTCAGCGTTTTTTTCTACAACCCGAACATTCACCCCGAACGTGAATACCTGATCCGCAAAGAAGAAAACAAACGCTACGCCGAACAACACGGCATTCCTTTCATCGACGCCGATTACGATACCGATGTCTGGTTTTCCCGAACGAAAGGATGGGAAAACGAACCCGAACGCGGCGCACGTTGCACGCAATGCTTCGATCTTCGCTTTGAACGCACGGCGCTTTACGCACATGAACACGGCTTCACGGTTTTCGCATCGTCGCTCGGCATGTCGCGCTGGAAAGACCTCGACCAAATCAACGACTGCGGCCAACGCGCCGCCAGCCGTTACCCCGACCTCTTGTTCTGGACACACAACTGGCGCAAAGGCGGCGGCTCGGCACGCGCTGTCGAACTCGCCAAGCAAGAACATTTTTATCGGCAGAAGTATTGCGGTTGCGTGTATTCGTTGCGCCAAAAAGAATTAACCGCAAAGAACGCATAGAACACAAAGAAAATGCGGATCACGCGGAGAAAAAAGCGTCTGCGTGTGTAGGGGCGGGTTTCAAACCCGCCCTTTTTTCGCTCACGCGAAGGCGCGAAGAAAGCCCCCTTTCCAAAGGGGGTGCCCGCCGCAGGCGGGCGGGGGTTTGTTGAAAAAATTTAACCGCAAAGAACGCATAGAACACAAAAATCTGCGTCATTGCGAGCGAAGCGAAGCAATCCAGAAAAGGATCTCACGCGAAGGCGCGAAGGCGCGAAGAAAGCCCCCTTTCCAAAGGGGGTGCCCGCCGCAGGCGGGCGGGGGNTTGTTGAAAAAATTTAACTGCAAAGAACGCAAGAGCACAAAAATCTGCGTCATTGCGAGCGAAGCGAAGCAATCCAGAAAATGCGCACAACGAAAAAACGCTTCGTCGCTTACGCTCCTCGCAATGACGCATTTCTGATGCCTAATTCCCGGATGGCGCTTCGCTTATCCGGGCTACGCAACCCCATCCCCACCCCGACCCTCCCCTTGAAGGGGAGGGAGCTCTCGTTTCTTCGCGGCTTCGCGCCTTCGCGTGAGAACAAACAGGGCGCGATAAATCGCGCCCCTACGTCCTGATACCTGACCTCTGATCTCTGATCTCTGACCCCTGATACCTGACCCTCGGCACCGCCGCCAACAGTTGCCGCGTATAAGCGCTCTGCGGATTCCGGTAAAGCGAATCGACATCGTTGATTTCCACCACTTCGCCGTCGCGCATCACCATCACCGCGTCGCACAAATAACGCACCACCGCGAGATCGTGCGAAATGAACAGGTACGACACGCCGAGTTGCGCCTGCAAATCTTTAAGCAAGTTCAGAATCTGCGCCTGCACCGACACGTCGAGCGCCGAAACCGGCTCGTCGCAAATCAGCAATTCCGGCTCGACGGTCAGCGCCCGCGCCAGCGCGATCCGTTGCCGCTGTCCGCCGGAGAATTCGTGCGGGTATTTATCGAACGCATCGCGATCCAGGCCGACGCGATGCAACCAGTCGAACGCCAGCGCGGTTGCGGTCTGCCGGTCGGCAGCCATCCGGTGCAACAGAATCGGTTCAAGCAAACTCTGGCCGACGGTGAAGCGCGGATTCAACGACGCATACGGATTTTGAAACACGATCTGCATGCGCCGCCGGTAAGGCATGAACGCTTCTTCCGACAACGCCAACACCTCCTGCCCGTCGAAACGCACTGTGCCGCCCGTCGCTTGATGCAATCGCAACAGCGTCAATCCCAGCGTTGTTTTGCCGCAACCGGATTCGCCGACAATCCCCAGAGTCTCGCCGCGCCGCAACGTGAACGATGCGTTTTTGACCGCCGGAATTTCGTGACGCCGCCACGAGCCTTCGCGTTTGAAAAAACTTTTCTTGAGGTTGCTGACTTCAAGAAGCAGCGTTTTGTTCTTCTCTCCCGTTGCGGAAGGCAAACCCCCGTCGGCTTCGCCGACACCCCCTTTGGAAAGGGGGCTTGGGCTTTCCCCCTCTCCCGCCCCTTCGAGGCACCCTCCCCCGCAAAGGGGGAGGGGAAAGAGTGGCTGCGCTTCCACCATAAAATCGTCGATGGTCGGCAAGCGCGATGGCACATCGTCCAGGCGCGGGCGGCATTGCAGCAGCGCTTGTGTATAACGGTCTCGAGGCGACGAAAAAATGCGCACGGTTTCGCCCGCTTCCCGTATTTCTCCGTGCCGCATCACGATGATGCGGTCGGCCAGTTCACCGACCAGCGCCAGATCGTGCGAAATGAACAGGATCGACATCCGGTGCCGCGTCTTGAGCGTTTTCAACAGTTCGACGATTTGTTTTTGCACGGTCACATCGAGCGCCGTCGTCGGTTCGTCGGCGATCAACAAACGCGGCGTGCACGCCAGCGCCATCGCAATCATCGCCCGTTGTTGTTGTCCGCCGGAAAGCTGGCTCGGATAACGCGCCAGCGCCCGACGCGGTTCCGGCAAACCGACTTCGTCGAGCAATTCAATGCAACGCGCCTGCGCCGCCGATGCCGACATTCCCTTGTGCAATCGCAGCACTTCGGCGATCTGAGTGCCGATGGTGAACACCGGATTGAGCGATGTCATCGGCTCCTGAAAAATCATCGCCATGTCGGCGCCGCGCAAACGCCGCCGCTCTTCATCGCTGCACCGCAGGAGATCGCGTTCCCGATACAGGATCCGGCTGTCGTCCGCAATCTCGGCACTGTATTTCGGCAAAAGCCCCATCATCGCCAACGCCGTCACGCTTTTTCCGGAACCGGATTCGCCGACCAGCGCTACGGTTTCATCTTCATGAATCGTAAACGTGGCTTCCCGCACGGCCACGAACGGCGCTTGTCGCCGTCGGCGAAACGCCACCGACAAGCGTTCGACGGAAAACAACACTGAAGTTGCCAAAGCTGTGGCGTTCACGAGATCACTCATGACGCCACCCGTATTTTCGGATCCAGCGCATCGCGCATCGCATCGGTCAACAAACTGAAGGCCGTCACCAGCAACGCCATCGCGCCACCTGCCGCCAGCAGTTCCCACCATCTTCCGAGGATCAATTCCCGGTGCGCGTCGTTCAACATCGACCCCCAGGACACTTCATCCACCGCCACGCCGAAACCGAGGAACGACAAAATCACTTCCGCTTTGATGAAGCCGACCGCCAGAATCGACACATTGACCAGCACCACATGCGACACGTTCGGCAAAATGTGGAAGAAAAGAATTCTGCGGTTCGGCACACCGAAAGCGTGCGCCGCCCGCACATATTCGCGCCCCCGATGTTTGATGTATTCGGCGCGAACCAATCGGAAAACACCCGTCCAGCCGGTCAATCCCAAAATCAGAATCACCGTCACCACGCCGCGCTGTTGCAACACCGCCGCCACCGCCAGAATCAGCAGCAAATAAGGGATGGCGTTGAACACGCTGTAAAACCAGTTCAGCGCGTCGTCGGTGCGATGGCCGTAGTAACCGGCCAGCGCGCCCAGCAATGTTCCCAAAAAGGTCGCTAGCAAGGCGGCTGTCAATCCGACGATGATCGAGGTCTGCGAGCCTTTGATCGTCTTGGTCAAAACGTCGCGCCCCCAGCGGTCGCCGCCGAACGGAAGGCTCATGCGCTTTTCTATTGTTGTCGTCAAAAGCTCATCGCCCGCGCCAAGCGTTCGCAACGTTTCGGCCAGAGGATCAACGACGCGGCTCTCCGGCAACACATCGCTTTCTCCGCGCAACCGCGCAAGCGTTTCCGCCAGCGGATCCATCACCGCCGACGGCAGCAACGGTTCCAGGCTCGGCTCTTTTCCCATCCTCTGCGCCGCTCGCTGCGCTGCGCTCTCCATCGCCATCGGCGGAGCGGGTTTCAACAAGCCCCACAGATCGGGCGGCGCATCGGGAATCGCCACTTCCTCGTTCCAGCCGGAAGCGATCACGCCCAGCGCCGACAAGAACACGACCACAAAAAACGCCGCGACGATCACCAACGACACCACACCGACGCGATCATCACGAAAGCGTTGCCAGGCCAGCGACCAGAAACCGTTGCCGCGATTGACGGCAACCGTTGCCGACATGGGGAAATGAAACGCTTTTGCCATCGCTGCCATCGCTACTTCAACTCGACCCGCGGGTCCACCGCTTTGTAAATAAGATCGGCGGCCAGATTGGCCAGCATCGTCGCCAGCGCCACATAAACCGTGATCGCTTTGATCACCGGGAAGTCCGAACGCTCAACCGCCAAAAGCACTTCGCGCCCGATCCCCGGAATCGAGAAAAAGCGTTCGATCAGAAACGCACCCACCAAAAGACCCGGCAACGCCGCCATCACAAAAGTCACGATCGGAATTGCCGCATTGCGCAAGACGTGAACCCACAGAATGCGCGTTTCCGACAACCCTTTGGCGCGCGCGGTGCGCACATAATCCTGGTCGATTTCATCGAGCACGAAAGAACGAAAAAGCCGAAGGTCGGGCGCCAGTCCGACGCAAAGCCCGATCAGAATCGGCAACGCTGCGTATGTTGTCAGATTCGTCCACAGTGAATCGCTCCAACCCTGCACCGGAAACCAGCCGAGCCGATACGCAAACACATACTGAAAAACGATGATATAGACCAGAATCGAAACCGACATGCCGACTGTGCACGCGACCATCACCGCCCTGTCAGTCAGCGAACGGTGAAACCGCGCCACGATCAGCGACAACGCAATCGCCAACAACACCCCCAACACCATCATCGGCAACATCACGGTCATTGAAGGTCCCAGCCGTGTTTTCAGAATGTCGGACACCGGTTCGTTGGTGCTCCAGCTTGCGCCGAAATCGGCGGTGACGATTTGCTTCAGAAAAATACCGATTTGCACATAGGCCGGACGGTCAACGCCCAACTGATGGCGAATGTTGGCGATCTGCGCATCGCTGGTGTTTTTTCCCGCCAGAATATACGCCGGATCGCCGCCGACCCAGTTGAACAAAACGAACAGCAACAACACGACCCCCAACATGGTCGGGATCATCTGCAACAAACGGCGAGCGATGTAGGCAGTCATGGCGCTTTCGCCGAATCGATGTCGAGGTAAAACCAGATCGCGTTCAGAATCGGATGCTTTTTGTAGCCAAGCACCCAGGGGCGGATCAATGTATTGCGCTCGCGCGAAACACCCAGCGCCCAGGCGCCGTCCACTTCCATCTGCCGGGTCATCTCCAAAAACAAATGATTGCGCTCCGGCGAATCCGGCAACTTCCGCGACGCTTCATAAAAAGCGTCAAACGCTTTCGATTCATAACAGCCGTTGTTGCTCTGCCCGGTGTTCGGCCCGTACAAAAGCTGCATGAAGTTGTCGCCGTCGGGGTAATCCGCGATCCATGCCGCTCCCCACATTTGCAACTGGCACACCTTCGTCGCCTTGATGTGGTCGGCGAATTTGCCCGGCTGAAACTCGATGCGGACACCGATGGTGTCCATCGACTTTTTCCACAACTCGTTGAACTGCCGCTCAATCGCCGTCGTTCCGGTCGCGTACTTCAACAACAACGGCGAACCATCGGGCATCGTCCGAAAACCGTCTTTGCCTTTTTTGTAGCCGAAAGCGTCGAGCAACTTGTTCGCAAGCGGCGGATTGTACGTGTTCAGCGGCTTGTAACGCGGATCATGTCCCACCACACCGACCGGAATCGGCATGGTTGCCCGAACTGCTTGTCCTTTGCGGATCACTTCAATTTCTTCATCGCGGTTGTACGCCATGATAATCGCGCGGCGCAACGCCAGCTTTTCTTTCTCAAAACCGCCGACGACAGGATCGCGGAAATTGAAAAAAGTGTAGGTCACTTCAGGATCGATTGCCCGTATCAGTTTGACACCTTGCGCGCGCCACTCCGGTTTCAACTCGCCTTTTTCATCGAATACTTTTTCACGAAATCCGCCGACGCCGCTGAAATCGAGTTCCTTGCGGTTGAACGCCAGCCAGGACGATTGCTCTTCCTCGATGATCGAAATTTCAACGCGGTCGATCAACGGCAAACGTTTTCCCTGCATCGTGCGCACCAGTTCCGCGTCGCCGTCCTCACTCGCCGCAAAATCCCAGGCGATCCCACGGTATTCCGGATTTTTTTCGAGCACGATGCGCGCACCGCGCGTCCATTGTTTCAGGACATAGGGACCCGTTCCGACCGGACGCGCCATCGTCTCGTCGCCATACTTTTCCACCACCTCGCGCGCTACCGCAGAAAACGGCGTATGCGCAACAATATAAGTAAAGTTGTAATCCGGTTCCAGCAAACGGATTTGCAGCGTGTAGCGATCCAGCGCTTTCAACCCTTCGACATCGGTGTCGTAATCGTACTTTCCGGTTTTCTTCGCCGCTTCCGCCAGCGCATCCAGCCCGACGACTTTCCCTTCGAGCATGAACGCCCAGGGCGAGCGGATTTTCGGATCGAGCGTCCGCTTGAAACTGTAAACATAATCGGCGGCGGTCAATTCACGCGGCCTGCCGTCGAACGCCGGATCGGGGTGAAACAAAATGCCGGGGCGTATCGTGAACGTATATGTTTTGCCATTATCGGTGATCTCCGGCAACGCCGTCGCCGTCATCGGCGCCAGACGCACCGGTCGCGCCAGATAGTCATACGTCAGCAGCCGCTCGAAAATGGCTTCGTTGACCGTGTTGGAATAAAGATCATGAACGCGCGGTGGATCGAAGCCGGTTTCCGCCGTCGGAAAAGCCAGCCTGATGGTTTTCTGCGGCTTGCTCTCCGGCTGAGTGGCGAATACCGCGCCCGAAAAGCACAGCAGCGCTCCCCACAAAACCGCCCACAACGCTGACCGCCACACTGTATATCTTTTCAAAAAACGTCTCCTTCTGACCTCTGACCTCTGACCTCTGACCTCTGACCTCTGACCTCTGACCTCTGACCTCTGACCTCTGACCTCTGACCTCTGACCTCTGACCTCTGACCTC
>WQTW01000046.1 GCA_009786085.1 Pseudomonadota bacterium | reverse complement strand
CGTCATTCTGCGCGGCGCGAAGCGGCGTCGCAGAATCCAGAGAACCCCATCCCCATCCTAACCTTCCCCTTGAAGGGGAAGGAACTTCGCGCCTTCGCGTGAGAATTCTTCTTTGCGCTCTATGCGTTTCTTTGCGTTCTTTGCGGTGAAATGGTTTTTCTGACCCCTGATTCCTGACATCTGACCTCTGATCCCTGACCTCTGATCCCTGAAACCGAAACCGCCTCGTGTCCGGCGATGACAAAGTGATCGAGGACGCGAACGTCGATCAGCGCCAGCGCCTCGGCCAGTCGGCGGGTCAAGGCTTGGTCGGCGGCGGACGGCTCGGCGTGGCCAGACGGGTGGTTGTGCGCGAAAATGACGGCGGCGGCATTGTGTGTGAGTGCCCGCTTCACAACTTCGCGCGGATAAACCTGGGCTTCGGTCAGGGTTCCGCGAAACAGCTCTTCGCTGACGAGCAACCGGTTCTGGTTGTCGAGCCATAGCGCCTGGAAGGATTCGTGCGCCAGTCCGGCCAGCGACAGGATCAGGAATTCGCGGACTTGTTCGGGGCGATTGAAGGCGTCGCGCTCGGCAAGCGTTTCGCGCAGCAGGCGACGGGCGAGTTCGATGCCGGCCATCACTTGCGCCCGTTTGGCGGCGCCGAGTCCGGCGATGGTGCGCCATTCCTGATCGGGGGCGTTGAGAAGGCCGCGGATGCCGCCGAGTTTGGTGAGGATGTCGCGCGCCAGATCCACGGCGCTTTTGCCGCGCACGCCGGTACGCAGCAGGATCGCCAGCAGTTCGGCGTCGGACAGCGCCGCCGCACCCAGCGCGGCGAGGCGTTCGCGGGGGCGTTCCTGTTCAGGCCAATGCGAAATTGAACAATGCGAAATGGAACAATGCGAAGCGGTCATCGGTTTCTCTCGGAAAGGAGGGAGTTGCAGTGTAAACTTGAACACTGGAAAATGCCAACCGGGAAAAGGGTTTGTTTGATGGCAGATCACATGAAAACTTCGCAACCACGGATCGTGCTGGGCATCACCGGCAGCATTGCCGCGTACAAGGCGGCGGAATTGACGCGGCTGTGGGTGAAGGCGGGCATCACGGTGGATGTGGTGATGACCGAGGCGGCGTGTCGCTTCATCGCGCCGCTGACCTTGCAGGCGTTGTCGGGACGACCGGTGTGGACAGCGATGTGGGACGGCTCGCAGGACGGAATGCAGCACATCGCGCTGTCGCGCGGCGCGCAAGCGATTGTGGTGGCGCCGGCAAGCGCCGATTTTCTGGCGCGCACCGCGCAGGGTCGCGCCGATGAGGCGCTGTCGGCGCTGTGTCTGGCGCGTGAATGCCCGATGTTCGTGGCGCCCGCGATGAATGTGCAGATGTGGACGCATCCGGCGACGCAGCGCAATGTGGCGCGTTTGCGTGCCGACGGTGTGAAGGTGTTGGGGCCGGACAGCGGCGAATTGGCCTGCGGCGAAATCGGCGAAGGCCGAATGCTGTCGCCGGAAGCGATTGCGGCGGCGGTGTCGGCGCATTTGGCTGACGATGCCGCATTCGGAACCTTGCTTGCCGGTCGTCGCGTGTTGCTGACCGCGGGGCCAACGTTTGAAGCGATCGACCCGGTGCGCGGGTTGACCAACCGCAGTTCCGGCAAGATGGGATTCGCGCTGGCGCAGGCGGCCGCGCAGGCTGGCGCCGAGGTGACGCTCATCGCGGGACCGGTCGCGTTGCCAACACCATCGGGCGTCACGCGCGTTGATGTCATCAGCGCCCAAGACATGGCCGACGCCGTGTTCGCGCACATCGACCGCGCCGACATTTTCATCGGTGTTGCGGCAGTGGCCGACTACGCGCCCGCCGCACCCGCCGCGCAGAAAATCAAAAAAGAAACGAGCGACACCTTGACGCTGACGCTGCGCCCCACCGTCGATATTCTGGCGGAACTGGCAAAACGGGATGAGCGCGCGCCTAAGGTTTTCCGCGTCGGGTTTGCCGCCGAAACACAGGACATCGCTGCGCTGGGTGAAGCCAAACGCCGACGCAAGCATTTACCGCTGTTGATCGCCAACCGCGCACAGGACGCCATCAACGCCGACGACAACGAAGTGATCCTGCTTGACGACGACGGTGCGCATCCGCTGCCGCGCATGGACAAGACACTGCTGGCGCGACGGTTGGTCGAAGAAATCGCGCGGCGGTTTGTTCCCCTCTCCCCTTGCGGGAGAGGGGCAAGGGGAGAGGGGTAAAATGACTGCCGCCCCCTCTCCCGCCCCTTCGGGGCACCCTCTCCCGCGAGGGGAGAGGGTGAAAAGAGTATTTTCTTGAACCGAAAACGCTCTAACGATTTTTGATTTTGCGTTCATCGTTTTTATAATACGGAGATTTATCATGTCATTCGATGTTTTTTCAAATTCCTGGCAATCGTTTCTGCTGCGCGGCGTTCTTGCCATCGCGTTCGGTGTCGTGGCGTTGCTGCTTCCCAACACGATGTTGACGACGCTGGTGCTGATCTTCGGCGCGTTTGTACTGGTCGATGGCCTTATCACGATTGCTTCGGCGTTGAAAACGCGGGACGAAAACAAACATTGGCGAATATCGCTGCTGGAAGGTCTGCTCGCCGTGCTGGTGGGCGGATTCGCGTTTTTTGCGCCGAGCTTCACCGGCGTTGCGCTGATTCTCACCATCGGCGTGTGGGCCGTCGCTGCCGGTATGTTGCGATTGTTCGTCGGCATCAAATTGCGGCGCGCGGTGCGCGACGTTCTGGGAATGTATCTGAACAGCCTCGCTTACATCGTGTTCGGCGCACTGCTGCTGACCGCGCCCATCGTCGGCGCCGTGGCAATCATGTGGTGCCTCGGCATGTGGGCGATTTTCGCCGGCATCGCGCTGGTGTATTTCGCGTTCCGGTTGCGGGGGAAATGATTGAAAATCTTTGACCACGAAAAACACGAAGGCCACGAAAAAATGTCTCTCGCCCCGTCATTCCCGCGAAAGCGGGAATCCAGTGACCGATAAGAGGTAAAGGAGCGGGTGAACGTTGGGGTTCGCTACGCTCACCCGCAACCTACAGCGCGCTTTTCGTGCCTTTCGTGGTTAAACGCTTTTCTTTACAGCCAAAACAAAATGAAACTGAAAGTTGAACTTAAAATTCTCGATGAACGAATGCGCGCGCATGTGCCGACCAGCGCCACCGCCGGTTCCGCCGGCGTCGATTTACGCGCCTGTCTCGACGCGCCATTAACCCTGTCACCGGGTTCGACGCATCTGGTCTCGACCGGCTTGTCGCTTCACATCGGCGATCCCAACTACGCCGCGATGATTCTGCCGCGTTCGGGATTGGGGCACAAACACGGCATCGTACTCGGCAATCTGGTCGGCCTGATCGACGCCGATTATCAGGGGTCGTTGATGGTGAGTTGCTGGAACCGAAGTGATACCGCGTTCACACTGCAACCGTTCGACCGACTCGCGCAACTCATCATCGTGCCGGTGCTGCAACCCGAATTCGTTGTTGTGGAATCGTTTGAAGAAAGCGCGCGCGGCGAAGGCGGGTTCGGAAGCAGTGGGCGGTAAGGATCAGGTATCAGAGGTCAGGAATCAGGGATCAGATCAGATCATATCCAGCACGGGCAAGGCTTTGAGCGAACCGTTGCAGTCAAACCATTGCGTGGACAATCTCCGTCATTGACGCGATATCTCCATCATTATGCCGAAAATGCTGGAGAAAAGCAGAATCAGGGATCAAAGTGACCCGTTGCTTGTCTTATTATAGGCAACCGTTCGCCCAGCGCCGACTTTGACCAAATACCCTGCCTTCACCAACGCGGTCAGGGTGCGCTCTACCGTGACTTTGCTGATGTCCGGACAGGCTTCCATGATTTCTTGTTTCGATATTTTTCCGATCTTGCGGTCGATCACCGCCTTGATGCGATCAGGCTTGGGCAGGTTGCGGCGATGCAACGTGTGCACCCTGTCCTCAAATTCGCCATAGGCTTTTTTCAGAACACCCAAGTAGTAGCGAACAAAAGGCAGGTAATCGTTTTTGTTCTCATGCCAGTCTGTCGAGCTGTCTTGCAACGCTTCATAATACGTATCCTTGCTGTTCTCAATCAACTTTTCGAGGCTGACGTATTTACCGGCACTGTACCCTGCGCGGTAGAACAGAAGCAGGGTCAGAAGGCGGCTCATGCGTCCGTTGCCGTCATTGAACGGGTGAATGCAAAGAAAGTCCAAAACGAACATCGGAATCAATAAAAGCGGATCATGCTTGCCTTTTTCTACACTCTGAATAAAGGAGGCGCAAAGGCTGTCCACTGCCGTCGCGGTCAGATAGGCGGGAACCGGGCGAAAGCGCACCCTCTCTTTTCCTTCCGCATCCGTTTCGGTAATCGTATTGTCAGCGTTTTTGTACGAGCCGCCGGGGCTTGTCGAAAAGGAGTAAAGCTGCTTGTGCAGTTGCAGGAGAATGTTGGGGCGTGGGTGAATATAGTCATAGCTTTCGTGAATCGTAGCCAGCACGTCACGATAACCCGCTATCTCCTGTTCCGAGCGATTGCGGGGTGCGGATTTGTGCCGCACCAATTCCTCCAGCCGCTTGTCGGTGGTGTTGATTCCCTCGATGCGGTTGGACGCGCCGGTGCTCTGGATTTTTGCGTTCTCCACCAACGCATTCAACACATCGGCATGGGTCTCGATGAACAACGCCTGCTTGCCTTTAGACTCATGGATGCTTGTCAGCATCGCCACGACATCCGGCACGAGCAGGGTTTCGGGAAAATCGCTGTAGTCATACGATCTCATGGGTACTCCATCATTGACGCAGTATCTCCATCATTATGCCACAAATGATGGAGAAAGAATGAGGGAGTGAGGAAGGCGTCCCGTCAGTGACGGCTTTCAAGATGCGGTCTCAACCTTTCCGTGGCGGAAGAAAGTTATCAGGAGACAAGCCTTCGCGGGTCATGGCATCAATGTCGAAAAGCGATAAAAACGGAACCACCCCAGCTTTTTTCAGCGTAGCATACGCCCCTTCTGCGTAGCGGTGCGCGAAGTCCTCCTTTTGCAGCCAAGCGCGTGTTTTCCATGCGGTTTCATCGTAAGCACAAAAATCCACAAGGTGACCGATTTCGTGCAGCAATGTTCGGTAAAGCAACGTGTGCCGCAATGAAGCTGCGTCTGGTTGCAAGATAAAGAAACGATGATTGGCGCTGGCAACGCGATGTCCATCCTTCTGTAAACGCTCGAATTCGCGTTTCCTGTCGAGCGTCATCGCCTTTTCCCATTTGAACGGTTGCAGGCGCTGCGCTTCAAGCACGATAGCAGGGCCGCTGTATCCTTTCTTAAAATTCGGTTCGTACAAAAACACGGCACGTCCCCAAACCGGTGACAGAATTCGCTGTTTATGTGTCGGTTGCCGGAGTACGATGAAATGAATTGTCCCAACATCTTCCGGCGGCAAGTGGCGAAGTATCGCGCAAATGTCGTCAACTGTGCACGGATAAAACCAATCGGGACGTGTACGTTGCACGAGAAAAGTCACCTCTTGCTCACCGATGACCCGAACTATTTTGGTGCAGGGCGCTATTTCTTCGTAGAAAACTCTGTCGGAACATACGGGCACGACGAGTTTATTGTTCTGCCCTTGACGGGGTTTGTCTGTCCCGAGACGGGCAGGCCGAGCGGAGTTGCGTACCGATTTCATGTTGGTTGAGGTCACATCACCATAAACGTTCATTTATTTTAACCGTAAAGAACGCATGGAGCGCAAAGGACAAACCCCCGTCCGCCTTCGGCGTCCACCCCCTTTGAAAAAGGGGGCTGGTCGGCGTCATTGCGAGCGTAGGGGCGCGATTTATCGCGCCCCTTGCCCTCTCCCTCTCCCCTCTCCCGCAAGCGGGAGAGGGGAGTTTCGTTCCTTCGCTCCTTCGCGTGAGAATTCTTCTTTGCGCGCTATGCGTTCTTTGCGGTGAAATGGTTTTAACCTCTGATATCCGACCTCTGAGCCCTGCTAACCCCATCCCCACCGCCCTCTCCCCTACCCCTCCCGCAAGCGGGAGAGGGGAAAATGGTGAAGGGGAGGGAGCATCGTTCCTTCGCGGCTTCGCGCCTTCGCGTGAGGTCATTCCCGGATGGCGCTTCGCTTATCCGGGCTACACGCTTTCGTGCTTTTCGTGGTAAAGGTTTTTTCTTTGCGATTGCTGTTTTATTGCAGCAATTTCTTCAACGCATAAATCTGGTCGAGCGCTTCGCGCGGCGTCAATGTGTCGGGGTCTATCGCGTCAACGGCTTTGGTGAGCGCGGCCTCTTGTGATGCTGCCCCCGTTTCCATATCGGCGAACGAGGACGCATCGTGCGTCGGCATCATGCGCGGCGCGAAAAGGTCGCCTTGTCGTGAATCGCGCACGCCGATTTTTTCGAGGCGCGTGAGGTAGTTGCGCGCTTGTTTCAAGGTTTCGCGCGGCACGCCGGCAAGACGCGCCACTTGCAAGCCGTAGCTCTGGCTTGCCGGGCCTTCGGCGACGCTGTGCAGAAACACGATGCCTTCTTTGTGTTCGACGGCATCGAAGTGAATGTTGGCGCAACCGTCAATTTCGGAAGGAAGCGCGGTCAATTCAAAATAATGGGTGGCGAACAGTGTCAGCGAACGGTTGTGTTCGGCAAGACGGTGGGCAATCGCCCAGGCCAGCGCCAGCCCGTCGAAGGTCGAGGTGCCGCGTCCGATTTCGTCGATCAACACCAGACTTTTTTCGGTGGCGCGGTTCAGAATATACGCCGCTTCGGTCATCTCCACCATGAAGGTCGAACGTCCGCCGGCAAGATCGTCGGATGCGCCGATGCGCGTGAAGATCGCGTCGAGCGGCCCGATCACGGCACGTTGCGCCGGAACGAAAACGCCGCAATACGCGAGCAACGCGATCACGGCCGTCTGCCGCATGTAGGTGGATTTGCCGCCCATGTTGGGGCCGGTGACGATCAGCAAGCGGCGCTCGGAATCGAGCGCGACATCGTTGGGAATGAAGTGTTCCACTTGTTGTTCGACGACGAGATGGCGACCGGCTTCGATCATCAATCCCGGCGTTTCGGAAAACTGCGGACGCACCAGGTTCAACACGCTGGCGCGCTGCGACAATGTTGACAACACATCGAGTTGCGCGAGCGCAGCGGCGGCTTGTTGCAACGCGGGCACGGCCACAGCGAGGGAATCGAGCAATTGTTCAAACAACCATTTTTCGCGCGCCAACGCACGCTCTTGCGCCGACAGCGCTTTGTCTTCAAACGCTTTGAGTTCCGGCGTGATGTAACGCTCGGCGTTTTTGAGCGTTTGCCGACGGCGGTAATCGTCCGGCACTTTTTGGGTGTTCGCGTGGGTGACTTCGATGTAAAAACCGTGCACGCGGTTGTATTCGACTTTCAGTGTGCTGATGCCGGTGCGCTCGCGCTCGCGCTGTTCGAGGTCGAGCAGGAAACCGCCGCAATTGCGGTCGATGGCGCGCAGTTCGTCGAGTTCGGCATCGAAGCCTCCGGCGATCACGCCGCCGTCGCGCAGATGTGTTGCCGGTTCGGTCATGATCGCGTTGAAGATCAGGTCGTACCATCGCGGATCCACGTCGAGCGCAGCGTGGATAGCAGCCAGCATCGGCGATTCAAAAGACGCCGTGAGGCGACGAAGCGAAGGCAACAAATCCAGCGTGTCGCGCAGGCCGGAGAGATCGCGGGGACGCGCGGTTTTCAGCGCGATGCGGGCGGCGATACGTTCGACATCGGAGCAGCGTTTGAACAGCAACGAGGCGTCGCGCGTAACCATCGGTTGCGCCATCAGCGCGTCGGTGGCATCGTGGCGAGCGATGGCGTCGTGCGGATCGCGCAACGGTTGCGCCAGCCAGGCGCGCAACAAGCGACTTCCGGCAGCAGTGATGCACGTATCGAGGATCGACATCAAGGTCGGCGCGGCTTCGCCGCTCAACGTTGCGGTGATTTCAAGGCTGCGGCGCGTCGCGTTATCGAGTTGCAACGTGCGATGGTGATCCTCGACATAAAGCGCGGTGATGTGCGCCAGCGGCGTGGATTGCGTCGCGTTCGCGTAAGCGATCAACGCGCCGGCCGCGCGTACCGCCGCCGGCATGTCGGCAACACCGAACACATCGAGACTGGCAACGTTGAGTTGCTTGAGCAGCGCGCGTCGCGCCGATTCGGAATCGAAGTACCAGGGCGGCAGCAAACGCGGCGGCAACGCATGCGCCGGACGCGATGCCGTATTATCATCGTCGGCGATCAACCACTCCGCCGGTTCGATGCGTTCCAGCAAGGTTTCCACTTCGCGCGTCGCCACTTCGGTCAGCGTGAAGCGCCCCGACGCGAAATTGAGCCAGGCGATGCCCGCCCGATGACCGTCGATCACGCAAGCGGCCAGCGGTCGATCACGACGCGCTTCGAGCAGACTGGCGTCGGCCAACGTGCCGGGCGTGACGATGCGCGTGATCTTGCGCTCGACCGGCCCTTTGCTGGTGGCGGGATTGCCGATCTGCTCGACCATCGCCACCGTTTCGCCGAGCCGCATCAGCCGCGCCAGGTATTGTTCGACCGAATGAACCGGCACACCGGCCATCGGAATGGGACGACCCGCCGACTGGCCGCGCACGGTCAGCGTGATGTCGAGCAAGCGGGCCGCCTGCTCGGCGTCCTCGTAAAAAAGCTCGTAAAAATCGCCCATCCGGAAAAAAACGAGCTTGTCAGGATGCTCGGCCTTGAAACCGAGGTATTGCGCCATGATGGGAGTATGCGCCGAAGTGTCAATGGCAGTTTGCGACTTTTTCACGAACGTCTCGATGGGGAGTGCGACAATGAGAAAGTATAACCTTGATCAGAAATCAGATGTCAGAGAACAGAGGTCAGAAGTCAAGCAAGGCGCAGCGACAGAACCACAGGGGCGGCAATCTTGCAAAGCCCCGCAACATGACAAACCCCCGTCGGCTTCGCCGACACCCCCTTTCAAAAGGGGGCTTTTCTTCTTCGCGGCTTCGCACCTTCGCGTGAGACCATGCTTTTCTGATTCCTGACCTCTGACCTCTGATTACTGATCCCCGGACTGCGCCGCTTCGCGGCTTGTCCAGGCTACACAACTGACCTCTGACCTCTGATTCATAGCGACCATACCGGAACGATGGCGGTCATCCGGTCGATCGCGGAAAACTCCTGTTTTGTGCAGACGATGGCTCCCATGCCGCGAGGCAAACCGGCGCCGTCCAAAACCCTGAATGACACGGCAAGCTCGGCAGACGGCGACGCGGTTTTCTTGATCTCAATGGGATGCAACAAGCCATTACTTTCAATAATCAAATCGATTTCCTTGCCGTTTTTGTCGCGGTAATAGTGGGCAACACACTCCATCCCTCGGTTCGTGTAGCTTTTGACGATTTCCGCGACGGCGTAATTCTCCAGAATGGCGCCGTTGATTGCTCCGCTCTGCAAAATATCGGGAGCCGAGTACTTGGTCAAATAAGCGACCAACCCTGTATCAAAAAAATACATCTTCGGCGTTTTGACCGTTCGCTTGATGAGATTATTGGAAAACGGACGCAGATAAAAAATCACGCCCGACTTCTCCATGAGTCGAAGCCATCGTTTTGCCGTGTCGTCCGTGATGCCTACATCTACGGCGACATCGTGAACATTAAGCATCTGTCCGACGCGACAGGCAGCCGCCCGAATAAAATCCTCAAATTGCAACGCATCCACGCGGGACAACATATCGCCGATATCGCGCTGAATATAAGATTGAAGATAACTGCTATAGAATATTTCGCGGTTGGGGTATTTCCCACTGATATAGCCCGGCAAAGACCCTTTCCACACACGCTCATACTGCCCGGGAGTGTCTGTCTGCCGACCGCTTTTCGCGCGTTGCTGTAACTTTTCCGGATCGAGACAAAACGGCTCATGGCGTCCGTTGCCGTAAATCTCCTGTTGCGAGAGAGAAGACATCCGCAGAATGGCAACGCGCCCCGCCAGCGATTCTTGCGCAAGCTCCATCAAACGGAAAGCCTGCGATCCGGTCATCCAGTAACTTCCCGGAAGAGCGCCTCGATCGACCGCCATTTTGATTTGCGAGAACAACTCCGGCGCGTATTGCACTTCGTCAATCAGCAGCGGAGGGGGATAGAGCGACAGGAACAGTTCGGGGTCGGTTTGTGCGACGCGACGCGCTTCCAGATCGTCAAGGGTAACATAGGTGTACCTGTTTCCCGCCAGCCGTTGAAGCGTGGTTGTTTTGCCCACCTGTCTGGGACCTGTCACCATCACCGCCGCGTAGGATTCGGACGCTTCGAGAATGGTCGCTTCAATGCCGCGCTGAATGTATGACAAAACGCCCCCTCTTTCGGCCAAAATGAGATTTGATTGCATTTTAGCCAAAAAGCAAACGCTGCGTCAACATGATTAGAAATCAGTTACGTAGCCCGAATAAGCAAAGCGCGTCATCCTGCGCGAAGCCGCAGGGCTGGGAACCATGATTTAAGCGCAAAGAACGCAAAGAAAAAAACCTTCATTCTGCGCGGAGCGCATAGAGCGGCTCTCTCTCCCCTACCCCTCTCCTGCTTGCTCACGGGAGAGGGAAGACAAACCCCCGCCCGCCTTCGGCGGGCACCCCCTTTGGAAAGGGGGCTTTCTGATTCCTGACCTCTGACCTCTGATTACTGATCCCCGGACTGCGCCGCTTCGCGGCTTGTCCAGGCTACACAACTCGATGGGGAGTACAGTGCGTAGCCCGGATAAGCGAAGCGCCATCCGGGAATGACGCCAGGCGAGAGCGCGAAACACAAAAGGCGGGTTTGAAGCCGCCTTTTGGTTCATGCTTCACGGTTGATTTTCTGTCAATTCAGCCGCTGCGCGGTGAAATGCACGTCCGGCCGCTCGATCAGGTCTTGCGCGGCGACGAGTTGCAGTTCGTATTCGTCGCGCTCGTAGGTAACGCGCAGGGCTTCGTAAACCGCGGCGGTGGTGTGTTCGAGCGCGTCACGCAGCGTTTTGCCATGCAGCAGGTTGACGAGCAGCAAACCGCTGGTCAGATCGCCGACGCCGACCGGCTGTTTTTCAAAGTCGAAAAACGGGCGGCTGATGTGCCAGGCTTCATGGCGGGCGACGAGCAGCATTTCGAACGCGTTGGGATCGCGTCCGGCCTGCGCCAGATGTTTGACGAGCACGATGCCGGGGCCGCGGTCGAGCAGGCTGCGAGCGGCGGCAAGGGCTTCGTCGAGGTTGCGCAGCGGATTATTGAGACCGCGTCCGGCGAGACTGGCGAGTTCCAGGATGTTGGGCGCAACGATGTCGGCCACCGGCAGCGCCTTTTCGATCAGAAATTCAGCGACGCCGGGCGCGACGATGCAGCCCTTCTCAGGATGTCCCATCACCGGATCGCAGAAGTACAGCACGTTCGGATTGGTCGCCTTGATGACGGCCAGCGCGTCGAGGATCGCCTGCCCTTGCGCCGGCGCGCCGAGGTAACCGGAAAGCACGGCATCGCAACGCTTGAGTTGGCCGATCATGTCGAGACCTTTGACGATCTCGACGATTTGTTCCGCCGGCAACACGCTTCCGAAATACTGCGGATATTGCGTGTGGTTGGAGAACTGCACGGTGTTGAGCGGCCACACTTCGGCGCCCAGGCGCTGCATCGGAAAAACAGCGGCGCTGTTACCGGCATGCCCATAGACCACATGGGACTGAATGGTCAGGATTCTTTTCATCTCACGCCGAAAACGACGAACCGCAACCGCAGGTCGTGACCGCGTTCGGGTTCTTGATCACGAATTGTGCGCCGGAGATGTCGTCCTTGTAATCGATTTCAGCGCCCACCAGATACTGAAAACTCATCGGATCGATCAGCAGCGTGACGCCGTTTTTCTCCATCGCGGTATCGTCTTCGTTGACATCTTCATCGAAGGTGAAACCGTATTGGAAACCGGAACAACCGCCGCCGTTGACGAACACGCGCAGCTTGAGATCGGGATTGCCTTCCTCTTCGATCAGTGATTTCACTTTGGCGGCGGCAGCGTCGGTAAAGACCAGCGGCTCGGTCGGCACGCCGACGGCAGTATCAGAAACAGACATGATGGACTCCTGAGATAAAGGGCGCGAAACCTCCGCGCGATGGATCATTGTAGGATAAAAGCAAAATTGACGCGATATTGGGAACGGCTCTATCGGGCAGCCGTTTGTAACCAAATCTTGTGCGCTACAGCCCTGCCGCCCCTGCCGCTACACGCCGTCAGAAACCTTTACACGAATCTTCTTCCTGGATTCTTCCGGCGGATTTTCCAGAAAGATTCCCGGCGGATTTTCCTGCGTTTTTTCCGGCAGTGCCGCCTGGAACGGGATGATGATTTCTTTCGGGGCGCCGGTGCTTTGTTCAACCCGAATCGCGTGCGTCAGTTTGCCGCTGACGATGGCGCCGTGGTGCATTTCGAGCGTGTGGTAGGTAATGTTGCCGGAAACCCGCGCGTGCGCCTCGAGCTCCAGAAACTCCTGAGCAACGATGTCGCCCAGAATTTCGCCGTTGATAACGGCATGCGTCACCGTCACCCGCCCTTCCACTTTGGCCTGCTGGCTGACGATCAGCGTGCCGCTCTTGCCTTCATGGGTGACGATGTTGCCATTGACGGCTCCATCCACGCGCAGACCGCCGGTGAAGATAACATCGCCATTGATCACGGTATCGGCATTGATCAAGCAGTCGATATGGGGGTGTGGGGCGTTTTTTTTCTTTGAAAACATGATGTTAAAAAAATTTCGCACAGTGGTTACTTGACGTTGATCGAACGGGTGATGGCCGGAGTGCTTCCACCCTTTTTGAGCACCTGCACGGTGAACTGCTGAACCTTCATGCCGTCGGGTACCCGGAACACGCCTTCCAGACGCTGATAATACTTGAATTTCACCGGCAGCGGCATAGCGAGGTCGGACACTTTGCCGGCAGCATTCCTGTCGGGAACCACCTCCAGCGGCACCGCCTGCGCCGCACCATCGGCACTGACCTGCAATTTGACCGTCCCTTCAAAATCATTTTTCGGATTACCGCCCTGCACCAGCAGAATCCGGTAACGGTAAGTGTTGTTCGCCAGCGGCTCGAGGCGCACATCCTGAATTTTGGCGCCGGCCTGGCGGGTCGCGTCGGCCACCAGTTTTTGCAGATAGGTCAATTCTTCCCTCAACTGCGTATTTTCCTGTTCGAGCGCCTCCGTGTGTTGTGCCAATGTGGCCTGCGAACCTTCGCGCATCGACAGCTCGCTTTCGAGCGCAGCGTGGCTACGCTGTAAATCGGCCAGTTCTCGCTTGAGCGCCTCTTCGCGCTCCTGTGCGCTGGCTTGCTCGGCGGTCAACGGCGCCGATGGCGGCGAAAAGACGTAGCGCGCCGTCCACCAGGTCGCCGCCATCCCCGCGAAAAAAACAACCGCTATAAGCAGGAACGATAACCAGCGCGGTCTGGCGCGGCGAATCGCGATGTTGTGACGGGCACTGACGGCGAACAGCGAGGACAGGCGACGGCGCAACGATTTCATGCGGCGGGCGCTGAGTTACCCCCTCTCCCCTTGCGGGAGAGGGGTCGGGGGAGAGGGTAAAAAACCATGTGCTTGAACCGAAAACGCTCTCATCATGGCGACACCGGCAATATCGTCAATCCGGTGGTTTCCGGCAGCCCGAACATCAGATTCATGTTCTGCACCGCCTGTCCTGCCGCGCCCTTGACCAGATTGTCCTCGACGACCAGCACGGTCACACCGCGCGGACGCCGCACGACGGCCATCCGCACCATATTGGACGCGCGCACCGAGCGGGTTTCCGGCAAGCGCCCGGCGGGCAACACGTCAACGAACGGCTCATCGGCGTAACGTTTTTCGAACAACGTTTGCAGATCGACAGAATCGTCGGTCAGCGTCGCATAAAGGGTCGCAAAAATACCGCGAATCATCGGCACCAGATGCGGCGTGAACGTCAACTGTACCGGCTGCCCGGCGATGCGGCGCAGCCCCTGCTCCGTTTCGGGATGGTGGCGATGACCGGCGACCGCGTAAGCGATGAAATTGTCCGTCACTTCCGGATAAATCTTCGACAGCTCGGCAACGCGACCCGCGCCCGACACACCGGATTTGCAATCGGCAATCAGCGCGTCGGTGGCGATGACGCCCGCTTCGAGCAGCGGCAGAAACCCCAGTTGCATCGCCGTCGGATAACAGCCCGGATTGCCGACGATACGCGCCTGCCGGATGGCCTCGCGGTTGACCTCGGGCAAACCATAGACCGCTTCTTTCAGCAGGTGCGGACAAGCGTGCGGCATTTTGTACCAGCGCTCGAATTCAGCGACATCCTGAAGGCGGAAATCAGCGGCAAGGTCGATGATCTTCGTGTCGGCGGCGAGCAGCGTTTCCGCCTGACTCATCGCCACACCGTGCGGCGTGGCGAAAAAAACCACATCGCATTCGGTCAGCCGCGCTTCATCGGGCGTGCAGAACACCAGCGTATCGAGCGCCGGATGACCGCGCAGGCTCGGAAAAAAATCGACGACCGGCGTCCCCGCGTCCTTGCGCGACGTGATGCAATGCAGCGCCACATTCGGATGCTGCGCCAGCAACCGCAACAGCTCAACGCCGGTATAGCCGGTTCCCCCGACAAGTCCCACATTCAATTTCATGGCCGAAACGGTGGCAATAACCCCACCGCGAGTAATGTGTAAGCCGGTATTATCGCGGAAAACGCAAAGAATGGGAATTCAGGAATCAGAGGTCAGGACGCATAGGTCGCTGGTGAGCGCAGCGAACCGCGACGTTCAATCCTCAAGGGGCGGGTTTCAAACTCGCCCTTCTGTTCTCACGCGAAGGCGCGAAGCCGCGAAGCGAAGCCGCAAACGCCCTCCCCTTCAAGGCTAGTGTATGCACACATCTCTACCTCCCTCTGAGGAACGAGCGATCATCCAGCCGTACAGGATGTTATTAAACGCTTTCAGTCCGTTGAGAGCATGGTTATGG
>WQTW01000045.1 GCA_009786085.1 Pseudomonadota bacterium | reverse complement strand
GCCCAAGGGTTTTATGGAAGCGTGGATCAACAACCAAACTGAGCAGGAAAAAGCCGCATGAACCAATGGGCTTGGTGGACGAAAAACAGAGGGAAGTTCACACAGTCTCTCTCATATAAGCCCCATGAGCGCCAATTGTTCGGGACCACTTAAGCACATTACCGCGCCCGTCGTAGGAATAGTCGGAAGGAAGGCGCGAAGGAGAAAATTGATTGCTGGAAGCGTCATAATAACCATACGCGATTTCTCTATCATCCGCGTTCAGATAATGACGGCTAAAGGAAAACTCGGCTCCATACGGATTTCCATTTTGATTCAGAGATTGCGTTTGGTAGTACTTCATCGGCTCGCCAAGTAAATCGTCCTCGCCATACTGGTATCGATAATAGGGTATGTAAGGAAGAACCCCGTTCGTAACCAGCGACGGGCGGGCATCATCGCCCTCGTACTCAATTTTGCCACCCTCTCCTAAACCGCTGTCCGCAATAAGGCGGTTCTTATCGTCGTACCGGAAAGTTCTCTCTCCCCCTCCTTCCGTTACAACCCGAACCAGCAGTTTTTGGGTTCCGTCACCACCGCCTGGCGGTTCAGGCGTCACTGGAGGCGTACTGCCACTACCGCCATCGCCGCCGCACGCGGTCAAAAACAGGCTCAAAAGCAAACAGGCAAAAAGATTTCTCTTCATTTTCATGAGAACTTCCTCAAAGAATTTTCAAACGCTACTGAAAGCCATACCCCTTACTCTAAAAATGGTTTTTCCAAGAGTTAGGGCGCGATTTCTTCATCACGGGGCATAATGCGCTCAATAATATTTTTTTGCAAGAAGAAGAAGAAGAAGAAGAAGAAGAAGAAGAAGAAGAAGAAGAAAAGCAACAAAAACAACAAAATTTAACCGAAACGAACGAATAGCGCCGTAGGCTGGGATGAAGCGAAGCGGAATCCCAGCAACACATTAACAGCAAAGAACACATAAAAATAGGCGTCATTGCGAGCAAAGCGAAGCAATCCAGAAAGAGCAGTGGATTCTGCGACTTCGCTTCGCTACGCGCAGAATGACGGAGCGGAGGGGGTTTTTCTTCGCGGCTTCGCGTGAGCTATTTTTCTGCTTCGTCGCTACGCTCCTCGCAATGACGCCGATTTTATCTCCGCGTCTCCGCATCTCCGCGTGAGAAAAGCCGTTGCTGGGATTCCGCTACGCTCCATCCCAGCCTACGCCTTCTTTTTGCGCTCTTTGCGTTCTTTGCGGTTAAATTGCTTTTCTGATCCCTGATCTTTGCGGCTAACCGCCGTTTACCCAACCGCTTTCCAACGCCGAAGCAACGGGTAATACAATATTCGTTTCAACAGCTTTTCCTCAAAACGTTTCATCAGCGCTGCGTAGTCTTCCATCTGCGGTCGGTATTTTTCGACTTCCGCGTCAAGCCAGGCGTCGATATCCGCTGCATCGGTTTCCGCTGTTTTGTAATCGACGATCCAGCGAAAGCCGTCGTCGATGAAGGTTCGATCCAGACGCACATGGTGATTGTCCGCATGAGAAGTGTCCGAAACTGCCGAGAGCGCCCACTCATTGCGTGCGGCTTCCCGTGTCGGATCGAGCAGCCACTGCGCGAACGGATCGTCGCGCACGGCGCTTAACGCCGCGATCACGCGCCGAGCGGCCTCATTACGTTGCGTCGTCGGCACGCCAAGCTCCGCCAAACCGTGCGCGATGGTTTCGCGCTGCGCTTCCAGAAACGCCGGCGTCCAGTCCTGCAATCGCTGACCATCGGGAATACCGACCCGCGACAACCAATCATGCACCACCGTGCCGACATGCCGCGCTGCGATATTTGCTTCATGGAACGAAAGAGCGTTTTTGATTTGAGCGGAGGGATGCGCCGCATTTTGCTCCCCTCTCCCCTTGTGGGAGAGGGGCTGGGGGAGAGGGGTAAACCCCATCCCCACCCCAACCCTCTCGCCCCCTCTCTCCCCTCCTCTCTCCCGCAAGCGGGAGAGAGGAGGGGAATGTGCCCCCTTTTGAAAGGGGGTGTCCGTCGGAGACGGACGGGGGCTTGTGAGGGCACCCTCTCCCGCGAGGGGAGAGGGTGTGTATTTGTCGAAACACGTCCCCGGCAAACGCCGCAACGGCAGACCGGAATCGGTTTCAACAAACGAAGATGTTGTCGAGCTTGTGACCGCTTCCATCGCAGGCGGCGCGATCTCTCCTTTCGCGCACAAGGCTTCCCACCACAGCGCCATCGCCGATCCTTCTCTCGGCGGTGCCCATTGCGGCAAATGGCTATCATCGTCTGTCGCTTTTTTATCTTCTTTGATATTGGCGACGGTCGTCAAAATCAGTTGTCGCTCGGCGCGTGTAACGCCGACGTACAGCAAGCGCGCCAATTCATAACGCTCTTCTTCTTTTTCGAGAAACGCCAGATAGTCATCCAAACCGGAATGAGCGCCCGTTTCTTTCGCCGCTTTGGCGCGTTGCCGACGCGCCGCCAGCAACAATCCCTGCGGTCGCTGTCGCCAACGCAACAGCGGCGTTTCCGAGCGCCCCGTCCCCCGTCCCAGGCCGGGCATCATCACCGTATCAAATTGCAGTCCCTTCGCCTGATGCAAGGTCATCACTTTGACGCGAGCGTTTGATTCTTCCGCGTCGATGATTTCCTCCGGCAAAAACGCTTCTTCGAGACGACGCTTGAACAACGGCCAATCGGGAATGTCGCCCGCGACTTCTTCGGCGTCGAGACATTCAAAGAAACGCGCCAGTGCCAATACATCGGCGCGCTCGTTCAGACAAGACGGCCCTTGCAACGCCAGCCAACAACGGTAAACCCGTTGCGCCAGACGGTCGTGACTTGTTTCATACGCTTCTCGCCAGCAATGCAGCACCCGCGTCAAACGGCGATGCCCTTCTTCGCTCAATCCGTCAATCTGTTCCGGCAATGCTGTCAGTAATTCGCTCCAGCGGAGCAAGCGCTCTGCTCCCCTCTCCCCTTGCGGGAGAGGGGTTGGGGGAGAGGGGGAAATTGAATGCCCCTCCCCATTAACCCCATCCCCACCCCAACCCTCCCCTTGAAGGGGAGGGCTTCCCCGCGCCCGCGCCAGCGCCGCCAAATCAGACAAGGTCAATCCGCACCAGGGCGCACGCAACACCGACAACCAAGCCAACTCATCATCGGGTTGCACCAATGTATGCGTCAACATCAGCACATCGGTCACCGCTTGCCGCTCACCGAGACGGTCAAGACGCACCGCCGTAAACGCGATGCCCTCTGTACGCAGCGCAGGAAGGATTTCGTTCAAGTGCGTGCGCGCTCGCACCAGAATCGCCACATCGCGTGCGCCGCGCTTCAACGCTGCCGCCGTTTGCTTCGCCACATAAGCGCCTTCTTCCACAGCATCGGTCAACACGCGCACGGTCGCATCTTCTTCCGTCGCCGCATGGGTCGGCGCCGACGCCTTGAACGCCACCGCGCCGCGCCATACGTCCTGATCGCGCGCAAACACTTCCGGAAAAACCGCATTCGTCCAGTCGATCAACCGCGCCTGCGAGCGAAAGTTGCGCGTCAACGTCAACAACGTCACCGGCACATCGTTGATGCGCCGCGTTGCCTGCGCCTCGAGAAACAGGCCGACGTCCGCTTGTCGAAAACGGTAAATCGACTGCATCGGATCGCCGACCGCAAACAGCGTTCGCCCGTCGCCGAATTGCCAACCTGCCGTCAGCTTTCGGAGCAGCGTCATCTGCGTCCGCGAGGTGTCCTGAAATTCGTCGATCAACAAATGTTCGATCCGCATGTCGAGCGTCAATAACACATCGCTCGGCGCTTCGTCCTCGCCCAACGCCTCGATGGCCGCCAACTGCGCCTCGGCAAAATCAATCACGCCATCGCGGGCGCACATCAGTTGAAAACGCGCCAGCAAGCGCGGCAACAAATACAACAATGCGTCGATAAAGCGCCACTCATCGTCGTGATACTGCCCCGACGGTAAAACGTGTACACGCGCCAGCACGGCGCTCTGGCCACTCTGGCTCTGGCCGCTTTGCTCTGACAAAAGCGTTTCTGTTGCTTTTTTCAGAACCGCATTGCCGCCTTCTTTTTGGCTCGGAAATCCTTCGTTTTTCGTGAGCTTCTTGCGCCAGCTTCCTTTTGCCGTCAACAACCAATCAGCCAGGCGTTGCCAGTCGGCCAATGCCTCCGGTTCGGGCAAAGGCCAGAGTTCTTCGCGTTCCGCGCACGCCCGCAGTGTTTGCGCCATCGCCGCATTGCTTGAGCTATTTTCGTTTAAACACTTTCCCGGTGAAGGTGCGTTATGCTTTACCCCCCTCTCCCCTCGTGGGAGAGGGGTTGGGGGAGAGGGGGAAGTTGAAACCCCATCCCCACCCCAACCCTCCCGCTCCCTCTCCCCCTGCCCCTCTCCCGCAAGCGGGAGAGAGGAGGGAAATGCCTCCCCTCTCCCGCTTGCGGGAGAGGGGCAGGGGGAGAGGGATGGAAGGGGAGGGCTCTCATCGAGATGTCCCGCCGCATAACGCATCGCGGCACGCAAGGTTTCGCGCTCTGTCGCCGACCACATCCGTTGCAACACACCGCGAATGTTCGTCAATTCGTTTTCGACTTCGACCGACAAAACGCTTTGCAGCATCGTCCGCTGATCCTGCCGCAACGCACACCCGAACAACGGCAACCATTGCTCACGTTTCATCAGCAACGCGCTCATCGTTTCGACCAGCCTGTTGCCGTTGTTGCCCAGGGTCTTGAGCACTTCGCACCAGAACGGTTGTGCTTCGTCATCGGCATCGCGCAACGCTTCGCGCACCGCCGCTTCATAGCGCGGCTGAACAAACTCCTCAAACGACGGCATCGCGCCCCAACGGCTGGTCAACGGCGTTTGACGCAACAATTGTGCGCAAAAAGCATCTATCGTCATCATCCGCAAACGCGACGGCTGTTCGATCAAATGCCATTGCTGTCTGGCGTCCTGCGCCAGCACGGCCAGCGCAAGGTCGCGGGTGGGTTGCTCATGAGGCGAGGTCAGCGGCGCGTCGGCGCGGGCGGCGCGTAACGCGGCAACGATGCGCTCGCGCATTTCCGCCGCCGCCTTGCGCGTGAAGGTCATCGCCAAAATGCGTTCGGGTCGATCCACCTGCGCCAGCAACGCCAGCATGCGCCGGATCAAAAGCTCGGTCTTGCCGGAACCGGCAGGCGCTTGCACGAGAAACGACTGCGTGACATCGAGCGCCCGTTCGCGCGCGCGCTGATCTTCTTCGATAAGATTTTCGATCCGTTGCTCATCCGCGGCGTTACTCATGGCCTTCCTCCGCTTCACTTTCGTCGCCGTTTGCCGAAGCGCCGATTCGGCACAACGGTTTCAAATCGCAGCGCTCGCACACGCGCTTGCGGCGCGGCGCAACCCGAGCATCTCCCGCCAGAAACGCCTGCGTCAACGCCGTAAAGATTTCTCGCCAACGTTGCTGCGCCTCATCCGTGGTGCCAAAACCGAAACGCGCCACCGTTTCAAGTTTCGGCCACAACGCTGTATCGTCGGTCATCCCGCGCACTTCCGCACCGTCTTCGCGCAAATGCGCATAGACCAACGCTTTCACCGGCGCGGTTGTTTCCGATAACGCCTGCCAAGCTAACGCATAAACACCGAGTTGCACCGGCGAGGGTCGCGCATCAAACCAGCCCTTCGTCGGTTCCGCTCGCCCTGTTTTGTAGTCGATCAACGCAACGCCGCCATTCTCAAGCGCGTCGATACGATCCGCCCGCAGCGTATAAGTCATTCCCGCCAGTTCGAGCGTCAACGCTTTTTCCGTATGCGCCACCTGAAACGGCGCTCTCGTCCGCTCGATGTCGCACCATCCCCGCAGCAAAGCCGCGATATGTTCTCTCTCCATCGTCGCCATCGCCGACGGCAGATTCCGCCAACGCTCCGGCGCAACCGCTTTTCCTTCGGCAACGACATCCTGATACGCCGTGTCGATCTGCTGATCGAGCGTCGTTGCATCAAGCGCCAACAACGCCATCTGCGTCTCAAGACGTTGCCACAGTTTTTGCAACACCGCATGCACCAGATGGCCGCGCTCTATCGGCGACAATCCCTCGCCGATGTCCGGCCAGACCGATACCCGCAGACGCGCACTGACAAACGCCTTGAACGGACAATCGCTTTGCTGCTCCAATACACTGCTGCCGTGACGAATCGCCTCAACGATGCGGCCTTCCTGATCGCGCGCAACCGGCGGCGCCTCGCTGTCGTCGAGTGTTTCCAATGTCACTTCCGGCATTCGCATCATCCGGTTTTTCAGCGTTTCAATCGGCATCGGGTACAACGGCAACGCTGTCAACAAAGGCGACGCCGTTGTCGGTTGCCCGTCGCGTTCCGCCGGATAACTCAGCACGACTTCCCGTCCCATGCGCTGCCAGTGCGCCTGCATCCGGTCGGCGTAAGCCAGCGTCTGCTCGACCGAGGTGTGCGGCATTCGCTGTGCCCGTTGCCAAGCCAACGGCAACAACGGTTGCGGCACAACGGACGGCGGCCAGGAATCGCTGTCGAGTCCCGTCACCCACAGCGCGTCGAACGGCAAACCCGCCGCCTCCAACGCACCCAAAATTTGAATCGGCGTATCGTTGCTTTCAGTGCGACCGCTTTCCGGTTGAAACAAGGTTTCCGCTGCCCACTGCCGCAAGGTTTGCGCCAGCGTTCGGCGCGTCATCTTCGGCGCAACCGCTTCCAGCGTCGGCAACGCTTCGAGGCAACGCCGCCAGGCTTCGCGCACCTGATAATCAACACTGTCAAGCGTCTGCGAACCCGGCCAACCCAACGCCTGCCACCAAGACAGCAGATGGCGCGGCCAGCTACCGGTCGCGGCCTGCGTCGGCAACATGTCCACTTCGCGCCAACGGGCAGACAACATCGGATCGACCGACACCAACGCCTTCAACATTTCGCGCCAGGACACGTCGCGCTGGCCGCGCTCAATCCATTGGCGCGCCAGCGCCGCACGCTTCACGCGGCTCCGCACATCGCCGGGCAAATACGGGGATTGCAACAACGCCGCCACCCGCTCTGCCGGCAACGGTTGATCGAACAACGTCAACAGATCCAGCGCCGTCGCCACCAGCGCCTTTTGCGCCAGCGGTTCGCCCAGCGACACATTGCACAGCGCCGAATCAGGCAGCACATCTTCCACCTGCCAGCGCACCGCGCGTTCCTGCGCGGCCAGCGACGGAATCACAATCGCCACCTGCCGGTCGTTTGTCTCATTACTGTCTAAACAATGCACCTGCTGCCAGGCCCAACTCAAGGCATCGCTCAGTTCTGCGCTCACATGACGAGCGCGGTATTGAAAGGTTTTCCCTGTCGTGTCATCGAGCGATGACGCTTCATCAATCTCGAATCCCGCCGCGCGCAACGCCTCGATCAACCGCCATGCCTGCGGTGTGTGATCGTCAAATCCCGCCATTGTCCAGCCCCGCGCCACCCCCTGCAACCGAGAAGCATGACGCGCGATGAAGTCGGGCATCAACGCCTCGTCGATAAAACCGCCATCACTGAGCTTCTCGTGATAACGCGCCGCCCAACGCGCAAAACGCGCCGTGTCGTGCGTGATCCCACCGCCCTCGCGCCGCCAGTGTCGCCAGGGCGTTTCATCGTCTGGCGCACGCCAGAGATGCAACAAGCGCCAGGTTTCCTGCGCCAACGCCGTCGCGCCGCCCGTCGCATACAACGACGCCTCCGCGTCCTGCTCGACGATTTCCGACCACAGCATCCGGCAAGCCCGCGCATTCAGGCATCGCGGCAACGGCATCACCGTTGACAACTGCCGCCACAACCGCTCGACAAACGCCGCATACGGCAACGCCTGCGCCGTCGGCCAGACCGGCACACCGGCGGCCCGTTGCGCCGCGTCGTGCGCCCGCACCAGCGTTCGCGCCATCCGGTTGTTCGGCGTCACCAGCAAGCGGTCTGCCGCCAGCGCCTGCCTCAGCGCGTTGGAAAAACGAGAAATCATCGTCAGGTGTCAGAAGTCAGGTGTCAGAAGTCAGAAGTCAGAAGTCAGATGTCAGATGTCAGGTATCAGAAAGGCGTCATTGCGAGCGTAGGGGCGCGATTTATCGCGCCCTGTTTTATTTCACGCGGAGGCGCAGAGAACAAACCCTCTCCCCTCGTGGGAGAGGGTGCCCCGAAGGGGCGGGAGAGGGGGAACCGCCCTCCCCTTCAAGGGGAGGGTTAGGGTGGTTGTGCGCACTTCGAACGGCACGCCGGCGCGAACCGCCCTCCCCTTCAAGGGGAGGGTTAGGGTGGGGATGGGTTCCCCCCCCTCTCCCCCTGCCCCTCTCCCACAAGGGGAGAGGGGAGAAAAGCGCGCACACACTCACAGAAACGCATCCACTTAAACAGAAATCGCTCCAACGTGGTATTGTCTCATCCTTGCGAGGCTGTGCCCACCACCGCCTGACCTTCATCCTTACCTTTTTTAACCGAACATGCCCACAACAACACAACGAACGACGGCCAAGCGCAAAACCACGAAGGCCGTGAAAACCGCAGAAGCCACGAAGCGCGCCAAAAAAACCAGCGCCAAAAAAACCGCCGCCCCCCTTTACCGCGTCAGGAATTCCCGCATTCATGGGCGCGGCGTATTCGCCGCCTGCGACATCAAAAAAGGAACCTCGATCATCGAGTACAAAGGTGACCGGATCACCTGGGACGAGGCGCTTGAATTGCCGCCCAGCGATCCCGACAATCCGACCCATACCTTTTTCTTCGAGCTTTCCGACGGTAACGTCATCGACGGCGGCAGCGGGAAAAACGCGGCGCGCTGGATCAACCATTCCTGCGACCCCAACTGCGAATCGTTTGAAGATGAAAACGACCGCGTCTGGGTTCAGGCGATGCGCGACATTTCAAAAGGCGAAGAACTTTCCTACGACTACAAACTTTCGGTTGACGGCAAGCTCAAGAAAAAAGAGTTGAAAGATTATATTTGCCATTGCGGCAGCGAAAAATGCCGAGGCCATCTGATCAAGCTCAAAAAGAAAAAGAAGGACAAGAAGAAAGATAAAAAAGACGACAAAAAGTCAAAGAAAAAAGACAAGAAGAAAAAGAACAAGAAGAAGGATTGAGCTCGCGTAGGTTGGGGTGAGCTTGCGAACCCCAACATTTGAGAAGAAGGTTTATGAGATACAGGCGTGCATGGCAAGAAGGCGGTTCGATACATCGCTACATCCGTCAAGGCCGGTTGACGCCGGATTGGGCGGCAGAAGCAAACGATGATTTTCTTGTTGGAGAACGGTGATGGTGTTGGGGTTCGCTCACGCTCACCCCAACCTACGCGAGCTAGCAAATCAAACTTGCCTGAAAAGAAGGATACGAATTGTGGATTGGCTTCACGTTTTTGTATGGCTATTCTTGATTTTAGTAGCTGTCATTTCTTCTGCAGAAATTTATTATCTCGTTAGGCAAACGCTCTCTAAATTTCGAAACAAAGAAATAAGTAAGAAGTTGAACAGTGTACACATCTACGGCATATTCTTATTTTTTGTTTTTACTGTTATCTTTTGTTTTTTCGCTTGGCTCGCGTAGGTTGGGGTGAGCTTGCGAACCCCAACATTTGAGAAGAAGGTTTATGAGATACAGGCGTGCATGGCAAGAGGTTCGATACATCGCTACATCCGTCAAGGTTGGTTGACGCCGGATTGGGCGGCAGAAGCAAACGATGATTTTCTTGTTGGAGAACGGTGATGGTGTTGGGGTTCGCTTACGCTCACCCCAACCTACGCGGGCTTTTTCAACAAACCCCCGCCCGCCTTCGGCGGGCACCCCCTTTGAAAAGGGGGCTTTTCTTCTTCGCGCCTCCGCGTGCGTTTTTTCTTTGCGCTCTATGCGCTCTTTGCGGTTAAATTGTTTTTCCCGCTTTTTTCGTGGCCTTCGTGTTTTTCGTGGTTAAAAGGTTTTTTTGCGTTCTTTGCGGTTGTAGCTGGGATTCCCGCCACGCTTCGCTCGCGGCTAAAGGCCGCTCATCGCCAGCCTACGCTCTTACCTCTGACCCCGCCGCATCGTCAAAAAATTCCCCACCAGCGCCAGCGTAGCGCCGACGGCGGCAATGGCTGTCCACTGGTAACCTTCAAACAAGGTCGAAAGCAGCAGTGCCACGACGGGAACGACCACATTGATGTACGAAGCAAAACCGGCGCCTTCGCGTTTGAGCAGTGTCAGGTAGCACAGGAACGCCACGACGGTTCCAAGCACCGAGAGGTACAGCAATGAAATAATGTACATCGGACGCGCATCAAATGTCCATTCGACGCCTATCGACAACCCGACAAGCGCCGAAATCGCCGCGCCATAGACCATTCCCCAGGCCGCTCCCGACCATACCGGAACGTCCGTTCGCTGGTTGTGAATCGCCATCATGTTGCCGGCGCACGCAAACAGGGCGCCAAGCACGCCGAACGCGATGCCCCTGAGCACTTCCGGATGGTTATTCATCATTCCGAATTCCGGGAAAAACATCAGTGTCACGCCGCCGATGCCCAGCACGGCGGCCAGCACGGTGCGCACGGTCAACGGCGCGCTGAACAACAGACGAGCGGCAAGAACATTCAAGACCGCCAACAGTGAAAAAAGAATCGCCACAAGCCCCGACGAGATGTATTGTTCCGCGACATAAATGCACAAATAGTTGAGACTGAACAGACAAGCACCCTGCCCCGCCATGCCGAGATGCGTCCGCCAGGGAAAGCGCAGCGGCACGCCGCGTTGCCAGCACCACAGCATCAGTATCGCCGCCGCGATCACGAAGCGGTAGGTCACCGACACCGCCGGCGAAACGACGCCCAACTGCCCTGTGATCGCCAGCCAGGTTGCGCCCCAGATGATGGCCGTCACGACGAAAAGCGTCAGCGAACTCATGTCGGCGTCTCGCGCTTACCGTCGTAACAGGGAAAACAATGTTGTGATCCGGTTATTTCTTTTTCGGGGCGCACAGCGCATAACCGTCCTGCCAGCCTATCCGGTAATCCATGTCGCGCGCAAACCGTTGCGCGTCTTTGCGCTCTTTCCCCTGGACGCTGTTACAACCGTCGTCATAGCCCTGCCGATACGGCAGCGGAAAGCCGGAAAGGTTGTGCTTCGGACGCGGCGGTTCGACAGTGGACGGCGTTTGCACCGGCGCACCGATAAACCCGTTGTCGCCCGACGGTGTTTTCACGGGATCGACCGTCGCGCACCCCGCAACCGCTGTTAAAATAGCGAAACTGAAGAAAAGTCGTTTCATCATCGATTTGTTGTTTCGTTGCTCATTTCGTTGTTTTGCGACATCATTTTGCTGACACCCCGGCTGCGATGCTGACGAAGCGTTAGCGTCAAAGATCGGATTTTAACACTCGCCGCCGAAAGAATCTGTCGTGACTGCTGCAATTCCCCGTTTCGTCCATTTGCGTTGCCACAGCGAATTTTCCATCGTTGACGGTATTTTGCGCATCGACGAAGCCGTTGCCGCCGCCGAGGCCGACGCCATGCCGGCGCTGGCGCTGACCGATCTGAACAATCTTTTCGGGTTGATCAAGTTCTACAAAGTCGCGCGCAAAGCCGGTATCAAGCCGATTGTCGGCGCCGACATCGGTTTCGTTCAGAAAAAACCCCGCGCAGCGCCGCATCGGATGTTGTTGCTGGCGCAATCGCGCACTGGTTATCTGAATCTGTGTACGCTGTTGACCCGCGCTTATCAGGCGCAGGAAGCGCACCAGGGGAAAATCGGCGTCGCTCCCGAATGGCTGCGCGAACACCACGAAGGTTTGTTGTTGATCACCGGCGCTCGCGGCAGCGAGATCGGCGAAGCGTTGTTGCAGGGCGATGTCGAAGCCGCCGAAATTTCAGCGCGCGCCTGGGCGCGGGCTTTCCCCGACCGTTTCTACCTCGAAGTGCAACGCGCCGGTCACGCTGACGACGATCTGCTGGTGGCCGCCTGCGCCGATCTGGCGCGCCGTCTCGATTTGCCGCTCGTCGCGACCCATCCGGTGCAATTCAAAACCCGCAGCGATTTTCGGGCGCACGATGCGCGCGTCTGCATTTCCGAAGGTTATACCTTGTCCGACACCCGTCGTCCGCAGCGTTTTACGCAGGAACAGTATTTCACGACGCAGGACGAGATGGCGGAAAAATTCGCCGATCTGCCGGAGGCACTTGCCAACACGGTCGAAATTGCGCAACGCTGCAACCTGACGATTCCGCTCGGCAAACCGCATCTGCCGGTTTTCCCGACGCCGGAAGGCATGAGCGTCGATGTGTTTCTGAAGGCGCAGGCAGCGGAAGGGTTGGAGCGTCGTTTGCGCGAACTGTTCCCGAACGAAACGCAACGCGAAGCAAAACGCGCCGAGTATCAGGCGCGTCTCGACTTTGAGCTCGAAACCATCATACAGATGGGCTTCCCCGGTTACTTTCTGATCGTCGCCGATTTCATCAACTGGGCCAAAGCCAACGATGTGCCGGTCGGCCCCGGTCGCGGTTCGGGCGCCGGTTCGCTGGTCGCGTACAGCCTCGGCATCACTGACCTCGATCCGCTGCGTTACGCTTTGCTGTTCGAGCGCTTCCTCAATCCTGAGCGCGTGTCGATGCCCGACTTCGATATCGACTTCTGTCAAGACAAGCGCGAGCGCGTCATTGAATATGTGCGTCACAAATACGGCAGCGACAGCGTTTCGCAAATCGCCACCTTCGGCACGATGGCCGCCAAAGCCGTCGTGCGCGACGTTGGTCGTGTTCTTGATCTGCCGTACTCGTTTTGCGACAGTATCGCCAAACTGATTCCGTTCAACCCCGGCAACAAAATCACGCTGGCCGAAGCGCGGGAAGCCGAACCGCTGCTCGCCGAACGCGAGAAGAACGAAGAAGAAGTGCGCGAATTGCTGGCGCTCGCCGAACCGCTCGAAGGATTGACGCGTAACGTCGGCATGCACGCCGGCGGTGTGTTGATCGCGCCGGGAAAACTCACCGACTTCTGTCCACTGTTCATTCAGCCAGACGCCGACACGGCCGTTTCGCAATTCGACAAAGACGATGTGGAAGCGGCAGGATTGGTGAAGTTCGACTTCCTCGGACTGGCGACGTTGACCGTGCTCGACTGGACACTGAAATTCATCAGAAAACGCGATCCGGCTTTCAGCGTCACACTCAAAGAGTTGCCGCTCGACGACAAGGCCACGTACGATATTTTCCGCAAGGGCAACACCACGGCGGTTTTCCAGTTTGAATCGCGTGGAATGCGCGAGTTGCTGGTACGCGCGCATCCCGATCAGTTTGAGGATCTCATCGCGCTGGTTGCGTTGTACCGTCCCGGCCCGATGGACCTGATCCCCGATTACATCGAGCGCAAGCACGGCGCTCGCATCGACTATCTCGATGATCGCCTGAAAACCATTCTCGGCCCGACCTACGGCATCATGGTTTATCAGGAACAGGTGATGCAGATCGCGCAGATGATCGGCGGTTACTCGCTGGGTGGCGCTGACTTGTTGCGCCGCGCGATGGGCAAGAAAAACGTCGAAGAAATGGCCGAGCAGCGCAGCATCTTTGTCAGCGGCGCCGAGAACAACGGAACACCGCTGAAAAATGCCCATTTATTGTTCGACTTGATGGAAAAATTCGCCGGTTACGGTTTCAACAAATCGCACGCCGCCGCTTACGCATTGGTCGCTTACCAAACAGCGTACTTCAAAGCCCACCACGTCGCCGCGTTCATGGCCGCCAACTTGTCGCTCGTGATGCACGACACCGACAAAGTGCGTATCTTTTACGATGATGCGCTCGCGCAAGGGTTGACCATCCTGCCGCCCGACATCAATGCTTCGACCTGGCGTTTCGAGCCGATTGACAAACACACCTTGCGCTTCGGTCTGGGCGCGATCAAAGGCGCCGGCGAATACGCGATTGATCACGTCGTTGCCGAGCGCGACGCCGGCGGCGCTTTCACCGATCTCTTCGATTTCTGCAAGCGCGTTGACCGCCACCAGGTCAACCGCCGCGTCATCGAAGGGCTGGTTCGCGGCGGCGCGTTCGATTTGCTCAACGACAACCGCGCCGCGCTGCTCGCTTCCGTGCCGGCCATCATGGACGCCGCCGAACAAGCCTGCGCCCATGCCGCGCAAGTCGCGCTGTTCTCGGACGACGTGTTGCCTTACCACCACGCACTCGCCGATGTGTTGCCCTGGCCGGAAGCCGAGCGATTGGCGCAGGAAAAAAGCGTGCTCGGTTTTTATCTGTCGGGGCATCCGTTCCTCCAATACAAGGAAGAACTGTCGTCGCTGGTGGCTGCGCCGCTGGATCGCCTCAAGCCGCAGCAGGAGCGCATCCTGATCGCCGGCATCATCACCACGATTCGCGCTCAATCGAGCAAACGCGGCAAAATGGCTTTCGTCACGCTCGACGACAGCGCCGGCAGCGTTGAAATCGTCGTCTATAGCGAAACCTTCGAGGCGGCCCGCGCCCTGTTGCAGGAGGATCGGCTCATCATCGCCGATGTGCGCATCTCCCACCGCCACCAGGAGCGTGACGGCGAGGACGCACAGAGCAGCCTGCGCATCATCGCCGACGCGTTCTACGATCTCGATACCCTTCGCCGCACCCGCGTCAAAGCATTGCGAATCTCGTGCAACGCCGAGGCCAACGCGAAAACGCTCCTCGAAATTCTTCGCCCGTTTGCAGGAAAAAACGGCGGCGGCGTGCCGGTCATGATCGACTACGCCAACACACAAGCGAGCGGTGTTGTCGCGCTGCCCGACCTCTGGCGCATCGCGCCGGAAGAAGCGCTGATTCAACACCTCCACACGCTGCCCGGCGTAACCGCCGCCCGTTTCGCTTATTGAGCCGATGAATGCATGGAACAGGAATCAGAAGACAGCGGTCAGATATCAGATGTCAGGTATCAGAATCCATCAAAACCGCCTCACGCGAAGGCGCGAAGCCGCGAAAAGGAAGCTCCCTCCCCTTCAAAGGGGAGGGTTGGGGTGGGGATGGGGTTGGCAGGAATCAGAGGACAGCGATCAGATATCAGAAGCCGTCATTCTGCGCGGAGCGAAGCGCGCCATCCTGCGCGAAATCGCAGGACGCAGAATCCATCGCCCCCTCTCCCCATACCCCTCTCCCGCGAGGGGAGAGGGGAGACAAACCCCCGCCCGCCTTCGGCGGGCACCCCCTTTGAAAAGGGGGCTTTTTCTTCGCTCCTTCGCGCCTTCGCGTGAGATGATGTTTTTCTGATGCCTGATTCTTGACCTCTGACCTCTGACCTCTGACCTCTGACCTCTGACCTCTGACCTCTGACCTCTGACCTCTGACCTCTGACCTCTGACCTCTGACCTCTGACCTCTG
>WQTW01000044.1 GCA_009786085.1 Pseudomonadota bacterium | reverse complement strand
TGCTTTGGACGCTGTTGGACGATGTTTTTCGATTTCCCCTATGAAAAAAGCCGCCCGATGGATGTTATCGGACGGCTTTGGATGATTCTTTGGTGGCGAGTGGCGGAGAGAGTGGGATTCGAACCCACGGTAGGCTTACACCTACGCCTGATTTCGAGTCAGGTACCTTCAACCGCTCGGCCATCTCTCCGCGAAGGGGAGAATTATAGCGGAAACTAGAGGCTTGGGGCTGTAGTAATGACAAACGCCAGCCAAAGGTGAGTGGTTTATCCACGCCGTTTTCGGAGTGGCGGATGACAGCGCGTTGATTTTCGTGGGCGAAAATCCCCCAAAAAAACAACGCGCTATCGTATAATTAATCAGACTTAATCACTTAAAATCTTCCTGATTCATTTGACGGAGAAGACCATGCAGAAAGCTGAAACCCGCGTATTGACGGCGCACGTTCCGGTTCCTCTCGCCGAAAAAATTGACCAACTCGCGGATCGCCTCGATCGTTCGCGCGGTTGGATCATGAAGCAGGCGCTTTCGGCCTGGATTGCGGAAGAGGAGGAGCGTGATCGCCTGACGCAAGAGGCGCTGGCGGATGTGGATATGGGTAACGTCTTTGACCATCAGGCGGTGCAGGCCTGGGCAAACAGTCTGGGCAGCAAAAAGCCGCTGCCGGCGCCTCGCCAGTGAAACTGAAATGGACGAACAAGGCGCTCTCCGATGTGGCGCGCTTGTATGAATTCCTCGCACCGATGAACAGTGCGGCGGCGGCGCAGGCAGTGCAGACGCTGACCAAAGCGCCGACTATCTTGCTCACCAAACCGCGAATCGGTGAGCAATTGTTTCAGTTTGAGCCGCGAGAAGTGCGCCGAATTCTGGCGGCGCAGTATGAGATTCGCTACGAAATCCAGGATGATACGATTTACGTGCTGCGGTTGTGGCACACCAGGGAAGACAGGTAATCGTTTCGTATGAATCTTAATCACTTAAAGAGTTGCCATGAACAAAAGACCCGATAACCGCGCCGACGGCGCGCTGCGACCGTTGACGCTGGAACTGGATTGGTTGCGCCATGCCGAAGGCTCGGTGCTGATCTCGCAGGGAGACACGCGCATTGTCTGCGCCGTCAGTGTTGAGGACGGCGTGCCGTCGTTTCTCAAAGGGAAGGGACAAGGTTGGCTGACGGCGGAATACGGCATGTTGCCGCGTTCGACGCACAGCCGGATGCGCCGCGAAGCCGCCGACGGAAAAGTGTCCGGTCGCACGCAGGAAATTCAGCGCCTGATCGGTCGCAGCTTGCGCGCGGTCACCGACTTGACCAAGCTCGGCGAACGCACGTTGCGCATGGATTGCGATGTGTTGCAGGCCGACGGCGGCACCCGTTGCGCGTCGATCACCGGCGCCTGGGTGGCGCTGGCGCGGGCGATACAAAAGTTGCAGCGCGAAGGCGTGTTGACCGAATCGCCGTTGCGCGACCATGTCGCGGCGGTTTCGGTCGGCATCGTCGATGGCGCGCCGCGCCTCGATCTCGATTACGCCGAAGACAGCGGTTGCGACACCGACATGAATGTGGTGATGACCGGATGCGGGCACTTCGTCGAAATTCAGGGAACGGCAGAGGGAACGCCGTTTTCCGAAGCGGAGATGCAACAACTGCTGGCGCTGGCGCGGCGCGGCATCGGCCAACTGATCGCGGGGCAAAAAGCGGCGTTGGATACCGCACTGAAAACATGAACACAACGTTTCAAAAACTGGTTCTGGCGTCGAACAACGAAGGCAAATGCCGCGAGTTTGCGCAACTGCTGGCGCCGCTGGAAATCAACATCGTCAGTCAGGCATCGCTCGGCGTGAGCGAGGCCGACGAACCTTACGCGACCTTCGTTGAAAACGCACTTGCCAAAGCGCGGCACGCCAGCCGCTGCACGGGATTGCCTGCGTTGGCCGATGATTCCGGCTTGTGTGCCGATGCGTTGAACGGCGCGCCCGGCGTGTTGTCGGCGCGTTATGCCGGTGAACCCAAATCGGACGCGCGCAACAACGCGCATTTGATCGAACAGTTGCAGGGAACGACGAATCGTCGCGCCTGCTATGTGTGCGTGCTGGTGTTGACCCGCAGCGCCGACGATCCAGCGCCGCTGATCGCTTTCGGCAAATGGTTCGGCGAGATCATCGACACGCCGCGCGGTGCGAACGGTTTTGGTTACGATCCTTATTTTTTATTGCCCGACGGTCGCACGGCTGCCGAAATGGCGCCGGAAGAAAAAAACGCGGTGTCGCATCGCGGACGTGCGGTGAGGGAATTGATGGAGCAGTTTCGGGAATGTGGTTAGCGCGGTTTCGGATAAATGCACTCGTGTTCGCATCGCGCCGTTCTTAGCCCCCTTTTCAAAGGGGGTGTCCGTCAAAGACGGACGGGGGTTTGTTAATCCAAAACAACGATAGCTCAGCAACCATTTATCTACACAATGTCTTCCCTCATAAGTGGGTTACCCCTCTCCCCCAACCCCTCTCCCACAAGGGGAGAGGGGAGTTATCCGGCCACGCCCACCTTGCCGCTCTCGCTCTACGTTCACTTGCCCTGGTGTGTGCGCAAGTGCCCTTATTGCGATTTCAATTCGCACGCGCTGAATGACGCGCCGCTGCCGGAGCGCGACTACATCGACGCGCTGTTGAACGATCTGGCGCAGTCGGCGTCAACCGTGACGACGCGCCCGTTGCGTTCCATCTTCATCGGCGGCGGGACGCCGAATCTGTTTTCCGCTGCGGCCATCGGGTGTTTGCTCGACGGTGTTGCCCGCCATTTCCCCTTGCCCTCCGACATCGAAATCACGATGGAAGCGAATCCGGGCGCGGGTGATGAGATCGCGCAACGTTTTGTCGAATATCGCAACGTCGGCATCAATCGCTTGTCGCTCGGCGCGCAAAGCCTCGACGACGGTTTGCTGAAAACGCTGGGGCGCATTCATACCGCCGAAGAAGCGCGGCAGGCGATAGTCGCGGCGCTGAACGTTTTTCCGCGCGTCAATCTCGACTTCATGTTTGCGTTGCCCGGGCAGACGATGGACATGCTGGACAGCGTGCTACGTGAGGTCTGCGCTTTTGGTGCATCGCATCTGTCGTTTTACCAACTGACGCTGGAGCCGCATACGCCTTTTCACCATGCGCCGCCGGAACATTTGCCGGACGTTGATACGGCGGCTGCGATGCAGGAACACGTTGAGGAACTTCTTGCGAACGCGGGCTATGGGCGCTACGAAGTGTCGGCTTACGCGAAACCCGGCGCGAAGTGCGAACACAATCTGAATTACTGGCAATTCGGCGATTATCTCGGCATCGGCGCCGGCGCTCACGGCAAAGTCTCTTTTTTTGACGACGATGGAAAAGTCATTCGTGTCGAGCGAACGATCAAGCAAGCGCACCCGCGACGTTATATGGAAACTGCGCTGGACACCGCGCCGAAAACATTGACGGTAGAATCGCGCATGGTTGCGCCGCATGAATTCGCTTTTGAATTCATGTTGAACGCGCTTCGCCTGAAAGACGGCGTGCCGCGCACGTTGTTTCCCGAACGTACCGGCGTACCGCTCGCCGACATCGCGCCGATGGTGCAAGATGCGATTACGCGCGGGTTGCTGGAACCGGACGACGCGGTGTTCCGTACGACGCCGCTGGGCTGGCGTTTTTTGAACGATGCGATGCAGTGTTTTTTGGCGGAAGGCGAGTGATATGAAGTGTGACGGTTAACGTTTTAACGCGAAGATGATTTGACCGCAAAATCATTTGAAAGGGACGTACGAAAATGGAAAAGAAGGACAGAGAAGCAATGGAAAACGCAGACGCACAAGCCGATCTTGTTGAGTTGAGAGAAAAGGCAGAGCAGGGAGACGCGGACGCGCAGGCCTACGTTGGGTGTGCGTATGCCTTTGGAGAAGGCGTTGTGCAGGATTATGTAGAAGCCGCGAAGTGGTACAGGCTTGCGGCAGAACAAGGAGACGCAGTGGCACAACACAATCTTGGATGTGCGTATTTCGAGGGCGAAGGTGTCGAACAAGATTTTGTGGAAGCGATAAAGTGGTGGAGAAAGGCTGCGGAACAGGGAGACCCAGACGCGCAATACAACCTTGGCGTGTCGTATGCCAAAGGCGAAGGCGTTACGCAGAACTACTCCGAAGCCATGAGGTGGTACAGGCTTGCGGCGGGGCAGGGACACGCAATGGCGCAAAACAACCTCGGGGGTATCTATGCCGATGGCGAAGGCGTCGCACAAGATTTTGTGGAAGCCGCAAGGTGGTGTAGAAAGGCTGCGGAGCAGGGGGACGCAACGTCGCAATCCAACCTTGGCCTTATGTATTACAGAGGCGAGGGCGTTGCGCAAGATTTTGTGGAATCAGTGAGGTGGTATCGGCTGGCAGCGGAGCAGGGAGATGCGAGCGCACAACGTCGTCTTGGGTGGGCGTACGCCAAAGGTGAAGGTGTTGCGCAGGATTATGTGGAAGCAGTGCGGTGGTACAGACTTGCGGCGAAACAGGGAGACGCAGACGCGCAACATAACCTTGGGTGTGCGTATGCCGACGGTGAAGGCGTTACGCAGGATTATGAGGAAGCCGTGGCGTGGTTCAGAAAGGCGGCAGAACAGGGAAACGTGAACGCACAATACAACCTTGGATGGGTGTATAGCACTGGCCGAGGCGTTACGCAGGACGACGTGGAAGCGGCAAAGTGGTACCGATTGGCGGCAGAGCAAGGAGACGCGGAGGCACAAAACAATCTTGGGGTAGCGTATGACAACGGTCACGGCGTCGTACAGGATCATGTGGAAGCCGTGAAATGGTATAGATTGGCGGCAGAACAGGGGGACGCAAAGGCACAAAACAGTCTTGGCGTGGCGTATGCTGACGGTGAAGGTGTCGCACAGAACGATGAGGAAGCCGTGGCGTGGTTCAGAAAAGCCGCAGAACAAGGAGACGCAAATGCACAAGCTAACCTTGGAGAGATGTATGAAAAAGGCCGGGGCGTTGCACAGAATGATGCGGAGGCCGTGAAATGGTACAAATTAGCAGCAGAGCAGGGAAATGAAGAAGCGCTGGAGGTTCTTCGGAAGATGGAAAAATAGAAAGAGCCCCTCCGTTCCCAAACCAAGTCGGTCAATGAACGTCTCGCGTACAGGATTCGCATGAACACCACACTTCCCGAACCCGATGCTGTTGCGCGCGCGCACTCGGAAAAAGTCGCGGCGCATGTGCGCGGCTTGCTGGAGGCCAACGGCGGTTGGTTGTCGCTGCATGATTACATGCAGGCGGTGCTGTATGCGCCGGGTTTGGGCTATTACATGGCGGGGACGCAGAAATTCGGCGACGGCGGCGATTTCGTCACATCCTCCGAACTGACGCCGTTGTACGCGCAGACCTGGGCGACGCCGATTCGTGCGGCGTTGGTTCAAGCGCAAGCTCCCCTCTCCCCTTGCGGGGGAGGGCGCCCCGACAAACCCCCGTCCGCCTTCGGCGGCCACCCCCTTTCAAAAGGGGGCGAGGCGGGAGAGCAGAAAAGCGGAAGCCCTCCCCTTCCATCCCTCTCCCCCTCCCCCTCTCCCCCTGCCCCTCTCCCGCGAGGGGAGAGGGGGGCTTCGCTGCTCGAACTGGGCGGCGGCAGCGGTATTTTCGCGGCGCAACTATTACGGCAGTTGCAGACGATGGATTGCCTGCCGGATCGTTACGCGATTCTCGAACTCAGTCCGTCGCTGCGCGAGCGTCAACGGCAAACATTGCGCGATGCGGTTCCCGATTTGTTGTCTCGTGTCGAATGGTGGGAGCGCCTGCCGGATAGGTTTCAAGGCGTCGTGTTCATGAATGAAGTGCTGGATGCGATACCGCCGCGTGTGGTGGCGCGCGTCGGCGAAACCTGGTACGAACACGGCGTGACGTTTGACGGCCATCGCTTCATCGCTTCGCCGCAACCGTTGACCGATCCCGCGCTACAGGCATTGGCGTCGTCGCGGTTTCTGGCGCAGGGCGATGTTGTTGCCGAACTCAACGTGGCGGGCGAAGCGTTGCTCGAAACATTGGGAACGTGTTTGACGGCGGGCAGCACGCTTTTCGTCAACGATTACGGATTCGAGCGTCACGGAACGCTGCCCGCACAGTACGCCCAGGGCACGTTGCGGGCGTATTACCGGCATCACGTTCTCGACGATCCGCTGCTCTGGCCGGGGCTGCTCGACATCACGTATCACGTTGACTTCGTGGCGATGGCCGAAGCGGCGCAACGCGGCGGATTGGCGCTGACGTCTTTTCAAACGCAGCAGGCATTTTTGCAGAAACACGGCATCCTCGACGGCTTGACGCGCATCGGCACGCCCGAAGAAGCGGCGTATTTGTCGGCAGCGCAGGCGGTGCGCACCTTGATCGACCCCGCAGCGATGGGCGGGATTTTCAAGGTGGCGGAATTCAGGCGCTTATAATCATTTCACGCGGAGAAAAACCTTTTTTAACCACGAAAAGCACGAAAGCCACGAAAAAATAGTTGTAATTCTCCGCGCACTCCGCGTCTCCGCGTGGGGCGACGTTTTTCTGATCCCTAATCCCTGGCCTCTGATTCCTGACAGCAGCAGCAGTGGCTTTTCAGGGAAACGCAGGGTGTGCTACAATCCGAAACCCGTGGCCAAGTAGCTCAGTTGGTAGAGCAGAGGACTGAAAATCCTTGTGTCGGTGGTTCAATTCCGCCCTTGGCCACCATTCGCTTTTTGACGGCTGCCTGACAAGAACAAAAAATCTTGCCGTTTGAATAAAAGAGTCTTTAAGAGACGCCGCGCGTCGCCTGTTGGCATGAGCGGCGATCAGTGCTTTCCTGTTTTGTTCGCGCAGGGGGTTCAGGCTCGCCGAGGTGGGTTTTGCGCCGCCGAAGTGAACGACAAGGCTCTTTTTCACCGCATTTTTAGTCAAATGCGCTCAAATGTTTCCGAATTGTTAAATTTGTTGTCTTTTTTTACAGACAAACATGAACCCAAAAGCATAAAGCCTTGACGCGGAATACCCCTGTTGGGGATAATGGCATCACAAAACCCATGCAATGGGTCTAATTATAGAGAAGTACAAGGGGTTATAAAGCGGTTCTCTTCGGGTTGATCTTGCTGATGGCAAGGGGGACGTGCTTTTAAGAAGGGTGAATAGAAGCGCGTAATTGAAAGACGCGCATTCGTGCCCGGAAATTCAAGTCACTGTCCCCGACCCAGTTTTGAGTCGGCAGCACAGGCTGTGCGGAAAAAGCAGAAGAAAACCAGGATGTAGCGGCGGCAAATCGTCCTCGGGGCGTGTTTGCATGTTGCTGTATCCACATTAAAAAATCAGAGGGTTATCTCTCGCAGGGGGCAAAAATGCAAGCGTATTCACTCGCTCGGTCTTTTATTTTTTTCGTAAATGCGTGCGGCATATTTCGCGGGCTGACACGAGGGATTTCCTTCGTTCCGGCAATGCTAAGGCCGGCGGCTTTCTGGAGAATTTCGCTGGCGCTTGTCTGGGCGCTGTCGCTGGGATGGGCGGCGCCCTCCGCCGCCAATGTGGACACCAGCCTGTGGACATGTACGGGCGTGTGCGGAAGCATGGGCGCCGACGGCGTGGTGAAGCTTTCGCCTGCGCAGGGATCAACCAATTACGGGTACGTCACCACAAACCAGGCCAAGCCGACGTATCCGCCCGCATTGTCGAAGAATGGGTGGGCCGGCGCTTATGCTGACCCCAATCTCATTCCGGCCAGCATCGTGTCGTCATTGGTGGCGGCAGGGGAGACAACCGACCTTCCCACCAACGGCTCGAAAATGGTTTCCCAGCGCTTTTCTGCCCAGGCGCAGGAAACGCTGTCCTTTTATTACAATTATGTCACGTCCGATGGGAATGCCGCTCCCGACTTTGCGTGGGCACGGCTGCTGGACGCTTCGGGCAACGAAGTGGCCATGTTGTTTGCCGCGCGCACCACGAGTAACGGCGCCACCATCCCCGGCTTTAACATGCCGTCTTCTTCGGCGATGCTGTCGCCGGGAACGGCGACCATCAAACCCGTTGCAACAGGCACGGCGAAATGGACGCAGTTGGGTTCTAGTTCGACGCAGTGTTTCGGCTCCAAAGCCTGCGGTTACACCGATTGGGTTCATGTCAGTTATCAGATTCCGGAAGCGGGCAGCTACCAGATAGAAATGGGGATCGCGAACTTCAGGGACATCAACGCTCAGTCCGCTTTGGCGTTTGACGGTGTGAAGCTCAATCCGCCCAGCGAGCCGGTCTGTTATGCAACGCCCAGCGTGGGTGACGCGGCCACATCGGTCACCATTACCTGTGCGGTCAGTGAGGGCACCCTCAACACCATTCCTGGCGCAACCTGCTTCACCTCAGGCACTGCCGCGAACTGCACCGGCACCATCGGCGCCATGGGCAACAACCCGACCATCACGTCCGCCACGGTGGGCGGCTTCAGCCAGAGCACCGTATCGCTGACCCTGATCGCGCCGCCCGGCACGGCGTTGTTTGAGGGGCGCGTGCTCAACGATCCAAGCGGATCGGGCGCGGGTGTCGGCGTTTCCGGCGTCACGGTCGAACTCTACAAAGACCTGGGTGGGACGGCTGTTTTTCAAAAAACGACGACGACCGACGCTTCCGGCGGCTACAGCCTCGCGGGCGATTCGAGCAACGCGACCTACTACATCCGCGTCAAGCAGCCGCGCATCAACGGGATCAACGCGGCGCAAACCTGGGCGAGCGCGGGCGGCGCGCAAAACATCACGTCGGCGCTCTGCGTGGACAACGCGGGCGTTACTCAGGAAATGAACACATCGGGCGTTTGCCGCGGTGTGCGTTTTGCCGGCAGTGATCCGGCGACCCACGATCTTTCCAGGGCGCAGATCGTCACCAAGGCGGTGGTCACCACCGAACAGATTACCGTTGCCGATTTCGGTCTCAGCGTGGAAGCCAATTACGGCGATGCGGCAAGCACGGTCGGCATCGGCACCCCCCCCGCGAGTACCGGCTACCGGGTGCTGCGCGCGCAAGGCGGCCCGTTTCATGTGACCGCGAACAAGCATTTGTGGCTTGGCGCCACCGTAGCTTCCCAAAATGACGGCGTCGCGGACCCGAAAAGCGACGGCCAACCGTCGGACGACGGCATCTTTCTCAAAATACGCAATGAGTGGGTGCCGCTTACAGGTCTCGCGTTGGTGAACTCCAGAACCTATCAAGCGAAAGCCGTCGTGAGCGGGCTGCTTGCCAAGCAAGGCTACCTGAACATTTCCGACAACACCGGCACCGGCTTTGTGGTGGTGGATCAAATCGCCAACGCCGACAAGCAGGATACCGCTGGAACCGGCGAAATTCTTTTTGATTTCAAAACGCGCGACACCACCGGATCGGCCGCCCCCATCATCACGCGCTTCCGTTTCAGCACAACGCCCGGCTTGAAGGCGCAGGGCGCCGCCAACACGACGGGCGCAGGCCAATTGAACGTAGGCGACACCAGCGACAAGCCCTGGGTGGTGGATGGCGAAGTGGAAGACTACCAAACGATTCAGTCGTCGGCGATGCTCAATATCGCCGTGGTGTCGAACACGCCGGGCACCTTCACCTTCGAGCTGAAAAACGCCCTCCCCGTGGCGCCCTCCTCTGACAAGACCACGTTGACCGTGACCACGCCGGGCGTTCGGGTGGACGAAACCGCTTACGACGTTCACTCGGTCTGGGGTACGCAGATCATCATCACGCCGACGCCGCCGGCGGGTACGGATAAGGCGAATTGGGTCTGGACAATCTCGTGTACGGACACCTTTACCGGCGCCCCGACATCGGGCATCACCATAAATGCCTCCACGGGCGTCGTCACCGTTCCGGCTACGGTGAATGCGAAAGGCGCGGCCAACATTTGTCTGTTCGGCGCTTCCTACACGGCTCCCGTAGCGGAGAGCTCCACGTTGCAGGTGGATCTGGCTGGGCCGATCGCTATCGGAAATACCTATACGGCGACGGTGACGGCGAAAAATCTGAACGGCGAAATCAAGCCGAACACGCCGATCACGCTGTCCGCGACGGGCGGCTCACTGGCGGGAACGACGACCGGAACCTTTGTGCCGGGTACGGGCGTTTGCACGACCGGTGCGGCAGGCACGTGCGTGGTCACCTGGACAAGCATGACTGTCGGCGCCTTCGATCTCAGCGCCAAACTGGCAGGGACGGATATCGGCGGAAGCCCGACGAGTCGGACCTTCACTGCCGGCGCGCCGGACAGAGATAACTCGTCGATGGTCGTGAACCCGTCAACGCTGCTGGCAGATGGCGCAAGCACCTCGACAGTCACCGTGACATTGAAAGACGCTTACGGCAACACGGTGACCACGCCGACGACCGTGAATTTTTCGCCGCTGTCGGGCGCGTTCGGCGACGGCAGTCTCTCGGCGGCCACTTGTGAAACGAATGCGGTCACAGGCGCATGCTCGGTCACTTACACCAGCCCGTACGCCGTACCTGCGGCAGGAAAGGCCACCATTGTCGCCAATGTGCCGGGAACGCCCGGGATCAGAACCGCCGACATTATTTTGACGGCAGGATCATCGCGCGTCATCACGGTGAGCAAGAGCGTGGACGGCGCAGGCTATGTGTCCGGCGAGAAGTTCACGATTCGCGTGCAATGCGGAAACAAAACCACGGTTCTGAATCTTGCTGATGGCGAGGTCGGCTATGCGGCGGCCAATCTGAATGAGGTTTGCCGCGTGAGCGAAGACGATCCGAAGGCGGACGTGATCGGCGCAGGGAACAGCAATATGGCAGTGATTCAGCCGTCGCGCTTCCTCGTGACCGCGGATACGGCGGTGGCGGTAAGCAATCGGATCACTTCCGGAACGATCAACAAGGGACTTCTCACTGTTGCCAAGCGCGTGACCGGCCACACCGATGCTCACCCTCCGGCGACAGTGTTTGCGGTGAATGTTGCTTGCGCAGGCGCGCCGTTGACGACGTTGAATTTGATGGACGGCCAGGAAGGCACCGTTGAAACAGCTATCGGCGCGACCTGCACCATTTCCGAGCCGACGCTGCCGTCAGCTTCTGCGAACCACTATTACGCGCCGAACATCGTGCCGAGTATCGTTACCGTCACAGGCGCGACCACGATCACGGTTGAGAACGTCGTCGTTTGCGAAACGGTGTCCCCGAGCATCACGACGGTGACCGTCACGAACGTCGTCACCGGAGAAAAAAATCTGTCCGGCTACGAAGCGACGAACAAAACCTTCACGGTGACGTTGAACTGTGGAATAGAAGAAGAGACAGCGCATCACCCCTATCATTACACCTGGACGGTGGCGATGCGGGAGGGCGACATAGCGAGTTTCAGCGTACCGGTAAACGCGAGTTGTTCGTTGCTGCAGGACCCTGCGCCGTCGAGCTTTCCTGCACTGAACCTCAGCTACAAATGGTACGCACACACCAGCGCGCCGACCAGTCCGTTCATCGCTGCCGGAAACACGGCTGCTGTGATGACGCACAACATCCAAACCTCGGATGCCGAGACCATCACCATTACCAAGTCAGTGACCGGTGACAAGGCTGGCTACGTCAATGGCGGAAAATTCAACATCACTGTCGCTTGCGGCACGGAGGTTGATGTGTTGCAACTGGCCGATGGCGAAAGTCAGACGGTGATCGCGCACGACGGCGACGCTTGTACGATCACCGAATCCGTGCCGAACGGCGTCATCGCCAACGGCTATCGCAACGAAGCCACGATCAGTCCGTCGAATTTCCGCGTCAATGCTGACGCAACCGTGGCGGTCACCAACCGGATCGTTTCCGGGACGAAGCCGCTGGGCGTGCTTACGGTCACCAAAACGGTGAATGCTCCGATAGGCGGTCACGATCCGTTGGCCGTGTTTGCGATCGACGTTGAATGCGTCGGCGTCGGCAGCCCAAGACATTCGACGCTGAATCTGCGGGCGGGTCAGAGCGGTACCGTCGAAGCGGAAATCGGTGCGACCTGCACCATCACCGAACCGACGTTGCCGTCGGCTTTGACAGGCTATCGGTACGCGGCGAGCATCGCGCCGAACAGCGTCACCGTGCTGGGTGCGACCGCCATCGACGTCGAGAACCAAGTTGTTCTCGACTCGACGATGATGCGCGCCGTCACCATCAGCAACAAGGTGGTCGGCGAAAGAATCCTGTCCGGTTACGAAGCCGGCAACGATAAAACGTTCGGCGTAACGCTGAACTGCGGTTTTGGTTACACCTGGAGCGCAACCCTGCTCGAAGGCGACACGGCGACTTACAGCGTACCGAACGGGGCAAGCTGTTCGCTGGCGCCGAGCGCAACGTCAACGCCACCGATCTTGAACAGCGGCTACATTTTCTTTAGCCATGTCAGTGCGCCGACGAGTCCGTTCATCGTGACGGACAACACCGACGCTGTGCTGACCCACGACATCCAGAGCGCTACCACCAGAACCCTCACCGTTACCAAGACGGTGGACAGCCTGGCGGGTGGATACATCGATGGCGGCAAGTTCGACATTACGGTGACCTGTGACAACACACCGACCGTGTTGCAACTTGCTCATGGCGAATCGGCCACCGTGTTAACGCATGTCGGCGAAACGTGTACCGTGGAAGAAGCGGTGTCGGCCCATGTCGTCAATGCGGGTTACAGCAACACCGCGGTCATCAGTCCGTCGCGCTTTATCGTCGCGGACAACGAGACGGTTGCGGTGAATAACCGGATCATTGCCGGAACGATCAGCAAAGAAACGTTGACCTTGACCAAGACCGTCATCGGCGACACCAACGGCCATGATGCGTCGGCGGAGTTTGCGATCACCATCGACTGCGCGGGCATGCCGTCGGCGACGCTCAAACTCAAAGATGGACAAAGCGGCACCGTCGAAGCCGAGATCGGCGCGACCTGCGCGATCCGCGAGGATGTGCCGAACGCGCTGTCCGGCTACAAGTACGCGGCGAATATTGCGCCAAGCACAGTCACCATCAACGGTGCGACCGCGATTGAAGTCGAGAACGATGTTGTGAGCAGCGTTACAACGATGCGCATCGTCACCCTCACCAACGAGGTGACCGGCAGCAAGGCGGCTTCCGGCTACAACGCCGACAATGCAACCTTTACCGTCACGCTGAATTGCGGTTTGGGATACCTGTGGACATCGGTGATGGCTGAAGGCGATGTTTCGACGTACAGCGTTCCGGAAAACGCACTGTGTTCGCTGTCAACCCACACCAACGCACTGCCGATGCTGAACAGCGGTTACGTCTGGTTTGACCAGACCTACAGCCCTGCGCAGAGCTTTGCCGTCATCAGCAACATCGACGCTTTGGTCAATCACAACATTCAGAGCAGCACGACCAGAAACCTCACCGTCAGCAAGATGGTTGATAGCGTCGCAGGCGGTTACGCGGGCAGCAAATTCGACATTACGGTCACCTGTGACAACACGCCGACCGTGCTGCAACTGGCGCACGGCGAATCGATCACTGTGTTGGCACAAGTCGGTCAGGAATGCACCGTGGAAGAAACCGTGCCTGTCGGGACGGTCAACAACGGCCATACCAACACCGCCACCATCAGCCCGTCGCGCTTTTTCATCGACGATCACATGAGCGTCGCGGTGACCAACCGGATCGTCGCCGGAACCGTCCACAAAGAACGCCTGACGGTGACCAAGACCATCAGCAGCGCTGCCGGGCACAATCCGGAGGCTGTGTTTGAAATCGGTGTTGACTGCAACGGCGTGACATCGATGCTCAACCTCAAGGGCGGACAAAGCGGCACGGTCGAAGCCGAGAGCGGCGCGACCTGTACGATCGACGAGACGGTACAGACAGCGTTGACGGGCTACTGGTACGCGCCGAGTATTGCGCCGAGCACCGTTGTCGTGTCGGGCGCGACCGCGATCAAGGTCGAGAACGCGACCGTTGCCGACAACATCACCACGCGCATCGTCACCGTTACCCATACGGTGGACGGCGAGAGAGCCTCGTCCGGCTACGATGCCGGCAGCAACAAAACCTTCACTGTTACGCTGGACTGCGGCGCTCCCTATGTCTGGACCACGACGATGGTCGAAGGCGATACGTCGAGCTTCAGCGTGGCGAACAGCGCGAGCTGTCGACTCGTCACCGAAGAGAGCACGTTGCCGATGCTGAACAGTGGCTATATCTGGTTCAGCCACGACAGCACACCGACAAGTCCGTTCACCGTGGCAGACGATATCGATGCGCTGGTGACCCATACGATCCAGCCAGGCGCTCCCCATCTGCCCACTTGTATCGCCAGCCCCAATCCGGCAGGCGCGGGCACGAGCGTCACCATCACCTGCACCGGCGGCACGCCGAATGATCTGGTGACCATCCCGGGATCGGATTGCGCCAACGCTGCCATCGAGAGCGACGGCACGCTGATTTGCACCGGTGCCGGCGCTTCTCTGGGCAACGATCCGTTGCTGACCGTGAGCAACCCGGTCACCGGCGGCGCCAGCATCGGCAATGTGCCGTTGACGGTGATCATCATGCCGCCTGGCGCGCCGCAATGTGTGGCGACGCCCAACCCGGCGGCGCTCGACGAGGCTGTCCTCATTGCTTGCACCGTCGAACCAAACACCATCACCACCATCCCGGGCGCGGATTGCACCCCGACGTCGGCCACGACCGTGGCTTGCGGCGGCACTGGCGCAACGCTCGGCAACAACCCGTCGGCGACGGCCACCGATGTGGCAGGCAACAACAGCACCAGCATCGTGCCGCTGCAAATCGAGCAAAGTGTCGGCATACCGCTTCCGCCGATGGTGCCGACGTGTATCGCCAGCCCCAATCCGGCGGCCAGCGGCACATTGGTTATCATTATTTGCGTGGGGGGGACGCCGGGAGACGAAATTGCGATCCTGAACGCCTTCTGCACGAACCCGCTGGATTCCAGTGGTGATACCGTCTGCACCGGCATGGCGGGCACCGGCGTCGGCAAGATCAACAACAACCCGCCGGTCACCGTCACCGACCCGAACACGGGTCTGTACAACAGTGGCGTCGTTCCGTTCCAGATCGCCGGCAGCACCAGCGCGCCGCCGTTGCCGATCTGTTCCGCCGCGCCTAACCCGGCCGGAATCAACACTGTCGTTACGATCAACTGTAGTGGCGGCACGCCGGGGAACGAGTTGATCATCCTCGGCTCGGACTGCAACGGCAAGCCGGTTCTCAGTGACGGCACGCTGGTTTGTACCGGCATCGGTAGTGATCTGGGCAACAACCCGTTGCTGATCGTGACCGATCCGGACACCGGAAATGCCAGCCAGGGCACCGTACCGCTCAATGTGAAGACTGTCGCGCCGAGCGCCCCGGTCTGTACCGCGACCCCGAGCGTCGTGAACGCGCAGAACGCGGGCGCCAACGTCATCATCACCTGCGACGTGGACGCTGGCACCATCAACACCATCCCGGGAGCAAGCTGTACCCCGAACCCGGCGACCGGCACGAGCATCATTTGTACCGGC
>WQTW01000043.1 GCA_009786085.1 Pseudomonadota bacterium | reverse complement strand
TCATTGTGCAAGGCACAGAAGTCGGTATCACTAGCCGACATGAGCAGGACTACATCTCGCTCACAGATATGGTGAAAAACTTTGAGGGTGGTGGTGCGCTCTCATAGAGCAGTGGTTGAAGTGAACTTCCCTCTGGCCGTTTCATCAAAACAACCCACCCCGACGGGTCAAAACTGTGCTATGATTATGACGCCGCCGACCGTTTGATCCGGCTATGCGATGATGAAGGAAATCGCAAAACGCGCTTCTTTTTTTCAACTGACGAAAATCATTCCTTCCATTTTTGAAGCCTTGCGATCGAAGGTCGCCGTGTGGCGGCATCCAGCATGATGTCCGCTGCGCTCAATCAGGCAATCGGAAAAATCGGCGTTCGTTGCAGAAAAGATTCTAAGCGCTTGCTGAACAACAGCAGCGTTCTCTACAACGAGTTCTTTCGTTTTTAGCAAGGTGTCGATCACGTTGATAATTTCATTCTTATCGGATTCGTAGCAGCTTTCCAGAACCCAGACGAGTTCGATGATAGCGATCAAGCTGACAAAACCGGGTTTCTCGGAAGTAAACGCCTCCATGAGCTTTGTTGCCTGAGCCGATTGTTTCTTGTCGTCCTGTGCGATATAGCGAACCAGAACGTTAGTATCGAGGCCAATCATCATTTTCCGGCGCCTCTGGCAGCGATAGCGGCGTTCATGCTTTCGATGCTTACATGTTTTCTGGGTTTTCTGACAAGCCCTTTCAGTTGTTGAACCGGGACGTTGGCGGAAACGATGGCGAACGTGTCTTTTCCGACCTCAACAAAGCCCACCCGATCCCCCTGTTTCAAGCTCAAAGCAGACCGAATTTCTACTGGAATGGTGACTTGCCCTTTTGATGTCATCTGGCTGGTTCTCACGGCGGCGCTCCAAGTATTACACTAGAGAGAATATATTACCATATGGTAATACTTTTCAACAAGGGAGAACACCGTAAGCCGCGAATGCCTGCTTGGGAACGCTTCGACCCCTGCAAAGAAAAAGGTGGTGCGAGTGGTTCCGAATGCGATAAGGATAATCTGAAAACCTCTTGTGAAAACATCATGTTATCGCACATTCCGGTGCGTTCCATTGGATTAAAATGCAAAGCAGGGCTGGCGCGAAGGGCGCGGGTACGGTACATTCTTAACTTTTGTTGGACTTGGTTTTTTGCTCATCTTTTATTTCGACTTCGATTCTTAATTCTTCTTTGAACCGGGAGCCATCATGACGCAATACACAACTGAAAACATCCGTACAGTCGCCCTGGTGGGTCATGGCAATGCGGGAAAAACGACGCTGGCGGAGGCGCTGCTGCTCAAGGCGGGGGTGATCCAGGCGGCGGGCAGCATTGAAAATGGGACGACGGTTTCCGATTTCGATCCGCTGGAAAAGAATTTCCAATTCTCGCTGCGGACTTCGCTGTTGCATCTGGAAACGGCCAACACGCGTGTACATCTGGTGGACACTCCCGGGTATCCCGACTTCATCGGCCAGGCGATTGGCGCGCTCGATGCGATCGAAACTGCGGCAGTGGTGGTTAGCGCTCAGGCCGGCATCGAGATGATCACTTCACGAATGATGGATTGGACAGCCAAGCGCAAGCTCTGCCGCTTGATTGTGATTAACAAGATCGATGCCGAGAATGTTGATTTACCGGCAGTGCTGGCGGCGGTGCGCGAGGCGTTCGGCAGCGAGTGTCTGCCGATCAATCTGCCTGCGGCGAACGGGACGAAGGTGGTGGACTGCTTCTTCAATCCGTCCGGCGAATCGGATTTTTCGTCGGTGGCGGAGGCGCATCAGGCGTTGATCGATCAGGTGATCGAGGTTGACGAAGAACTGATGGCGAAATATCTGGAGCAGGGCGAGGACATCGACGCCGAGCAGTTGCATGAGCCGTTTGAACGCGCGTTGCGCGAAGGCCATTTGATTCCGGTGTGTTTCACTTCGGCGAAGAACGGTGTCGGTATTCAGGAATTGCTCGACATCATGGTCAAGCTGTTGCCCAATCCGACCGAAGGCAATCCGCCGCCGTTTTACCGCGGTGAAGGCGAGGACGCCGAACAATTCACACCGACGCAAGACCCGACGCAACATGCGTTGGCGCACGTTTTTAAAGTTCAGATCGATCCGTTCGTCGGCAAAGTCGGCGTGTTTCGCGTGCATCAGGGAACCATCAAGCGCGATACGCAGCTTTTTGTCGGCGATGGTCGCAAACCGTTCAAAGTCGGCCATCTCTATCTGATGCAGGGAAGCAAGTTCGTCGAAGTCGATCAAGTGGTTGCGGGCGATATCGCGGCGGTGTCGAAGGTCGAGGAAATCGAATTCGATTCTGTGCTGCACGATTCGCACGACGAAGATCACATCCATATGAAACCGCTGGAGTTTCCGGCGCCGATGCACGGCGTTGCGATTTCGCCGGCCAAACGCGGCGATGAGCAGCGTTTGTCGGAAGTGGTGCACAAGATGATCGCCGAAGATCCGACATTGAAGATCGAGCATGATCTGACGCTCAACGAAACCGTTTTGTGGGGGCTGGGCGATTTGCATCTGCGTTCGGTGTTGGAACGGATGAGCACTGTGTTCAAGCTGGAAGTTCAAACGCGACCGCCGCGCGTGCCGTTCCGTGAGACCGTGGCGGGCAAAGCCGAAGGGCATCATCGGCACAAGAAACAAAGCGGCGGCGCCGGTCAATTCGGCGAAGTGATGCTGCGTATCGAAGCGTTGCCGCGCGGCGCCGGGTTCGAGTTTGTTGATGAAGTAAAAGGCGGAACGATCCCGACCCAATTCATTCCGGCCGTGCAAAAAGGCGTCGAACAAGTGCTGACCGCCGGACCGGTGGCCGGTTTCCCGATGCAGGACGTGCGTGTGATCGTGTACGACGGCAAGCATCACGCGGTGGACTCCAAAGAAATTGCCTTCGTGACCGCAGGACGCAAAGCGTTCCTCGACGCGATCATGAAAGCGCAGCCGACCGTGCTGGAACCGATGGTGCGACTGGAAATCAGTTGTCCGGCCGACAACATGGGCGACATCACCGGCGATTTATCAGGACGACGCGGACAAGTGACCGGCACGCAACCGCTGCGTGCCGGCATGCTGCTGATCGAAGGCATCGCGCCGCTGTCCGAACTGGAAGGCTACGCGGCCAGAATCAAGGCGATGACTTCAGGGCACGGCGGCTGGACGATGACGCTTTCGCACTACGAACCGGCGCCGTTCCAACTGCAACAAAAACTGTCGGAAGAGTATCAGAAGCATCGCAAGCACGAAGAGGATTGATGGCGTAGAGGCATCATTTCACAGCAGCCCCGCAAGGGGCTGTTGTGTTTCGGATGAGTTTTTATTGATCGTGGTATGAGCGGACTTTGCGATGATGACGTCGGTGGAAAATTCGGATAACGCGGTCACGTTGGGTGCATTATCGCGCGTGAGGGTCGTGTTGGTGCACACCACGCACCCCGGTAATATCGGGGCGGCGGCGCGGGCGATGTGGACGATGGGTTTGTCGCAATTGGTGCTCGTGTCGCCATCGCGTTTTCCGGCGCCCGAGGCCGAGGCGATGGCTTCCGGTGCTGACGAGGTGCTGGAGCGTGCGCGGGTGGTGGGAACCTTGTCCGAAGCGTTGACCGGATGCGTCTGGGCGGCGGGCTTTTCGGCGCGGTCGCGGGAATTTGCTGGACGGGTGCTGGCTGTACGGCAGGCGTCCGAAGAAGCGGCGCGGTTGTTGGCGGCAGAGAACGCGCCATCGCAAGAGATCGCGCTGGTGTTCGGAACGGAGATGTCGGGGTTGTCCAATGAGGAACTGGCGCAATGCACGGTGGCGGCGACGATTCCGGCCAATCCTCGGTATTCGTCGTTGAACCTCGCGGCGGCGGTGCAGGTGGCCGCTTACGAGTTGCGGGTGGCGCTGGGCGCGGGGACGGTCTGGCAAGCGCCGCGTTTTGTCGGCGCAACGCACGAGGACATCGAAAGGCTCTACGCGCATGCCGAAAAAACGCTGATCGCCTGCGGCTTTCTGAATCCTGAACGACCTAAGCGTTTGTTGCCGCGCTTGCGGCGTCTTTTTGCGCGGGCAGGGCTGGAACGCGAAGAAGTGAACATTCTGCGCGGGATTTTGGCGGAGATGGATGCGCTGCTTGGTGAGAAGAATCAAAGCGGCGAAAATAAAAAGTTGTAATGTTTTGCGGGGGCTATAATAAGATTGGTTTCGTAAAGCACCTTTTAGAAAGGAACACCCATGTCGAAAAAAGTGAAAGCACTGAAAATGGATATCGGAATCACCGCCAGGAACCGCGAGAAGATCGCTGACGGATTGACCGATTTGCTCGCCGACACGTTCGCGTTGTACATGAAAACGCATAGTTTTCACTGGAACGTGACCGGCCCGATGTTCAACACGCTGCATGTGATGTTCGAGGGACAATACACGGAGTTGTGGAACGCGACGGATTTGATCGCCGAGCGCATTCGTGCGTTGGGCTATCCGGCGGCGGGCACGTTCTCGGCGTTTGCAAAGCGTTCGTCGATCAAGGAAACAGCCGGTGTGCCGAAAGCCGAGGAAATGATCCGCTTGCTGGTCGAAGGCAACGAAGCGGCGGCGCGCACGGCGCGTCAGTGTTTTCCGGCGGCGGATGAGGCCGGCGACGAGGCCACGGCCGATCTGCTGACGCAGCGTTTGCAGGTGCATGAAAAGACGGCCTGGATGTTGCGCAGTTTGTTGGAAGAATGATTTTCAGGCTGGGATGGAACGAAGTGGAATCCCAGCGACAAGCGTCTCGGAGAATAAGAATGCTGGGATTGCGCTGTGCTTCATCCCAGCCTACGGCTCTGGGACGGAACGAAGTGGAATCCCAGCGACAAGCGTCTCGGAGAATAAGAATGCTGGGATTGCGCTGCGCTTCATCCCAGCCTACGGCTCTGCGCTTCATCCCAGCCGACCCTCTCCCCAGCCTTCTCCCGCAAGCGGGAGAGGGAGCAAGGCGATGAAAAAGGAAACGCTGTGAAGTGTCTCGTTACCGGAGCGGGCGGTTTTATCGGCGCGCACCTCGTCCGTTATCTTCTCGATGCCGGTCATGAGGTCAGGGCGGTGGGCGCGATTTCGGCTCAAGCGCATACATTTCTTCCCCTCCCCCCTCGTGGGGGAGGGCGCCCCGAAGGGGCGGGAGAGGGGGAACGGCGGTCGTTTTCCCCCTCTCCCCCAGCCCCTCTCCCACAAGGGGAGAGGGGAGCAAAACCTGCAAAGAATATCGCCGACGAAAAGTTGGAAAACGTTCAGGTAACGCGAAGCGCGGCGAATCCTGCGGACTGGCAGGAGGCTTGTCGGGATGTGGAGGTGGTTTTCCATCTCGCCGGTCGCGCGCATCGCGGAGACAATTCTTCGCCGTCTGCGCGTTCAATTTATTTTCGGGACAATCTGGAGATGACTCGCGCGCTGGCGGAAGCGGCGTTGAACGCGCGGGTGCGCCGTTTTGTTTTTGCCAGTTCTGTCGCTGTGTATGGCGCGGCGTCGGTTGCGGGCGAGGCTTTTCGGGAAGATTCGCCCGTCGCGCCGCACCCCGACAATGTTTACGCGCAGTCCAAACGGGCGGCGGAAGAAATTTTGTTGTCCGACGGCGCTGCTTTGGAGCCGGTTGTTGTACGTTTTCCGCTTGTTTACGGTGCGGGCGTCAAGGGAAACATGGCGACGCTCATGCGCCTGGCGGCAAGCGGTTTGCCTTTGCCGTTGGCGGGAATCGACAACCGCAGAAGTTTTATCAATATTCCCAATTGCGTGGATTTTCTTCTCACCGCCGCTTGCCATCCGAATGCGGGTGGACGGATTTTGCTGGCCACCGACCGCGAGGATGTGACGACGCCGGATTTGATTCGCGCAATCGCCCGCGAATTTGGCAAAACCGGCGGAAAACCCGCGCGGCTTTTTTCAGTGCCGCCCAGGTTTTTGAGAGCGATGTGTTCTCTTCTTGGACAGCGCGCGCGTTTCGAGAAGCTGGCGGGCAGTTTCCAGATCGATCCCGCGGCGTCCTGTGCGCTTCTCGGATGGTCGCCCAAAGTCAGTCTGGCCGAAGGCATCGCGCAGATGTGCGCGGAGCACAAATGTGCGCGGGGCGCAGGAGGCCGTGATGCGCTGTGCGGTGTTCAGACGATGTAGAATGGAACCATGCTTCCTCATTTAACGATAGAAAACCTATGAATTGGACTCTCTCCGCGCGCGCCGACAAGATGAACCCTTCGGCGGTGCGCGAAATTCTCAAATTGACCGAGCGCCCCGGCATCATCAGTCTGGCCGGCGGATTGCCTTCCCCCAAGACTTTTCCGTTACAGGCGTTTGCTGATGCCTGTGCACATGTGTTGCGCGAGCATGGCGAAGCCGCGTTGCAGTATGCGGCCAGCGAAGGTTATGGTCCGTTGCGCGAAGCGGTGGCGGCGATGTTGCCCTGGGCGGTTGATCCGGCGCAGGTGCTCATTACCACCGGATCGCAGCAAGGGCTCGATCTGGTTGCCAAAGTGCTGATTGATTCCGGCAGTCGCGTGCTGGTGGAAACACCGACTTACCTGGGTGCGTTGCAAGCGTTTTCGACGATGGAACCGCAACCGGTTGCGGTGGCGAGCGACGACGAAGGCGTGTTGGCGGATGACTTGGCGGACAAGGCGCCGGGCGCACGCTTCGTCTATCTGCTTCCCAACTTCCAGAATCCGACCGGGCGCACCTTGAGCGAGGCGCGTCGTATCGCCGTGCTCAATGTAGCTGCGCGCGCGGCTCTTCCGATCATTGAGGACAATCCCTACGGCGAACTGTGGTTCGATCAGCCGCCGCCACCGCCGCTCGCGGCGCGTCATCCGGAAGGCGCGATTTATCTGGGTTCGTTCTCCAAAATACTTGCGCCGGGATTGCGGCTGGGTTTTCTGGTCGCGCCCAAAACGGTTTATCCGAAGTTGCTGCAAGCCAAACAGGCGGTTGATCTGCATACTCCGATTTTCAATCAGCGCATCGCCTATGAAGTCATCAAGGATGGTTTCCTGGAACGCCATGTTCCCACCATCCGTGCGCTCTACAAGCAACAGCGCGACGCCATGCTGGCTGCGCTGGCGCGCGAGATGACTGGGTTGGACGTTCGCTGGAATACGCCCGCCGGCGGTATGTTTCTGTGGCTGCGCATGCCCGAAGGCATCGACACAGCCCGTTTGCTGCCGCAGGCCGTCGAGCGAGGCGTGGCCTTCGTGCCCGGCGCGCCGTTTTACAGCAGTGCGGGCGATACGCGCACCATGCGCCTCTCTTTCGTGACCGCCAGCGTGGACGAAATCGACCGCGCCATTGCAGCACTGGCGCAGACGGTGCGCGACGCGCTCCGGGTGTAGAGGTAGAGAGGGTAGAGCGGTTTTGGTTTAATTGTGCACAGCAAACAACCCCATCCCCACCCTAACCCTCCCCTTGAAGGGGAGGGAACAACGCAACGCGAAAGTGTGCGCAACTAAGCAGAAAACGCTCTAAACCAGTCTCGCCAGCAAGCTCTCCTTGTCGCCGTACAGAAGGTCGATCATCGGGATTTCGGGCATGGTGTAAACGCCGGGTTTTTGTTTGAACGTGGCTCTGGCGCAGGACAGCATGACTTGCGAGGTCAGCGCCGGATTGTTGATCCTCATATTGAATTCAAACAACTGATTGTCGGTTTTTCCCGAAACGCCTTTTCTGACGAGGTTGACGCCGTGGCCTTTGTCGATGAGATCGTCGATGCTTTCCACGGCGATCACGTGCGTTTCGTCGTGGCTGAAATAAGGATCGGCCTTGATTTTTTTCGTGACGTTTTCAATCGTCGCGCCGGAAGCAAGTTCCACATACACCACCCGCCGATGAATGCTGGTGCCGAGCGGAATCGTCATCGAAAGCGCGTTGACAACGCCGTCGATGCTCTTGGCCGCGACGGTGTGCCCCATGCTCATGCCGGGGCCGAAGTTCGTGTACGTCAGCCCTTTGGGTGCGCAGGCTTCAAGGAGCGTACGAATCACGGAATCGCTGCCGGGGTCCCAGCCGGAGGAGATGATGGCGACTGCGTTGTTTGCTTGCGCGATGGGCATCAGTTCCCGGCGCAGGTCGAGGAACGAAGTGTGAATGTCGTAGCTGTCAACGGTGTTGATGCCGAGCTGGAGGTACTTCTTCGCCTGCTCGGAGACGCTTCTCGTCGGCGTGCAGAGCAGCGCAGCATCGACGTTGCCGAGTTTTGACACGTCATCCACGACAACAACGTCCGCCAGTTCGCGCGGCTTTTCGTTGCCGACGTCGCGCCGAACGACGCCGGCCAGTTCAAAGTCCGGGCTGGCTTCGATGGCCTCCATCGCATATTTTCCGATGTTGCCGTATCCGACGACGGCGATTCTTTTCTTTGACATGTGTTTCTCCGGTGGTTGGGGTGGTGCGGTGTTTGTAAAAACGCCGTGGCATTCGCTATTGTACAAAAACGCTGGGGTGGGGAAGGGTGGTTATGATCAGTAATCCAGCGCGCCTGGGGTTTTCAGGGCTTTTTTGTTTTCAGTGGCAAGGCGGCGTTCAACTTTCTTTACGTCTTCGGCAGGCGGCAGGCTTTCGGGGCGGATGCCGCGTTCAAGCAGGGTTTTGCGCACGGCTTCATTGTTGGTGATGTGTTCTTTGGAGATGGCTCTTTCGCTGCTCAACTGGTGTTCCCTGGCGTTGAAGATGGTGATCTCGGTGGCAAAATCCTTGGCCTTGAGGATGATGGTGGGCGCGAAGTCTGCCAAAGGGCGGCTGTCGGGAACCTTCCATTGTGCTTTCATGACTTGGGTGGACTTGCCGAACAGGGCGTGATCGCCTTTGCTGCGGATGAGCGCAAAGTCCTGATTACCGCCAGTTTGCTCGAAAATTACATCGGACAGTTCTTTCTCGGTGGCACTGAGCTTCTTGCGTGCGGAGACGCGCTCGGCATCGAGCAGGCGCTGCTCGATCAATTCCGCGCGTCGGGTCTGGACGGCAAAATAAGTCTGCGCGAAGGCGATCTCTTGTTTCTTCGGGTCGCCGTTCTGGGCGATGAGGTAGCAGGCATAGCGGGTGAGTATCAGATCGTCTATCTCGCGCTGGCTGCCGGAACCGAGGTCGACCATTTTGTTGACGTCAACAAAATGGTTTGAAACGGGGTGTCCAGACACTTCGCAGGCCATCTTGGCCTTGGAGATGACGGCGCCGAAATTGCGCCATTCGGCATAACCCAGCAAGTGCTGCAAGTCCCGCGCGAGCCAATATTCGACACCTGTCTCCGTTTGCTGGGCGTGCTCTTCAAACGTTTGGGTCAACGAGTACACAAGTTCGGTTTTCATGCTTTTTCTTCCTGAAAGAACGCTGTGGTTGTGGTGTCGTTGCATCTGTTGCGACTATTCCCGATTCCGCGAATCGAGCCACAAGGTGACCGGGCCGTCGTTGACGAGGGAGACTTGCATCATCGCGCCGAAGACGCCGGTCGGCACGGGTTTTTCCAGGGTTTCGGCGAGTTGTTTGACGAAGGCGTCGAAAAACGGTTGCGCGAATTCGGGGCGGGCGGCGGCGCTGTAGGAAGGGCGGTTGCCTTTTCGGGTGGAGGCGCACAGGGTGAATTGGCTGACGGCCAGCAGGTCTCCGTCGATTTCCATGAGCGAACGGTTCATCACGCCGTTTTCGTCGTCGAAGATGCGCAACTGAACGATTTTTTTGCACAGCCAGTCGGCGTCCTCCTGGGTGTCGCCTTCAGCAACGCCGATCAGCGCGAGCATTCCGCAACCGATCTGGCCGACGGTTTGACCTTCGACATCCACTTTCGCCGAAGTGACGCGCTGCAACAAAGCCCGCATGCTGTTCTGTGGACTATCTTTTCATCGGTTTGCGCTCGACGTCGGTCACTTTGCCGCGCAGGAACACGATGGTGGTGATGGTTCCCTCATCCCCTTCGGTCGGCAGGTAGAACCAGCGCATCGGCTGGTCGGGCGTCTCGCCGCCACCGGTCATCGGCGGCGCGCCGAGGCTGGCTTCGACTTCGGCGGTGGTCATTCCCGGCTTGACGGTCATCCGGGCAAGGGCGACAGCGCCCAATGGGGTGGCTTCGGGCATTCCAGCGGCGGGCGGCGGTGTTCCGACAGACGCGGGCGCGGCTTCTTTGGGCGCTTCCGGCGCGTTGGGGGGCGGCAGGGTATTAGGCAATGGCGCGGGCAACGGCACGGCAGTCGTTGGTGCTGGCGCAGGCGTGGCCGGAGCGGCGGGCGGAGCAGCAGGAGGAGGGGGTGGCGGCAAACGCGAAGGTTCCACGCGCATCGGCACGACCGATAAGGTGTCCTCGCCGGTCATGTTGCGCAGTTCCTTGCCTTTTTCGCACGGCATGTTCTGATAGAGGGGAATGCCGCCTTCGCCGGCGCACTTGTAAAGTTCTGTCGCCGCAGCGGGCGACGCAAGCACGATCAGGCTGCTTCCCAGGAACGCAGCAAGCGAAACGGAACGGATGGGAGTTTTCATGGTACGGATCCTTCGGAAGACACGGGAGTATTTGTATATTCTACGCGGGTTTTTGGGAATCGCTACGAAACAGCGGCATCCAGCAGTTCGCGGGCGTGCGCCCGTGTTTTTGCGGTCACGGTTGCGCCGCCCAGCATCCGGGCGATTTCTTCAGCGCGCGTTGCCGGGTCGAGCACGGCGAGGCAGCATTTCACGTGCGCATCGTCGCCTTCTTTCGAGACTTGGTAGTGGTGGTGGGCGCAGGCGGCCACTTGCGGAAGATGGGTGACGCACAACACCTGTTTTTCGCCGCCGAGCGCGCGCAGGCGCTGGCCGATCGCGTGACCGACGGCGCCACCGACGCCGGTGTCGATTTCGTCGAAGATCAGCGTCGGCACGCTGCCGGAACGCGCCAGCACGGTGAGCAGCGCCAGCGCGATACGCGACAATTCGCCGCCGGACGCGACTTTGGCGAGCGGCGCGAGCGGCTGGCCGGGGTGGGCGGAGATGCCGAATTCGATGTGGTCGAGACCCTGGCTTTCCGGTTGTGCGGCCGGGGTGACGGCGACGTCAAAACGTCCGCCCGGCATCGCCAGCGCGGCGAGGCCGGAGGTGACCGCGTCGGCAAGTTCGCGGGCGGCGCGTCGGCGCTGTTGCGAAAGTTTTTGCGCCTGGTCGCGGTAACGGCGTTCGCTGTCGGCAAGCGCCTGTTCGAGCGCCGCAAGATCGGTTGCCTGATCGAGCCGCGCCAGCGCCTGGGCGGTGTCGGCGGTCAACGTCGGCAAATCTTCCGGTCGAACGCGGTATTTACGCGCCAGATCGTGGATCGCGGTCAGCCGCGCTTCGGTGGCCGCCAGCGTTTCGGGATCGAGATCGACATGACGCGCCGCATCGCGCAGCGTTCGCGCCGCTTCGGAAAGGTCGATGGCGGCGCTGTCGATCTGCTGCGCGAGCGCGTCGAAAGCCGGATCGTATTGTCCCGCGTCGCGCAGTTTTTGAACGAGGTGATGAAGTTGCGGCAACAGCGCCATCTCGCCTTCGGAGAGAAGATCGGCGCCGTCGCGGGCGGTCGTGAGCAGGGTTTCGGCGTGCGCCAGTTGGTTTTGCCGCGACGACAGTTGTTCCCATTCGCCGTCCTGCATCGCCAGCGCCTGCAAATCATCGTGGCGCAAGGTCAGCCGTTCGCGCTCGGCGACCAGCGTTTCCTGCGCCTGACGGGCATCGTCGAGCGTTTGTTGAGCGGCACGCCAGGCATGCCAGGCATCGCGCACGGCGTCGGCTTGCGGCAACGCGCCGGCGTAAGCGTCGAGCCAGTGACGTTGCGCTTTGCTCTGGCTCAACGATTGGTGCGCGTGCTGACCGTGCAGTTCAAGAAGCAGCGCGCCGAGTTCGGCAAGTTGCGCCAGCGGGGCAGGGTGGCCGTTGATCCAGGCGCGGCTTTTGCCGCTGGCATCGAGCGCGCGCCGTAACGTCAGCGCGTCGGCATCGTCATCGAGCAGATCGTGCTCGACAAGCCAGTCATGGGCGGGACTGTTCTGCGCGACGATGAAACCGGCGGCGATGTCGGCGCGGTCGGTACCGACGCGCAACTGACGCGCTTCAAAGCGGTCGCCCAGCACCAGACCGATAGCATCGAGCAGAATGGATTTACCGGCGCCGGTTTCACCGGTCAGCACGGTGAAGCCCGAACCGAATTCGATATCGAGCGTTTCAACCAGAACAAAATTTCGGATCGAGAGCCAGTGCAGCATCGCCGATGTGTGATTCAGAGAATCGGCTCTTCGAGAGCAACGCGCAACCTCTCCGGCGTTTCCGTCCAATGCAGTTTCTGACGCAGCATCGAAAAATAGTCGTGACGCGAAGGATGCAACAGCGTGGTTCTGTACAACGAACGCCGGATCGTGACCTGTTCCCCCTGCATGAGCGGAATCTGCGATTGCGCATCGCCATGCAGCGAAACATCGTTGCCGCGCTCGACCGTGATGGTCAGCGTTGCCGTTTCGGGAATGACGATCGGGCGATGGGTCAGCGCGTGCGGCGCGACCGGCACCAGAATGAAAACAGGCAATGTCGGCGACACGATAGGACCGCCGGCGGAAAGCGCGTAAGCCGTGCTGCCGGTCGGCGTCGCCACGATGAGGCCATCGGCGCGCAGCGAGTAGGCAAACTGGCCGTCGATGGCGATGGACAGGTCGATCACCCCGCCTCTGGAGCCGCGATTGATCACGATGTCGTTCAACGCCAGCGCTTCGGTCGGGCGTGAACCGGACTCGCGTTGCACATGCGCCATCAGCATCGTTCGCTTTTCTTCGACGAAATGACCGTCGAGAATGTCGCCGAGCAGGACTTCCATGTACGCCTGCGGGATATCGGTCAAAAACCCGAGCCGTCCCTGATTGATGCCGACCAGCGGCACATCGAACGGCGCCAACCGGCGGGCGAATGACAACATGGTGCCGTCACCGCCGAGAACCACCACCAGATCGTTGTTGATCCCCAGCGTTTCGGCGGCGACGCTCGGGTAGCCGGCAAGCGGCGCCATTGCGGCGGTCTCCGCTTCAATCGACACCTGATAGCCGCGCTGGAACAGGAAATCAGCCAGCATCGACAGAGGCCCGAGCAATTCGGGGCTGTTACGGCGACCGGCCAGCGCAATGTGGGTGAACGGGTTTTCTGAATTCAGCATGCTGCAATTATTTCATACTTGACCGAAGTCGGGCAGGGGGGGGGGCAGATGTCTGATATCTGACTTCTGACTTCTGACTTCTGCCCCCCGCAAGCACGGTACAATACCAAGATGCTCGAACCGCGCGCCACCCACCTCCTGAAAACGCTGATTGATCTCTACGTTGCCGACGGGCAGCCGGTGGGATCGCGCGTGCTGACCCGCCAGTCGGGTCTGGACCTGTCTCCCGCGACCGTCCGCAATGTGATGGCCGACCTTGAAGAAATGGGCTTTATCGCCAGTCCGCACACCTCGGCGGGGCGCATTCCGACGGCGCGCGGTTACCGTTTTTTTGTCGATAGTTTGATGGTGGTCAAACCGCTGGAACAACAGGAAGTCAAACGGCTCGAAAGCGAACTGCAAACCGACGCGCGCCCGCAACAACTGATCGCCAACGCGGCGAATCTGCTGTCGCAACTGTCGCATTTTGCCGGCGTGGTGATGACCCCGAAGCGGCGCGAAGCGACATTCCGGCATCTCGAATTTCTGCGCCTGTCCGAGCGGCGCATCCTGCTCATCGTGGTCACACCCGAGGGCGACGTGCAAAACCGCATATTGCAGACGCGGCAGGATTACAGCCAGAGCGAGCTGACCGAAGCGTCCAACCTCTTTAACCACCACTTTGCCGGCGTGCCGTTTCCGGCGATCCGGTTGCGGCTTTCCGACGAACTGAAAACTCTGCGCGAGGACATCGCCGCGTTGATGAATACCGCGATTGATCTGAGCGAAAACGTTTTGCGGGAAACCGAAGCGGTCGTGGCCGGTGAAAAAAACCTGCTGGACGCCGAAGATTTTTCCGACCGGATGGAACAATTGCGTCGTCTGTTCGATGTGTTTGAAAAGAAAACATCGTTGATGCACCTGCTCGACATCTCGCAGAACGCCGAAGGCGTGCACATCTACATCGGCGCCGAAGCCGGCATGATGCCGCTCGACGAATGCAGCGTCGTCACCGCGCCTTACACCGTTGACGGGCAGGTGATGGGAACGCTGGGCGTGATCGGGCCGACGCGGATGGCTTACGAACGGGTGATTCCGATCGTCGATGTGACCGCGCGTTTGCTTTCCAACGTGTTGACGCAGCAGACGCAGAACAAATGAACTTCTTTAACCACGAAAGGCACGAAAAACACGAAACTTTTTCCTGCGCAATCTTTGCGTTCTTTGCGGTTAAAATGCTTTTTTCGGCTGTCCTTGTTTGTTTGGAAACATGAACCCATCCGGTCAACCAAAATTTTTTCGTGTCCTTCGTGTTTTTCGTGGTTAAAAAATATGCATTACCTAGCGGTACGCCGCTTTGTTCCCTCCCCTTCAAGGGGAGGGTTAGGGTGGGGATGGGGTTGTTTGCTGTGCTCGTTTAAGCCAGAACCGTTTTAAAATACTTTTTTCGGTTGTCCTTGTTTGTTCGGAAACATGAACCCATCCGGTCAACCAAAATTTTTTCGTGCCTTTCGTGTTTTTCGTGGTTAAAAATATGCATTACCTTCCCGAACCCTCTCCCCGAACGCCTCCCCGAATCGGTATTTTGCTGATCAACATGGGAACCCCCGACGCGCCGACCACACCGGCGGTGCGCCGCTATCTGGCCGAATTCCTGAGCGACCCGCGCGTGATCGAAACACCGCGCTGGTTATGGAAGCCGATACTGCACGGAATTATCCTGCGGGCACGACCGGCAAAATCCGCCGAGAAATACCGCAAAATATGGACACGCGAAGGATCGCCCTTGCTCGTACATACGAAAACCCAGCGCGACATGTTGCAGGGCTACCTCGGCGAGGCGCTTAGAAACGAAGGCATGCCTGCCGACCGCGTCATCGTGGAAATGGGCATGCGCTACGGCCATCCGTCGGTGGCGCGCGGCATTGAAGCACTGCGCCAGCAGGGATGCGATTCATTACTCGTATTTCCGCTGTACCCGCAGTACGCGGCAAGCACAACCGGCAGCTCCTTCGATGCGGTGGCCGCTTGCTTGCGACAGCGGCGCTTCGTCCCGGCGTTGAAAATGATCGGCTCCTACGCCGACCATCCGGCGTACATCGGCGCCTTGAAAGAGCGGATACAAAAATATTGGCAACGCGAAGGCGCCACAGAACATCTGGTCATGTCGTTTCACGGCGCGCCCGAAAAAACGCGGCAGGACGGCGATCCCTACTACGACGAATGCTGCCGCACCGCGCAAAACCTTGCCGCGCAACTTGGCCTGAAAAAAGAAAACTGGACACTCTCGTTTCAATCGCGCTTTGGCCGCGCACAATGGTTGCAACCCTATACCTTCGAAGTGTTGGAAGCGTTGGGCAAAAAAAAGCTGCGCCGGGTGGATGTCGTATGTCCCGGCTTCGTTTCCGATTGTCTGGAAACCATCGAAGAAATCGGCATGGGCGGAAAAGAAGTTTTCCTGAAAAACGGCGGCAGCGAATTTTGCCTGATCCCATGCCTCAACGACTTCCCGCCGTGGATATCGGCAATGGTTGAAATCCTGATGCCGGAATTGCGGACGATGCTGAAACCGCAGGCGGCGGCGATGCCGACGGAAGATAGACGGATTTTTTGAAAAGCGAAAATGAACCGCATAGAAAAAACGTTGAACCACGAAAAACACGAAAGTGGCGCGTAGGCTGGCGATGAGCGGAGCGAATCCCAGCGTGTAGCCCGGACAAGCGAAGCGCCGTCCGGGAATCAAAAACACGATTAATCGCAAAGAACGCAAAGAAACGCATAGAGCGCAAAGAAACGCATAGAGCGCAAAGAAAAAAGTCCTCTGCGCGTGTAGGGGCGCGATTTATCGCGCCCTGTTTTGCCTCACGCGAAGGCGCGAAGCCGCGAAGAAAGAAAGCCCCCGCCTTGCCCCCTTTTCAAAGGGGGTGTCGGCAAAGCCGACGGGGGTTTGCGGGGGTGCCCGCCGAAGGCGGGCGGGGGTTTGTTGAAAAAGA
>WQTW01000042.1 GCA_009786085.1 Pseudomonadota bacterium | reverse complement strand
TTGTCGGGCGGCAGGTTGCCGCCCCTACGGAATATTGCGAGGGGTTCCGTAGGGGACGCAATCTGCGTCCCGAAACGCGCGTTCATCTGCGCTGTGATGTGTGCTGCCAATTGCGCGGCGAACAGTTCTCTGCCACGCAGACAGGTGGCGTTCAGGATGGCTTGCAGGATGCGATTTTTTAGCGTGTTCATGAGCGGTCTCCGCAATTATAGACTTTTGTGCGTTGTAAGCAGGACGAGCGCGCTCCCTTCGCCAGCCGCCGCCCGTGCGCAGGCGCAGGGAGCGTATGCGGACGTCCTTGACGGCTTCGGAGCATTGTTCCAGAAGGGCTTGGGTCATGCCTGATAGTTAAGTTATTAACATAACAGAAAGTCTAGCACATAACGTGACAATTTGTCGTGTCATGTAACTAAAGGGTGGACGCGATAGCGTTGATAGATGAAGAACGCAAAGCAACTATTCGCCGAAAGATTGCGGGAAGCGATGATAAAAGCTGGCTTGAAGCCGAAGCCCGCTGTATTGGAACGCGCATTCAACCTGCGTTATTTCGGCAAGCCAGTCACGTTGTACGGAACAAGAAAATGGCTCCTCGGAGAATCCGTCCCACCTTATGACAAAATAGTCGTGCTGGCTGAAATGCTGAATGTGCCGCCGGAGGATCTGGTTTTCGGGCTGGAAATCAAGCAGACCATCAAAAAGAACCGCGCCCGTTGGGATGATGGCATTGGCTATCAGGAGCGAGAAATTTTTGAGGCGTTCCTCGCATTACCTACACCACAACGCAAGGTTGTGCGTGAAGTCATCGAGGCGTTCACAAAAGCATTCTCGCCAGAAGCCTCTGGCAAGAAAAATGATACGACCAAGAAGTGAGCGCAGCACCCCGTAAGGTTTCCGCACATGAACGATGAGCACGCAGAATTTTCAAAACGTTTGGCAGCGGCAATGCGCGCGATGGGGTATGAGGCGCGCCCGTCAGTTCCCTGACTGAGCTTGCGCACAAACAAAAACCAGAGTTTGCGGCTGTAAACGACAAGACGCCGTATTTTTGCGTTCCTCTGCAGATTACCCGAACCTTTTCCGGCATCGGGTATCTGAGCATCAGTCAGTCGAATCTGCTATGCTTATTAGCTGGATCACGGAAAGAGTATTGTCATGCGGGATTATCTGCAAAAAATCCTGACGGCCAAAGTTTATGACGTCGCCGAGGAATCGGCGCTGGATCCGTTGCCGCTCTTGTCGGCGCGGGTCGGCGTGCCGCTGTGGCTGAAGCGCGAGGATCAGCAGCCGGTGTTTTCGTTCAAGCTGCGCGGCGCTTATAACAAGATGGCGCAACTGCGTCGGGTCGAGCGTGAGCGCGGCGTGTTGGCCGCGTCCGCCGGCAACCATGCGCAAGGGGTGGCGCTGGCGGCACAGCGGATGGGCTGCAAGGCGACCATCGTGATGCCGGAGACGACGCCGCAGATCAAGGTGGCGGCGGTGGCGGAGCGTGGTGCGCGGGTCGTGCTGCATGGCGAATCGTATAGCGAGGCTTACGAGCATGCGCTGGCGTTGCAGGCGCAAACCGGCGCGGTGTTCATCCATCCCTACGACGATCCCGATGTGATCGCCGGCCAGGGCAGTATCGGCATGGAGATTTTGCGCCAGCATCAGGACGAAATTTCGGCGATTTTCGTGCCGGTCGGCGGCGGCGGGTTGATTGCCGGGGTTGCCGCTTATGTGAAACAGGTGCGCCCCGACATCGAGGTGATTGGGGTGCAGCCGGTCGATTCCGACGCGATGGCGCGGTCGCTCAAGGCCGGTGAACGGGTGACGCTTGCCAGCGTTGGGCTGTTCGCCGATGGTGTCGCGGTCAAGCAAGTCGGCGAGGAAACGTTCCGGCTGGCGCAGGAATACGTGGACGAGATCGTGTTGTGCGACACCGACGAAATCTGCGCGGCGATCAAGGATGTGTTCGTCGATACGCGCACGATTCTGGAACCGGCCGGCGCGCTGGCGGTGGCGGGCGCCAAACGCTGGATCGAGACGCATGGCGCACCGGCGGCGGCTTGTGTGGCGATCGCCAGCGGCGCCAATATGAATTTTGACCGGCTGCGTTTCGTCGCCGAACGCGCCGAATTGGGCGAGGTGCGCGAAGCGATCTTCGCCGTCAGCATTCCCGAGCGGCCTGGCAGTTTCCGGGCGTTTTGCGAAATCATCGGTCGTCGCGCCATCACCGAATTCAACTACCGCTATGCCGACCCCAGGGTTGCCCACCTCTTCGTCGGCATCGAGGTGTGCGACCGGCAGGAGAAGGAATGGCTGCTGGCCGAGTTTGCGGCGCGGCACATCGAGGCGCACGATTTGTCCAACGACGAAATGGCGAAGCTGCACATCCGCCATCTGGTCGGCGGCCATGCGCCGGAGGCCGATGACGAACGCTTGTACCGCTTCGAGTTTCCCGAACGCCCGGGCGCGTTGCTCCATTTCCTGAGCAAAATGAGCGCCGGCTGGAACATCAGCCTGTTCCATTACCGCAACCACGGCGCCGACTACGGTCGGGTGCTGGCCGGCATTCAGGTGCCGCCCGCCGATGACGCGGCGTTTCAGGCGTTTCTGGAAAACCTCGGGTATGCCTATGTCGAGGAAACCCGTAATCCGGCTTATACGATGTTTCTCGGACGTTAGGAACCGGCATTTATCGGTCGCAGGTGTTGGGAATGTGGTGTTTCCCGGACTTTATCGGGAAGTTAAGGCGTTTTCGCTGGAAAGTTGCCTGCAACTCATGGCAGAATCTTAAAATGTGCAAGCAGCTTCACCCCGCGAAAAAGGAAGGACGATGGCTCTGGATCTGTTCCAGGGAGAGCCGTTTTGAAGAAAAGGAAAAAGATTGATGGAAACGGATCAACTGGCAGGTATCAAAGTAATGGTGATCGACGATTCCAACACCATCCGGCGCAGCGCCGAGATTTTTTTGTTGCAGGCGGGATGCGTGGTGATTCTGGCGGAGGACGGCTTTGATGCGCTGTCCAAAATCGCCGATCAAAAACCGGATTTGATTTTTATCGATATCATGATGCCGAGGCTGGACGGATACCAGACCTGCGCGTTGCTGCGGCGCAACGCCAAGTTCAAGCACACGCCGGTGGTTATGTTGTCGTCAAAAGACGGGCTGTTCGACCGCGCGCGCGGTCGGATGGTGGGTTCGGATTTGTATCTGACCAAACCGTTTACCAAAGACGAATTGTTGAAGGCGGTGGCCACGTATGTGCGGCGGCACCCCTGAGACGCATGAGATGGCACAAACGATTGTTTGAGGGCGGACGAAGTTATGGCAAAGATTTTGGTAGTCGATGATTCACAGACGGAACGGCATGTGCTGAGTGAGTATCTCATTCAGGGTGGGCATGAGGTCTTTCAGAGTAACAGCGGCGAAGACGGCATCGTCAAAACCAAAGAAATCAAACCGGATCTGGTGCTGATGGATGTGGTGATGCCCGGCCTGAACGGTTTTCAGGCCACGCGCGCCTTGCAGCGCACACCGGAAACCCAGAATATTCCGGTGATCATGTGCACGACCAAAGACAAGGACACCGACCGCATCTGGGGATTGCGTCAGGGTGCTTGCGAGTATCTCACCAAGCCGATCAAAAAAAACGAATTGCTCGCGATGATCGACAAATGCCTGAAACGCTGATGGTGATGACAACATGAGTTCTTCGACGCTGAAACCGCGCTCCGCCAAACGCACCGACCTGCGAGCTTTCCAGAACGAACTGGTCTCGCGGATGATGATGCCGACGGCGGTAGAAGGTATCGTGTCGCAGTTGGGATTTTCGGCGGGCGGCGAACGCTGGTTGTGCCACCTGCTGCAAACGGAGGAAGTGCTGGTGTCGCCGCCGATCACGTCGGTGCCGCTGACGCAGCCCTGGTTTCTGGGGCTGACCAATGTCCGCGGTAATTTGTACAGCGTGATCGATTTTTCGTCGTTCCTGGGCAAGGCGCCGGTGACCCACAACACGGAGGCGCGGCTGGTGTTGCTTTCCCGCGGCACCGGCGCGGTGAACGCGGCGCTTCTGGTTCAGCAGGTGTTTGGATTGCGTAGTGTGAAAGGTTTTGCGCCGACCGGACAGGAAGCGCAGGGCAAAGCGTGGAATGTGCAAAACTGGATGGATGCCGAAGGCCATGTCTGGCACGAAGTGGACTTGGGCAAACTGGTACAGGATTCCGAATTTCAGCATATTGGGCGTTGATAAAACGCTGATTGATTGACAGACAAGAGAAGATAGAGGCGGAGGGCGTATGGCGATTGAGAACCCCCTGGTAAAAAAAGTATCGATCCCGGTCATACTGGCGAGAGGCACGGTATTGTTGTTTATGGTTTTGCTGGCGCTGGCGATCGTCGGCTTCATGCAATACCGTGAGATCACGCAGGCTTCGCATCGCGGCGCGGTCGTGTCGGAAGCCGGTGAGGCGTTGATCATCATGACCAACGACCTGGAACAGTTGACGGCGCGTAACGGCGGCCAGGCACTGACGCGCTTGCGTCAAAACGCCCAAAAGGTAGAAAACGTGCTGGCGACGCTGGCGACAGATGAGCGCACACGCTTCCAGATACTGAAGCCGAAATCAGCGCCGGCAATCGACCGGCTTCTGAAACAGTTGCAGGGAGAATGGCAGCCGACTGAGCGCAATCTGAGCACGTTGCAGTCGCAAAGAGACTTGGTGGATCGGTTGAGCGTGGCGTACGCGGCGCTGACCGGCGCCGGTGACGAAGCGCCTTTCGCGCAAGCGCGCGCCGTCGGCCAGCAGGTGTTGCGTGATGGCGAAACGGTGGCGCTGGCAGAACTGGCAGCGCAACTCGAAGGAACCGTGCAGCGTTTGTCGCGCTATTCCGATGCTTTGCTGACCGGCTCGAGTGTCAACGAAACCGTATTGGCCAAGCTGAGCGAAGACACGCTTTACTACCGCAGCCTGACGACGCGGTTGTTGCGCGAACCGGGATTGCGCACGCAAAGCTCACGCCTCAAGCTGGGAGAATTCCTGACGGCGGCAGAGCCGTTTGAGATGGCGCTGGACACGGTTTTGTCCGACGTCAACGGTTTTGCCGAATTCCTGAGCGTCAAAGAGCGCACACGGGCGCAAGCCGCCAAGACCGGACAAACGGCGGTCGAGCTGTCGCATGTGTATTCAACGCAAGGCTTTTCCCAGACAGCGATCGTGGCGTTTTCTTTTTTGGCGCTGGCGGCGCTCATCATTCTGATGTATCTGGGACGGGTGGTCGTTCGTGAAACACGCGCCCAGATTCGGAGCAGCGAACAGGAGAATGTCCGTAACCAGGAAGCCATTTTGCTGCTGCTCGATGAAACCTCACAAATGGCTGAGGGCGATCTGACAACGCGCGCGACGGTGAGCGAAGCGATCACCGGCGCGATTGCCGACGCCTTGAATTTCACGCTCGACGAAATGTCCTCCGTGATCCGCGGCATCAACCAGGCCGCCGACCAGGTGACGCAGGAAACCGAAAAAGCGCAAAAAATTTCCGAGCAGTTGTATGTGGCGTCGCAACACCAAAGTCAGGAAATTCGTAGAACGGCCAACACGGTGTTGAAGGTGACGCAATCGATCAGCGAAGTCGCGCAATCGGCAACACAGTCGGCGCAAGTGGCGCAGCAATCGCTGGAGGCCGCCGGCAAAGGCGGAGAGGCCGTGCGCAGCCAGATCGGCAGCATGAGCGATATCCGCACCCAGATTCAGGAAACCGCCAAACGGATCAAGCGTCTTGGTGAGTCGTCACTGGAAATCGGTGAAATCGTCGGCCTGATCTCCGACATTACCGAGCAAACCAACGTGTTGGCGTTGAACGCGGCGATTCAGGCCGCGGCCGCCGGTGAAGCCGGTCGCGGTTTCGCGGTGGTGGCGGAAGAAGTGCAGCGTCTGGCGGAACGCTCAGGCGAAGCGACCAAGCAGATCGAAGCGATCGTGAAAACGATTCAGGCCGATACGCAGGATGCGGTATCGGCGATGGAGCGTTCGACTTCCGGGGTGGTGGAAGGAACGCGGCTGTCTGAAGAAGCCGGTCAGGCGCTGGCGGAAATCGAGCGAGTGTCGAATACGCTGGCGAAACTGATTCAGGGCATCTCGCAGCAGACACAGGCGCAGGCCACCTCGGTGGAAGAAGTGCGCGCCGGTATCGCCGGTATTCTGACAACGACCGAGGACACCACGCAAGGCACTGAACAGACGACCATCTCGATCGGCCAGTTGGCGCAGGTGGCCGCAGAGCTGCGCGCTGCAGTGTCCGGCTTCAAGATTGATTGAGCGGCGTTCAGGCAAGGTTGTTGCGGAAAAGCGGCTTACTAAAAAAGGAGACTCCACCCGTGGTCACTGACGTCTATCCTGAGTTTGATATCGGTCCGTTGTCCTGGGTGCAGGGCGAGATCGATCAGAGCCTTGTTCGTGCGCTGGAATCGTTGGAAGCCTTCGATTCCGCTACGGGAGATACCTCGCCGCTGCAACGGGCGCGAACGCATTTCCGTCAGGCCGCCGGCGCCATTCACATGGTGGGGCTGGATGCGCTGCAAGCCTATACCGACGAAATCGAACAACAACTGGAACGTTTGGGTCGCGGTGTTTCCAAACCGGAAGCCACCGCCATCACTGCGCTCATCGTTCGCGCCTGTCGCAAATTGCGGGATTTTCTGGCGGAGCTTGTCCACGGCGCGCCGCTGGTGCCGTTCAGTTTGTACACCGAATACGAAGCGATGCAGCGTTCGCGCGGAGTGAAAATCACCCACCCCGCCGATCTGTTCTGCCCCGATCTGTCGATCCGGCGCGATGACAGCGGCCCGCGGCACACCGTTCAAGCAGCGCAATTCCCGGCCTTCCTGATCAGAGAACGGCGTTTGTACGAACGGGGATTGCTGGCCTGGTTGCGCGGCGACATCAAGGGCGCCGACGCGATGCGCGAAGCGGCCGAAAATATTGAAGTGGGCACGCCGCAGCATACAGTACGCACCTTCTGGTGGATGACGACCGCGCTGTTCGACGCGGTGCGGGAACACGCCGTCGCCGACACCTTTTTGCTGAAGCATTTGCTGGCGCGGATCGACTTGCAAATTCGGCGCTTGATCGACGGCAGCGGCAGCGTGGCCGAGCGGCTGCAACGGGAAACGTTGTATTTTCTGGCGATCAGCGCGCCGGTCAGCGAACGCATCCGTCAGGTGCAAGAGCATTACCGGCTGAAAGCATTGTTGCCGGCAGGCGAGGCCGATGGCGGCCCGGCGGTCGATACGCTGACGACGCTGCGAACGACGCATGAAATGCAGGGGCTGGCGGCGGAAGCCAAGAACCTTTGGCAGCGTTTGATGAGCGGCCAGATCGACCAATATCCGAAGTTCCGCGACAGTTTGCAGGCTTTGCGTGAAAAAGCCGCCTTGTCGGCGTACTCTGAAATGCAAACGTTGTTCGCGGAACTGCTCAAAGGCAGCGAACAGTTGACGGTGCAAGACGTTCCCGAGCCGGTGGCGATGGAATACGCGACGGCGCTGCTGTTTGCCGAAGATGTCTTTGCACAACAGGGGGTGCCGATCGCGGAGCTTCCGGAAAACATTCGAACGATAGGCGCGCGGGTCAGCGCGGCGCTGGCCAACCGCTCCTTGCCGCCATTGGACGTGCCGGCGCTGGCGAAGTTGTCGGAACGCGCGCAGAACCGCATGCTGCTGGCGCAAGTGGCGCAAGACATTCAGGCCAACCTGCGGCACATGGAGCAAGAACTCGACGCTTTCTTCCGCGACAACAACAAGCGTGCGGGTCTGAAAGATCTGGCCAGAGATGGTCGGGAAATCAGTGGCGCCTTGCGCATTCTGGGGCTGGAAAACGCCGATCGTTTGCTATCGGCGTGCATGGCGCAGATCGCCCATTACATTGAGCCCGAGACGGCTCTTGACCACAAAGGTTTTGAACTGCTGGCGGAATCGTTGTCGGCGCTGGGCTTTTACATCGAGGCGCTTGAACAACAACGTCCGCAGCGCGAAGAAATGATTCTGCCGTTGCTGGAGCGGCAACAGGAAAGACAGCGGCAATGGGAGGGTGCAGCGGTCGCGCCGACAGCGACAGACGCTGACGCCGTACCGCAAGCCGCTCCCGCAGCAGAGGAAGCGCCTGCCGCGAAGGTTGAGCCGGAGCTTGCCCCGGCGTTGTCGATCGAAGCCTCCGTCGAAAGAGATATTTCGCGCTTGCAAGTGCTTGGCCAACAACTGCGCCAAAACCCGCAGGCAAGCGTACTGCGCCGCAATATCGAAAAACTCATCCTGACGCTCGGCGACGACGCCAAACTGGTCGGCAATGCTGTCCTGGTTGATAAAGTCAAGGCGATCCGCGAGCGAATCGAAGCGGATGACTTTGCCGAAATTCCGACACTGCTGTCAACCTTGTCCGAGACCGCCACCGTCGTCGTCACGCCGTCGGCGGAAACGCAACGGCTGATGCAGGTTGACGCCAGTGAACTCGACGCCGAATTGCTCGATATTTATCTGCAAGAAGCGATTGAAGTGCTCGACGGCGTTAATGAACATCGCGCGCAACTGGTCAAACACCCGCACGACCATGAAGCGTTACGCACCGTTCGCCGAGCCTTCCACACGCTGAAGGGTTCGGGACGAATGGTCGGACTGGCCGAGCTGGGAGAACTGGCTTACGACGTCGAGAAAATTCACAACCAACTGCTTGAAAAAGGTTATCCGGCAACGCCCGCCGTGCTGGCGATGATGGATATGGCGGAGCGCGAATTCCGCCATTGGGTGAACGCCCTCATCAAAAACAAGACGGTCAGCCCGGATCCTTCCGAGCTTTACGCAGCCATCAATGCGGTCGCGCATGAAATCGATTCAGCAACGCCGCAGTCAACGCTACCGGACGACGAAACGGCGCAAAAAAAAAACCTGCTGACCACCGCTCCGAAAAGCACGGCAGAAACCGTCACAAGCATAGCGCCTGAGAAAGCGCTTGAGGAAGCACTCGAAACAGCGCCGGAAATAGAAGTCACGGAAGACGCCCCGGAAACCCGCTGGGAAACCTGGGAGCTTTCGCCGCCGCTGCTCGAAGCGATAACCGTCGTCGATGCCACCGCAGAAGAAGAAGAGTTTGAACCTTCCTTTGCGTCTCCCGTTGTTCCGATCGCTATCGAAAAAGCCGATACGGAAACAAGCGCAGCGCCCCGCGACGATCAGGGCGAAATCTCGCTTGAAATCAATATCGCGTCGCTCAGAAAAACAACCGATGACGCGCGCCGCCAAGTCAAACCGGTCGCAGCAACAGAACAAGCCGACGGTTCCGTTTCTCTGCAAGTCGATTGGGCGAAATTAAGAAGTAAAGCAAGAAGCAAAGAGGCAGAAGAAAAAGCGAAGCCTGTCGCTGAAACCGCTCCTGTTTTACCGAAGGTCGCGCCGTTGCCGACGATGCCTGAAACGGAAGTCGTCGCTGCAATCGCCACAGCGCCTGCCGAAGAAACGCCTCCGGTCGCCGGCGCCAGGAAAGAAGTCAGAATCGGCGAGGTCGTGCTGTCGAAAGTGTTGTTTGATCTGTTCACCGAAGAAAACGAACAGCACTGGTCTGTTCTGAACCACGAACAGGATTTGATGCGGCTCGACGCTCTGTGTTTGCCGTCCTCGGCCATGGTTCGCGCCGCGCACACACTGGCCGGCGCGCATCTGGCCGTTGGTTTTCCCGAAGTCGCCAAAGTTGCCAAAGCACTGGAATTGCTACTGATCGCCGTTGAAGAATGCGGGCGGCAAGGAGAGATGGTCACGTCGAGAACCGTTCCGATCGTCGCGCGCGCCATTGCCGGTTTGCGTTTGTTCTTCGACCGAATCCGTCAGTGTCAGGCGTTCGCTCCGGCTGAATTGCGCGAAGCCGAGAACATCGAAGCAGAAATCGAAGCCCTGCGAACACAAATCGTCGCCGCGCTGGCTGATGCCCACGCCAAAGCACAGAAGGCGCAGGAAACACCCGGCGAACGTCCGGCTGTCGCCGAGCAAACGCCGACATTGCCGGAAAAACTTCCGGAAGCATCGGCAACAACGCCAGCCGCCGCGCCGACAACAGCGCCAACGCCAAGCGCAGAACGCCCGGCGCCATCGGCGCCGCCGATCGCGCCTAAGCCGTCAGCAATGAAACCGACAGAAGAAAGCGCTGGTGATGCCGATGCCGAACTGCTGTCGATGCGCGATGAAATTGATGCACAGCTTTTGCCGCTCTTCCTCGAAGAAGGAAGCGAACTGTTTTCACAGACCGGCGAATTGCTGCGGCATTTGCGGCAATCGCCTGAAGACCAGGCGCTTCAACTCAAATTAAAGCGCAATCTGCACACCTTCAAAGGCAGCGCCCGAATGGTCGGCGCGATGCGCCTGGGCGAACTGGCGCACCGGATGGAAACGTCTCTGGCCGAGGGCGCAGGCGCAGACACAAGCGAAGCGTATTTTGACGCACTGGAAAACCACCTCGACCGGATCGACCATGTCTTTGGCCGCCTGCGTGCCGGTGACGTCAATGTGGCCTTACCCTGGTTGGCGGATCAAACAAAAGGCGAAGATACGGTTGAAGATGAAAAACCCGCTGAGGCCGTTGCGAAAATAGACATGACCGCACCGGTAGCGCCCTGGTTGCCGGCGATGCGACCAACCGCGCAACCGACAGCGCAGCAACCGGCAACGCCAGCGGTGACGCCGACCTCCGAAGAAGGACAGTTGCGCATCTCGGCAGCAAAGATCGATCGGTTGGTCAATGAAGCGGGCGAAATCATCATTGCCCGTACACGCGCCGAAGGCGAATTGCGCGGCCTCAAGAGCGATCTCCTGGAATTGACCAACAGCGTTATCCGCCTGCGCAACCACGTTCGCGTCATCGAAATCGAAGCGGAATCGCAGATTCAGGCGCAGTTGGAGCAGATGCAAAATATCCAGGGCGATTTCGACCCGCTGGAGTTTGATCGCTACACACGGCTGCAAGAACTGACGCGGTCGATTGCCGAAGGGGTCAACGACGTCTCGACAGTTCAACAGGCGCTGCTTGCGCATTTGGATAAAACGAGTATCGCATTGCTGTCGCAGGCCAGAGTGTCGCGCGATGTGCAACAGGCGTTGTTCTCAGTGCGAACCGTGCCGTTCTCCAGCGTCACGGAGCGGCTGTACCGCATCCTGCGAATGCTGTCGAAAGAATTGCAGAAACGCGCCAACCTCGAAATCGAGGGCGCGCACCACGGGCTGGACAGAGCGGTGCTGGAACGATTGGTCGGGCCGCTTGAGCACTTGTTGCGCAACGCGCTCGCCCACGGCATCGAGCCGCCAGAAGCGCGACGCGCCGCCGGCAAGCCGGAAACGGGGGAAATCACCATCGCCGTTCGTCAGATCGGCAATGAAATCGTGATCGCGTTTTCCGACGACGGCATGGGTCTCGATCCTGAAACCATTCGGAACGTCGCCATCGAAAAAGGCCTTTTGAGCAAAGACGAAACCGTCAGCGAGGCCAAATTGTTCGAGTTGATTCTGGAACCCGGATTCACCACCTCGAAGAAAGTCACGCAAGTCTCGGGGCGCGGCCTCGGCACCGACATCGTTCGCAACGAAGTCGTCTCATTGGGTGGCCGCGTCGAAGTCTCGAGCGTTGCAGGACGCGGCGCAACATTCACGCTGTATCTGCCGTTGACCGTGGCAGTCGCGCAAACCGTTCTGATTCGCGGCACCCAGAATCGCAGTTGGGCTATTCCGGTGATGATGGTCGAACAAGTCGAACACGTCACCGAAAAAGCGCTGGCGCAAATGTACGAAACCGGCGAAGTCGAGCGTCGCGGTCAACGGTATCCCTTCTACTACTTCGATCGACTGGTCGAGCGCGGCGATACCGTACCGGAAACCCGGCGCTACAACCCGGTGATCTTCCTGCGTACACTGCAAGGGCAAGTTGCCATCCACGTCGATCACATGATCGGCAACCAGGAAGTCGTGATCAAAAACGCCGGCACCCAACTGGCGCGCGTCACCGGTCTATCGAGCGCCACCATCCTCGGCGACGGCGAAATCGTCTTGATCGTCAACCCGATCCAGTTGTCGCAGCGCTCGCACATTCCGCCGTTGGTGGCCGAATCGACAGTGCAGAAACTCGAAGAAGTCACCGCGCCATTGGTGCTGATCGTCGATGACTCCCTGACCATCCGCAAAGTGACCTCGCGTCTGATGACGCGGGAAGGCTACGCCGTCGAAACCGCCAAAGACGGCTTTGAAGCACTGCAAGCAGTCAACGAGCGGCGACCCGACATCATCCTTCTCGATATCGAAATGCCGAAGATGGACGGATTTGAATTCGCCAAACTGATGAAAGGCGATGCCAAAACCCGCGACATTCCGATCATCATGATCACCTCGCGCACCGCCGACAAACATCGGATGCGAGCGCGGGAACTCGGCGTCGATGCCTACCTCGGCAAACCGTATCAGGAAGAAGAATTGCTGGAAGCCATCCAGAAATCGCTGGCGCTGGCAACCGTACACTAAACCTAAAAACCTCAGTTGACCGCTTGTGAACTCATGGAAAATCGCACGGTAGCTTGCTTTGGAGCCTTTTTGGGTATTCACCCATTGGGTGAGTACGCTACGCGCTCGCCAGCACTACGCCCGCCCGCTTTTTTCTTTCCGATGCTGCGTTGCTCCTCCTCGCGGGATGGCAGCCCGCGTCGTCGTCGCGCCTTGCCTGGCACGGCGGGCGCAGCACTGGCAAGCACGTCCAACTGAGGTTTTTAGGCTAAAACAATCCTCCCCTTCAAGGGGGGTCAAGGGGAGGAGTAGGCGGAGATGGAGTTGGCAGGGATCAGAACGTAGGGGCGCGATTTATCGCGCCCTGTTTTTTGGATTCTGCGCCCAGCGACTTCGCGCAGGGCGACACGCGCGGAATGACGACAAAGATCATTTCACGCGAAGGCACGAAGCCGCGAAGAAAGAAACGCCCCTACCCCCGCGTGCGGGAAAAAGCTGAAATGGTGATAAGCAACACCAAAACACCAACGGCGCACAGCACGTCAGCGTTCACAAAATCATTGGAGGCGGAGGTCGGAATCGAACCGGCGTAGACGGCTTTGCAGGCCGCTGCATGACCACTCTGCCACCCCGCCAAGGGAGGAATCGCGCTATGGAGCCCCGAAGGAAACCCACAACGCCATCTGGTCGATGATTATCGCATGGTTTTGAAAGGATCACAATAGCCCGTCTTGTCCAACGGCAAATGAGCCTGAGCGGGGTTACGTGATTCCAATGGTAAAGGAGCCTGGACTTGCCGCCCGAGGCCGTCGGTCTGGCGGATCACGCGACCGTCGCGGGATTATTGGAGGATTCGCGCATTGTTTCTTAGGGGTTTTGCTTCGCTGCCATTTTAATCGATTGTTGGGGTTCGCCTGAGCTTACATTGTCAGATTAGCCAGAGCTGTCAGTAGCGTTTACTTTTGGTACTGCATGTAGTACCATGAAAATCATGAATACTGCGGCAAAACTTTTTGCGGCCATGCAGGCCAACCCCAAGGATTGGCAGATTGAGCAATTGCAGACGGTAGCGCGACAGCATGGCGTTGTCTGGCGGCATCAAGGCACAAGCCATTGTTATTTCAAACGAGCAGATGGCGTAACCTTGTCTGTTCCTGCGCACCGCCCGATAAAACCCGTGTATGTGCGGCAATTCGTCGTTTTGATCAAAGGAGCTTGACGTATGAGAAACCTTGATGACTATCCGTTTGAGATTCGTCCACTGTCTGAAGAAGAAGGTGGTGGGTATCTGATTACTTATCCCGATTTCAATACTTGCATGTCGGACGGGGAAACGATCGAGGAAGCTATTTCCAACGGACGGGACGCGCTAACAGGGATGATTGAATCGCTTGAAGCTTGGGGACACCCTGTTCCCGCGCCTAACTATGGCGGCGCTTCCGGTAAATTCGTGACCCGCGTACCCAAAAGTTTGCATGCCGCTCTTTCGGCGCGCGCCAAAACGGAAGGTGTTTCGCTTAATACGTTGGTGTTGACTTTCATTGCGGAGGGTATCGGACAGACAAAACATCAAGTCGCCGGAAAGCGTTAATTCGCGGACAGGGATATTGGCGAACGCCAGTGATGAGATGAGAAACCAAAAAACGGCGACGGCTAACGCTGTGAAGGCGTTTGCCGACGCCGTTTTGTTACGTGCATGAAACATGGTTTTCCGTATTATGGGATTGATTTTCTTCAGAAGAATCGTATACTGTTTTCATTATACAATGCCTTTAGCGCTTAGCACGCCCTGTGGTGGCGTAGACGCAACGAACCGTATAAAGCAGAAAGGGCGATTGACCATGCAAGCATACAAAGCTCACTATGAGAAGGGACTCATTGTTCCGCTTGGAAATCCTGTTATCCCAGAAGGTAGCGAGTTAATTGTGACCGTTTTGGAGCCGTCTACGGAGAACCGCGCCGAAAGGCAGCGCAACGCTTTCCGGCGTTTTATGGCCGCTATGGAGAGTGCGCCACCGCTACCGGATGAGTTTGATGAAATCATCAGCCGACGTGTAAACATCCAACGCGAGGCTGTCTTATGATCTATGCGTTGGACACAAACATTATTTCATACATGCTTCGAAAGGATAAGCGCGTTTGCGAAAGGTATCTTGAAGAATCATATAAAGGCCATGAATGCGTTATCCCTCCTGTAACCTATTACGAAATTAAACGTGGGTTATTGGCAACCAATGCTAATGCCAGAGCGCGGGAATTTGATTTGCTCTGCAACGAATTTGAGATTGGAATCATGGATACCCAAGTATGGGACGAAGCCTCCCGACTTTACGCCGTTCACCGAAAAAGAGGGCAGCCAATTGAGGACGCAGACCTTTTTATAGCGGCGTTCTGTATTATAAATGGCTACACCCTCGTAACAAACAACACGAAACACTTCAAAGACATTAATGGATTGCGGTTTACAAACTGGGCAGACTAGGCAGGGGTAACACCCGTAACCATTCTCCTGCTTATGTAGACTGGAATATTGGCGAATGCCAGCGATGAAATGAAAAACCAGAAAACAGCGACGGCAAACGCTTTGAAAGCAGTTGCCATTGTGAGTTTTTCTTTTTGAGTTTTGCTCATTGCTTTTTAGGGGTATTTGGTTCGATGCTTTTAAAGTGATTGCTGGGATTCGCTTGCGCTCATCCTAGCCTACCGCGCTGGTCGTCGGGATACTTTCAGGTTGTTTTGCTGTATTCTGTTTCATGAGCTCGCCCTCGCTGTCGTTGGAAAAATTATCATGATGCCACCGTGGCGCTTCAACGCCTCGGCTTGGGCGAGTCCATTCAATTACGCGCTTCGGCCTCCTTAAATGAGCGCGAGCAAAACAGCTCTATGCTTTCATGAAACAGCTTTTCGATTGCCTCGCTACTTCTTTTAGGATGCCGAAATCAGCTTCGATATTGATTTGCGCGTTCCACGCCTCAGAATTACCCTGCAACCCTTCTATAGCCACTCTGAAAGCGATCTTCCCTAAAGCGCTGCACGTCACAGATATTGAAAAATCTCCCTCAACAGACTTCCATTCAATACAACCGTCCCATTTAGAGTCTTTGCTTCCGAGTTTTTGAAAAAATTGGTTTAATGCGTCGGCATCTGTGTATAACCAAATCTCTTTGGTGATATTTATATCAAATCCCTCTATTTGGACTTTTAAATGTTCGTTGCCCTCATAGGAAATGACAGCCTTTCGAGAAGATAACGACGAGCAAATAGTAATTGAAGAAGAACACATGAAATTTTCCTTTGAATAATATTTATTACAGACCTACCCTCTTCACTGTCACGATAATGCGTCCGACCAGCCCCTCGGTAACAATTTGCAAGTTTCCTAAAGTGTAAATTGTTCGAGCCCCTTCTTTCCGAGCTACGCCCATGATGATCGCCTCCTCAACGGCCATTGCTGGTACACCCCTCGCTTCGACAGCAACTCTGCCTGCGGCGTTACCAAATCCTTTCGGAGTCATATGTTCAACAGCGTGCTTGGTATAAAGCCTGCCATTAACGCTGGCGTATTCCTTTCCATTGTGCATCACTTTTGGAAGATCCTTCCAAAACCCCCATGAGTTTGGAGGAACTCCACCCATTCGGAAGCGCAAAAGGCTTACAATGCTACGTACTGCACTTACGGCTGTTCTTCCGCCGATAACAACCACCCTAACTGAAAGAGTAACCATTGAGCCAAGTCCGCTCATTATCCCACCAAGCGAGAAATACCCGCTCGGATCAATGAAATTGATCGGATCAGCGTTCGCATACAAATAAAGATTCAGCGTTAGCGGATGTTTTTCCAACCCTTCAAACTCATCCCTTGCCGTAAACCTTCCCGTCACCGGATCATAGTCTCTCGCTCTCAAATGGTAGAAACCCGAATCGGCGTCAAACACTTCTCCGACGTAGAGATGGTTCAGGTTTGTGGCGTCTGTCGCGCTGTGCCCAAACCCATCTATTCGATTGCCGAAGGCGTCGTAGGTGATGACTTCTTTAATCGCTCCATCGTTGTCCACGGTTAACCGCGAGCTTCCCTGCCCGTCTTGCAGCACAAACGTCGT
>WQTW01000041.1 GCA_009786085.1 Pseudomonadota bacterium | reverse complement strand
ATTGCTTCGCTTCGCTCGCAATGACGCCACCTTTCTTTGTGCTCTATGCGTTCTTTGCGGTGAAATGGTTTTCAACAAACCCCCGCCCGCCTTCGGCGGGCACCCCTGCAAACCCCCGTCGGCTTCGCCGACACCCCCTTTGAAAAGGGGGCAAGTCGGGGGCTTTTTTTCTTCGCGGCTTCGCGTCTTCGCGTGAGGCAAAACAGGGCGCGATAAATCGCGCCCCTGCATATGGTGGATGGCTCCGCTATGCGGTTTATCCACCTTACGCTTACCGCTTTAAATCAATCCCGCCCAGGCCAGTGCGCGCGCCGTTGTGTCCAGAAGCACGCTCGGGAACAAGCCCAGCATCAGCAACGCAAAACCGTTAAACGCCAACACGGCGCGCGGGATAACGCCTATCGCCGGAAGCGCCTCGACCTCCCCTTCGCCCTGGTTGGAGAAGAGCATCAGTCGCACGACGCGCAGGTAGTAAAACGCGGCGATGACTGAGGTGAGGATGGCGATGATCGACAGCCAGACAAAGCCGTTCATCAACGCCACGCCGATCACCGCGAATTTTCCGTAAAAGCCAAGCAACGGCGGTACGCCGGCCAGCGACAGCATCGCAAGCGTCATCAGGACGGCGCGGAGGGGAGAACGTTGGTAAAGACCGCGGAAATCTTCGAGGTCGCTGCCACGGCTCAACGCGATTTTACCGTTCGCATTTTCGCCGCTTGCATTTTCACTGTTCGCGTTTTTATCATCGCCATCCGACATTTCGTTCATCGACAGCAGCACGCCGAACGCCACGAGATTGGACAGCACGTACGTCAACATATAAAACAGCGCCGACGAAAAACCACCCTGAGTGCCCACCAGCGCCCCGAGCAGCAGATACCCCATGTGTCCGATGGTCGAATACGCCAACATCCGTTTCAGGTTGGGTTGCGCGATGGCGACAACCGCGCCGACGATCATCGAGAGCACGGCAAGCAACGCCAGGATGGCTTGCCATTCGGTCATCAACGATTGTAACGGGCCGCTCATCAGCCGCAACAGGAGCACCACCGCCGCCAGCTTCGGCACGGTGCTGACGAACAAGGCCACGACGGTCGGCGCACCACGATAAACGTCCGGCGCCCACATATGGAACGGCACGACACTCAATTTGAACGCCAGTCCGGCAACGATGAAGATCAATCCCAAAAGCAGCAAGGTGTTGCTGGAACTGAATCCCGAGGCCACTTGCGCGATGGCGAACAGCCCCAGCGAACCAGTCGCGCCGTAAACGAGCGAGATTCCGTAGAGCATGAAGCCCGACGCCAACGCGCCGAGGAAGAAGTATTTGAGGCCGGCTTCTATCGACAGCGCGTCGTCTTTGCGCAACGCAACCATCGCGTACAGCGGCAACGCCATCAATTCCAGCCCGACGAACAGCGGCACAAAATGGTAGGCGCCGATCACGGCCAGTACGCCCAGCGTCGAACACAGGAACAACATGAAGGTTTCCGGCTTCCACAGTTTTTGCCGGATCAGCGAAGCGCGGCCATAAAGCAAGGCCAGCGACAACGACAACAACGCGGCGCTTTGCATCAGCAGTGTTGTCGCATTGCGCAGCAACATGCCGCCCATAACAGATTGCGGGTTTTGGAAATCTTGCGTCAGCCACAGCGCCAGCAACGCGACCCACAGCGCCAGTTGCGTCACGCCATACGCTGCCGTCCCGTCCTGGGAGGGATACAGCGACACCATCAGCAGGATCAGCGCCAGCGCCGCCAGCAGCGTCAATTCAGGAAGGAGAGGTATCAGGGAAAAAGTCATGGCTTTGCCGTTCAGAGTTTGGACAGCGCCATATGCGCCAGCAGTTGTGTGATCGAAGCGTCCGCCATTCCCAGAAGCACTTGCGGCCAAAGACCGAATCCCAGCATGGCCGCCGCCAACACGCTCAACAACAGGCGTTCCCGCATCCCGAGATCGGTCAACGCGCTCACCGACGGATGCGTCACCGGACCGAACACCAGGCGACGAACCATCCACAGCGTATAGGCGGCGCCGACCACCACCACGGTGGCCGCCAGCAATCCGACGCCCAGTTGGTAACCGACCGCGCCCAGGATCACCAGAAATTCGCCGACAAAGCCCGAGGTTCCCGGCAATCCGATGTTCGCCATCGCAAAGAACACCAGCAAGGTGGCCAGCCAGGGCATCGCGTTGACGATCCCGCCGCAATCGTTCAGGCGACAATCACCCATCCGCGTTTTCAACGCATCGGCACAGAAGAAGAGCGCCGCGACCACCAGAGCGTTCGAGACCATCAACAGCACCGCGCCTTTCAACGCCACGGCGTTGAACAGGAAAAAGCCGAGCGTCACCAGCCCCATGTGCGCGACCGAAGAATAAGCGATCAGGCGTTTGAGATCGGTTTGCGCCAGCGCCACAAAGCCGAAATAAATCACGGCCAGCAACGACAAGGCGATCATCCAGGGCGCCAGCACTTGCGCGGCGTCGGGAACGATCGGCAGCAACAGCCGCAGAAAACCGTAAGCGCCGATCTTGGTCGAAGCCAGCATGATCGCCGCGCCGGTCGGCGCTTCGACGTAAGCGTCGGGCGCCCAGGCGTGTAACGGCCACATCGGCGTCTTGACCGCAAACGCCATGAAGAACGCGCCGAACAAAATCAGTTGCATGTACAGACTGAGCGGCAAATGGTGCCAGGCTTGCATCGAAAAGGTTTGCGAAACGCCGTAAAGGTAAAACAGCGCCAGCAGCATGAACAGTGAACCGAACAAGGTGTAGAGGAAAAATTTGGTCGTGGCGTATTTCCGCTGCGGACCGCCGAACACGCCGATCGCCAGATACATCGGAATCAGCATCGCTTCGAAGAAGATGTAGAACAGTACGGCATCGCGCGCCGAAAAAGCGCCGTAGGTCAAACCCGAAGTGATCAGCAACGCCGCCAGATAGCTGCCTTTGCTGTCGGCCTTTTGCGCGGCGATCACCAGCAAGGTGATCAGCGCGTTCATTCCGATGAAGAGCACGGACAAACCGTCGATTCCGAGCGAGTATTCGATACCAAAATACGGAATCCACATCGCGCGCTCGGAAAACTGCATCGCCGCCGAAGCGGATTGGAAACGACAAAGAACGTAGGCTGCGATGAAGAACGCCAGCCAGGCCGTCGCATTCGCCAGCCAGCGAGATGGCCGTCCGCCATCGACACGCTGCAACAGCAGCACCGCGACACCCGCGATGATCGGCAACCAGATCAGTAATGAAAGCACCGGCACGTTCAATTCCTTCCCCACAAGGTTATCAGCACCAGCAGCCCAAGCACCATTGCAAACGCGTAGTGATAAAGGTAACCGGTTTGCAGGTAGCGCAGCGATTGCGCGCCCCAGTGCACCAGCCGCGCCGTGCCTTGCACCAGCACGCCTTCGCTCCAGAACCGCTCACCGCCGCGCACGAACCAGGACGCTGCGGAATGTGTGCCGCGCACCATCACGCGCTCGTAAAACGCGTCGATATAGAAATGGTTTTTGAACACGCCAAAGACGGCGCCCAAGCCGTGGGTCAAACGACCCGCTGCCTTCGGCGCCACCAACGTGAAATACCAGGCGGTCGCAATGCCCGCCAACGCGAGCCATAACGGCGGCGTCAGGAACGCATGCAGGAGATAGCTGATGATTCCGCGCCATTCGGCATGCAGAACCGCCATCGCCGGATGCGCAACGTAATCGCCGCGAATCGCCGCGCCGAAATAATCGCCGAACAACACCGGCTGCACGAACAAGATCCCGGCAAACACGGAACAAACCGCCAGCACGATCAACGGCACCGTGACAACCCAGGGCGATTCTTTGGGTTGCTCATGATGTTCTTTGTGCGCCGCTTTGTGCGCCTTATGTGATTTATGTGAGCCGTGCGACGTTTCTCCATAGCGTGGCTCGCCGTGGAACGCCAGGAAGATCATCCTGAAGGTGTAGCAAGCCGTCAGGAATACGCCCAGCGTCAGCGCCCAATAGGCGTAAGTGTGTCCCGCCACTTCCGCAAAACGCGCCGCCTCGATGATCGGTTCTTTCGAGAAAAATCCGGAGAACGGCGGCAACCCGACCAGCGCCCAGGCGCCGATCAGCGCCGTCCAGTAAGTGATCGGCATCCTGTGTCGCAGGCCGCCCATCTTGCGCAAATCCTGTTCGTGATGCAACGCGATGATGACCGATCCCGCCGCCAGGAACAACAGCGCCTTGAAGAAGGCGTGGGTCATCAGATGAAAGATCGCCGCCGAGTAGGCCGACGCACCCAGCGCCACAGTCATGTAACCCAGTTGCGATAAGGTCGAATAAGCAACGACGCGCTTGATGTCGTTTTGCACCAGTCCCAACAGCGCCATCGAAATCGCCGTCGTTGCGCCGATGATGATCATGAACGACAGCGCCGCATCCGAACCTTCAAACACCGGACTCATCCGCGCCACCATGAAAATACCGGCGGTGACCATCGTCGCCGCGTGGATCAATGCCGAAATCGGCGTCGGGCCTTCCATCGAGTCGGGCAACCAGGTGTGCAGCGGCACTTGCGCGCTCTTGCCCATCGCGCCGACGAAAAGACCGATGCAGGCGACGGTCAACAGCGACCACTCCAGCCCCGGCCATAACGAGACTTCCAAACCTTTCAGCTCGTCAACGCGCGCAAAAATTTCTCCGAAGTTGAGCGTGCCCAACGCCGCGAACAAGAGGCCGATACCGACGATGAAACCGAAATCGCCGACGCGGTTCATCAGAAACGCTTTCATTCCCGCTTTGGTCGCCGACGGGCGCGTGTACCAGAAACCGATCAGCAGGTACGACGCCAGCCCGACCCCTTCCCAACCGAAGAACATTTGCAGGAAGTTGTCCGACATCACCAGCATCAGCATCGAGAAGGTGAAAAACGCGATGTACGAAAAGAAGCGCGCGTAACCGGGGTCGTCTTTCATGTAGCCGATGGTGTAAACATGCACCAGGAACGATACCAGCGTGACGACGACCATCATCAGCGCCGACAACGGATCAATCAGGAAACCGATGGTCAGCTTGGTGCTGCCGAGGTCAAGCCAGGTGTACAAGGTGACAACCTCGGCCTGAATACCCAGAGCCGGCCACAGGAAAACCACTTTGTACAGCGCATAGGCGGAAAGGACGAATGAAATGCCCACCGCCGCGCAGCAGACCCAGTGCGACCACCCACGCGGCACACGACGACCGAAAAAGCCGGCGAACAGCGCAGCGAACAACGGCAGCAACGGAATGAGCGCCAGCATCACGGCTATCCTTTCATCACATCAAGCGTTTGCACGGCAATATTGCCGCGGCGACGGAACAACAGAATCAGCAACGCCAATCCGACCGCCGATTCGACCGCCGCCGTCGCCAAAACGAACATGGTCATCACCTGGCCGGACAAATCGTTGTAGTACGCCGAAAAAGCGACGAAGTTGAGATTCGCCGACAGCAGCACCAGTTCTATCGCCATCAGCAACACCAATACGTTGCGGCGGTTGGCGATGATGCCGACCAGACTGATCACCAGCAGCGCCGCCGCCAGCAACAGATAATGCGTCAATGTCGGTTCCAGTCCCGGCATCTCAATGCCCTCCTGTTTTGTCCGGCGAATGAGCGGTCGCGTCTTCCGCTTCCACCTCTGCCGGCATGGACACGACCCGCAGACGGTCGTCACGGGTGACGGCGATCTGCTCGGACACTTCCTGCCGCTTCGCAAAACGGCTTTGCCGATGCGTCAGCACAATCGCAGCGATCATTCCGACCAGCAAGAGTACGCCCACCAGTTCCAGCGAATAAAGATAATCTTCGAAAAGAAGTTTTCCCAACTCGCGCGTGTTGTCCAGCGGTTTGTCCATTGAAGCGGCGCTTTCGGGCAACGCGGTTTTCGTTTTGACGCCGTCCACGATCAGCAGCACGATTTCCAGCAACATCAAGGCGCCAATCGCCAGGGCGGGGATCAGATGCAGCCGCCAGCGTGGCGTCTTGTCGGTTTGCCGAACGTCGAGCATCATCAACACGAACAAAAACAGCACCATCACCGCTCCGACGTAAATCACCACCAACGCCAGTCCCAAAAATTCAGCGCCGAGCGTGATCCACAACGCTGCCATCGTGAAGAAAGCGAGCACCAGCGACAAGGCGGCATGTACCGGCTGACGCGCGCTCACGACGCGCACAGCGGACGCCAGCAAAATAGCCGCAAGCACATAGAAAAGAAACGCTGAAAAGCTCATGTCGTGGTCAGCCTCATGGGGTCATCGGTAAGGAGCGTCTTCTTCCAGATTTTTGGCGATCTGCGCTTCGTAATGATCGCCGATCGCCAGCAACATGTCTTTGGTAAAACACAAATCGCTGTGTTGCTCGCCGTGGTATTCGTAAATCCGCGTCAACACGATCGAATCGACCGGGCAACTTTCCATGCACAGCCCACAGTAAATACATTTGCTGAGATCGACATCATAGCGCGTTGTGCGCCGTGATCCGTCCTCGCGCTCGGCAATATCAATCGTGATCGCCAGCGCCGGACAAACCGCTTCGCACAGTTTGCAGGCGATGCAGCGTTCTTCGCCGTTCGGATAACGACGCTGCGCATGCAGGCCGCGAAAACGCGGGCCTTGCGGCGTCTTTTCCTCGGGGACGTGTACCGTGAATTTCGGTTTGAACATCCGGCGAAAGGTCAGCCCCAGTCCGCTGAGCAATTCCAGCAACAACCAGGTTTTGAGGAAGCGTTGCAGTCGGTTCATGCTCCGCCTCCGAACAGCGCCGACCAGCGAACCGCCACCGCAACGACAACGATCCACACCAGCGTCAGCGGAATAAACACTTTCCAGCCGAGCCGCATGATCTGATCGTAACGGTAACGCGGGAAGCTCGCCCGCACCCACAGGAAGATGAACAGCAGCCCCGCTACTTTGAGCGCCAGCCACAAGAACCCGTCGCCCAAGAGCGGCAGTTCATTGAAGAACGGCAATGGCGCCATCCAGCCGCCGAGGAACAGGGTCGCCGCCAGCACCGACAGCAGAATCATGTTCATGTATTCGGCGAGGAAAAAGAGCGCGAACACAATCCCCGAATACTCGACGTGGAAACCGGCGACCAGTTCGGATTCGCCTTCCGCCATATCGAACGGGTGGCGATTGGTTTCGGCAATCGCCGCGATGAAGTAAACGACAAACAGCGGAAAGAGCGGCAAGAAGTACCAGTGCCAGAAACCGCCCGCCTGATGCCGAACGATGTCGCCGAGGTTCAACGTGTTCGCCAAGAGAATCACGCCGACCAGCGCGAACCCCATCGCCAGTTCGTAAGAAATCAGTTGCGCGGTCGAGCGCAGCGATCCGAGAAGCGCGTAACGTGAATTGGACGCCCAACCCGCCAGAATGATGCCGTACACGCCGATCGAACTCATCATCATGATGTACAACAAACCGGCGTTGAGGTCGGCCAGCCACAGGTTTTCCGAAAAGGGTATCGTCCCCCAGGCCGCCACTGCGGGCGCCAGCGCCAGAAGCGGTGCGAAGCGGAACAACAGGCGGTTGGCGCGCGCCGGTATCACCACTTCTTTGAACAGCATTTTCAACACGTCGGCGAACGGTTGCAGAATGCCGTTGGGACCGACCCGGATCGGACCGCAACGCGACTGCATCGCGCCGATCACGCGCCGTTCGGCCAAAGTCAGAAACGCCACGCACAAAGGCAACGGCAGCGTAATCGCGACGATTTTGAGCATTGTCCAGATCACCAGACCCGGCGTACCCATACTGCCAAAGAAATCCGCCAACCACTGGATCATGGCGTTGCCTCCAGATGGAATTCTCCATACACATCGAAACCGGCCGTCAACGGATGCGCCATGTCGAAGCGCACGGTATTCGCCGGCAGCGTTTCATCGCATATCCAGGACAGCACCGCCGTCACCTCGTTTTCGCCCGCATGGTTGCCTTGCCGTATCCGCACTGCTCCGCCTTTTATCAAGTTCAAGCGCGCTGCCAACGCCGCATTCATCGCCACCTTCGGCAACGCCGCCAATGCCGTGCGCTGTAATGAAGGCGCGCGCCGCACCAAAGGATCGGCCTGATAAATCGGCACAGCCGCGACCCGTTCCACTGTTTTTTGCGCCGCTTTCGGCAACGCCTGCAACACGGTATCAGCGCGATTCGACAAACGCGCTTTCACGCTGTCCGCCGACGGTACGCACGATGCGCGCACCGCTTCCGGCGTCGTCTCGGCAAACGGTTGATCGAGCAGTCCGGCCAGCGCGGCAATCACTTGCCAGCCAGGCCGCGTTTCACCGAGCGGCGGCGCAACGCCGTGAAACGACTGAACACGCCCTTCCATGTTGATGAAAGTCCCCGAGGTTTCGGTGAACGGCGCGATAGGTAACACGATATCGGGTAACACGATATCGGGCAGTGCGTTGAGCGATGCGCCCTCTTCCGCCGGACGGAACGGCGACAGCGAAAGCACGAAATCGGCCTGCCGCAACGCCGTCAGCGCCGCGCTTCCTTGCGCGACATCGAACGGCGCTTCCGTGTGCAGCAACACATACGCCTTGCGCGGTTGTTCCAGCATCGTCCGCGCGTTCAATCCGCCTTTTTGCGCGCCTTTTTGTGGCTGCGCTCCCGTCAACGCCAATCCGACGCTGTTGGCCGCTTCCGGCAACACGCCCAGGATCGCGCCCGTGTCATCGGCCAGTCGTTGCGCCAGCGCATGCAAGAGCGCCGCGTGTTCGTGTTGCTGCGCAAAACTGCCGAGGAAAATCGCTGCCCGCTCCGGCGCTGCCAGCAAGGTGCGAACGATGGCTGTATCTTTCTCTGTTGGCGTTACTTCGTTAAACGCCGCTGGCAACGCCTGCGTCGCTTTTGTCTCACGATGCGCCGCAACCACCAACGCCGCCAATGCCGTTACCAGTTGCGACGGCGGCACCACATTTTCGTACAACAACGGCAAATGCCAGTCGGCGCGCACGGAATGCAGGCTGGAGATGGCTGCGCCATGCCGCGCTGCTTGCCGCACCCGCGCCGTCAGCAACGGCTGATCGTGACGCAGGAAACTTCCGACGAACAGCGCCGCTTTCAGTTGCGACACGTCAGCAATCGGCATCCCGAGCCAGGAGACATTTTTACTGTCTTGCGAAAAATCCTGTTGACGCAAGCGATGGTCGATGTTGTCACAACCCAGCGCCCGCGCCAGCCGCGACATCAGCGCCGCTTCTTCGAGCGTCGCGTGCGGTGAGATCAACACGCCCAGCGCCTCGCCGCCATCGCGCTCGATGATGTTCTGGAGACGGGCAGCGGCCAGCGGCAACGCTTCCTGCCAATCGGCTTCGATCAGTACGCCGTCTTTCTTGACCAGCGGTCGTGTCAAACGCGCTTCGCTGTTCAGCGCTTCATAGGAGAAACGGTCTCTGTCCGACAGCCAGCATTCGTTGATCGCTTCGTTTTCAAACGGCTGCACCCGCACCACCTGATTGCGTTTGAGTTGAACGATCAGGTTGGCGCCCAGCGCATCGTGCGGCGACACCGATCTGCGCCGCGACAATTCCCAACTCCGCGCCTGATAGCGGAACGGCTTGGATGTCAGCGCGCCGACCGGACAAAGATCAATCATGTTACCGGACAATTCCGATTCCACCGTCTCGCCGACGAACGGCACAATTTCCACACGGTCGCCGCGCCGTATCAAGCCCAGCTCCATCTGTCCGGCGATTTCATCGCCGAAACGCACGCAGCGCGTACATTGAATGCAGCGGCTCATCTCGGCGGCGGAGACCAGCGGCCCCAAATCTTTTCCGGGCACGACCCGCTTGATTTCCTGATACTGCGAACATCCCTTGCCGTAACCGACCGCGACATCCTGCAACTGGCACTCGCCGCCCTGATCACAGACCGGGCAATCGAGCGGATGGTTGATCAGCAGGAATTCCATCACGCTTTGCTGCGCCGCCAGCGCCACTTCGCTGCGCGTCCACACCTTCATCCCTTCGGACACCGGCGTCGCGCAAGCGGGGACGGGCTTCGGAATTTTTTCGACCTGCACGAGACACATCCGGCAGCTTGCGGCAAGCGATAATTTTTTGTGGTAGCAAAAGTGCGGGATGAATACTTTTAACGTTTGCGCGGCGTCCATCACCGTGCTGCCCGGCGGCATCTGCACCGGCTTCCCGTTGATTTCCAGATTGAGCCAGCCGCTCTTGTCGATAACGGTTTCAGACATGGTCGGCTACCTGACAGCGGCGATGTTCGATGTGGTATTCGAACTCGCTGCGGAAATGTTTAACAAAGCTGCGCACCGGCATCGCTGCCGCGTCGCCCATCGCGCAGATCGTGCGCCCCATGATGTCGCCCGCCACCCGGTCGAGCGCCTCGATATCGCCGGGACGACCTTCGCCGTGCTCGATCCGGTGCATGATGCGTGACAACCAGCCGGTGCCTTCGCGGCACGGTGTACATTGTCCGCACGACTCATCGTGATAAAACTCGGACAAACGCTCCAGGCAACGCACCATGCAGCGCGTTTCATCCATCACGATCACCGCGCCCGATCCCAGCATCGAACCGGCTTTGGCGACCGAATCGTAATCGAGATCGGTCTCCATCATGATCGCCCCCGGCACGACCGGCGACGATGAACCGCCGGGAATCACCGCTTTCAGTTTGCGACCACCGCGCACGCCACCGGCCATTTCCAGCAGCTTCGCAAACGGCGTCCCCAGGCGCAATTCGTAATTGCCGGGACGCTCGACATCGCCCGATATTGAAAAAATCTTGGTGCCGCCGGCGTTCGGACGTCCGAGATCCAGGAACCACTGGCCGCCGTTGTTGACGATGAGCGGAACGCAGGCGAACGTTTCGACGTTGTTGACCGTCGTCGGTTTGCCGTACAGACCGACATTGGCCGGAAACGGCGGTTTATAACGCGATTGCCCTTTTTTGCCTTCGATCGATTCGAGAAGCGCCGTTTCTTCACCGCAGATGTACGCGCCGAAACCGTGGTGGTTGAACAGTTCAAACGAAAAATCGCTTCCCAGAATACGGGAGCCGAGGAAGCCTGCCGCACGCGCTTCGTCAACCGCTTCTTCGCAGCGCTCATACACTTCCCAGATTTCGCCGTGAATGTAGTTGTAGCCGCGCGCGCAACCCATCACATAAGCGGCAATGATCATTCCTTCAATCACCGCGTGCGGGTTGAAACGCAGAAGGTCACGATCCTTGAACGTTCCCGGCTCGCCTTCGTCGGCGTTGCAGATCACGTATTTTTCGGGCGCATTGCGCGGCATGAAGCTCCACTTCAGTCCGGTCGGGAAACCCGCCCCACCCCGTCCGCGCAGCGACGACAATTTGATTTCGCCAAGCACCTGTTCGGGCAAAATACGTTCGTTCAGAATCTTTTTAAGCGCGCTATAACCGCCGCGCGCGACGTAATCCTTGAGCCGCCAGTTATCGCCGGTCAAGCCCGCCAGCAGCACCGCATCGGGGCCAAAATCGAGATAGGCGCTCATTCGTGACGCTCCTTTTGGGCGGCTTCAGTGCGCAATTGCACCAAAAGCGCATCAATTTGCGGCGGCGTCATTTTGCAGCACATCCGTTGGTGGTTGGCGAGCAGCACCGGCGCTTCCTGACAGGCGCCCATACATTCGCCCTGAAGCAACGTGAACACGCCGTCCTGCGTCGTCTCGCCCCAGCCGATCTTCAGCGTTTCCTTCAGATAGCGACCCGCCGCATCGGCGCCCTGCAACGCGCACGGCAAATTGGTGCACAAGGTCAGCACATAGCGCCCCACCGGCTTCAGATGGTACATCGAATAAAACGACGCGACCTCATAGACGGCGACCGGCGGCATCTCCAGATATTCCGCCACTTCGCGCAGCGTTTCGGGCGACAACCAGCCGCGCTCTTCCTGCGCCATCGTCAGCGCCGCCATCACTGCCGATTGCTTCCGGCCTGCCGGATACTTGGCGATGGCTTTGTCGATCTTCTGACAAGTGGAAACGGAAAGCGGCATCGTCATTCCTCTCTTAACGGTCCACCGAACCGAAAACAATATCGTAAGTGCCGATCAGCGCCACCACGTCGGACAACATGTGACCGGGCGCCATCGCCGCCAGCATCGAAAGATGCACAAAATCCGGCGTATGCAATTTGACGCGGTACGGTTTGTTGCCGCCGTCGGAAACCAGATAGACACCAAATTCGCCTTTCGGGTGTTCCACCGCCGCGTACACTTCACCGGCCGGCACAGGGAAGCCTTCCGTGAACAGTTTGAAGTGGTGAATCAGCGCCTCCATGTCGGCCTTTATCTGGGCGCGCGGCGGCGGCGCAATTTTGCGGTCGTCGGAAATCACCGGGCCGGGGTTGGCGCGCAACCAGTTGACGCATTGCAGAATCAGCTTCGCCGATTGTCGGCATTCTTCCATCCGCACCAGATAACGGTCGTAGCAATCGCCTCCGGTGCCCGTCGCAACGTCGAAATCCAGTTTGTCGTAAACGGCGTACGGTTGTTTCTTGCGTAAATCCCAGGCGATACCGGAAGCGCGCAACATCGGGCCGGTACAACCCAGCGCGACGGCCTGCTCGGTGGGAACCACGCCGATGCCGACAGTACGCTGTTTCCAGATACGGTTGTCGGTCAGCAGCGTTTCAATATCGTCGATGCGCAACGGCAACTGCTTGGCAAACGCTTCGATGAAATCGAGAACCGTTCCCTGCCGATTGGCGTTCATCCGCGCCAGTTCTTCGGCGCTGCGCAGTGTCGATTGGTACTGCGGCATCTTGTCGGGAAGATCGCGATAAACGCCGCCGGGGCGGTAGTAATTGGGGTGCATCCGCGCGCCGGTCGTCGCCTCCAGAATGTCGAAACAGGATTCACGTTCACGAGCGCCGAACAGGAAAACCGTCATCGCGCCGAGGTCCAGCGCACAGGTGCCGACCCACAGCATGTGATTCATGATCCGCGACAGTTCGTCGAACATCACCCGCAGGTATTGCGCGCGAATCGGCACATCAATTTGCAACAACTTTTCAATCGCCAGACAGAGCGCGTGTTCGTTCGCCATCATCGAGCTGTAGTCGAGACGATCGACGTATGGCAGCCCTTGAAGATACGTTTTGTGCTCCATCAATTTTTCGGTGCCGCGATGCAACAGGCCGATGTGCGGGTCGGCGCGCACCACCACTTCGCCGTCCAGTTCCAGGACGAGACGCAACACGCCGTGCGCCGACGGGTGTTGCGGTCCGAAATTGAGTTGGTAATGGTGCTCGCTCATCTCAGACTTTCGGCTCACTGGGAGGTAATGGCATCGGCGTGCTGTCGCCGTAATGCGGCTCGCGGACGATGCGCGGCACATTGTCGCGCGGCTCGATGGTCACTGGCTCGTACACCACCTGTTTTTGCTCCGGATCGTAGCGCATCTCGATATGACCCGACAGCGGAAAATCTTTTCGGAACGGATAGCCGGTAAAACCGTAGTCGGTCAAAATCCGGCGCAAATCGGGATGGCCGTCGAAGGCGATGCCGAACATATCGAAGCACTCCCGCTCCATCCAGTCCGCCGACGGCCACAAGGGCGCCATCGACGGCGCGGCAGGCTCCTCCTCGTTTTCAACGAAAGCGCGAACGCGCAAGCGCCAGTTGTGCCGGGTGGACAGCAAATGATAAACGACCGCAAAACGCAGCGCGTCCGGGTCGCGCCCGGTGAATTCTTCATAGTCAACACCGGCCACATCGATCAATGCGTCAAACGATAGGTCGGGGTTGTCGCGCAGACATTGCATCGTCGCCGACAATTGCGCCATCGGCACTTCCAGCGTCAATTCCCGATACGCTTCAACGAGCACGACATTCTCACTGAGAATTCCGGTCAAGGTGTTTTTGAGTTGTGACAGAGACGGTCTCATGAGCGTTTCACCGATCGCGTCCGCCAGATTTTGTTTTGCAGTTGCAGAATGCCGTACACCAACGCTTCCGCCGTCGGCGGGCAACCCGGCACATAAATATCGACCGGCACAATGCGGTCGCAACCGCGCACCACCGAATAAGAATAATGATAGTAACCGCCGCCGTTGGCGCACGATCCCATCGAAATCACCCAGCGCGGTTCGGCCATCTGGTCGTAAACCCGGCGCAACGCAGGAACCATTTTGTTGCACAGCGTTCCAGCGACGATCATCACGTCCGACTGCCGCGGGCTGGGGCGAAATATCGTTCCGAAACGATCCAGATCGTAACGCGCCGCGCCGGAATTCATCATTTCCATCGCGCAGCAGGCCAGCCCGAAAGTCATCGGCCACATCGAACCGTCTTGCGCCCAGGCAGCAAGGGCGTCCAGCGTCGTCGTCACGAAACCTTGCGACGCGACGTTTTCGTTCAGCGCGTCGGACGCGATGCGATGGTCAGGCGTCAGTGAAATCGGCGTCAAAATCATGGTGCCCGACCTCAATCCCATTCCAGCGCTCTGCGGCGCCATTCATAAACCAACCCCAAACCCAACAGGGCGAGGAAGATCAACATCGCCACAAACCCGGCTGCGCCGATGTCCGGCAACGCCACTGCCCAGGGCAGCAAAAAGACCAATTCGAGATCGAAGAGAATAAAGAGGATCGCTACCAGATAATAGCGAATGTTGAATGGAGAGCGAGCGTCTTCCAGCGCATCAAAGCCGCATTCGTAGGGCAACAGCTTTTCGGGATCGTGACGAGGCGGCGAAAGCAGAAGGTTCGCCCCAATCATCGAAAGGCCGATCAAAAAGCCTGTAAGGATGAGGAGTAAAATCGGAAAGTAATTTCCTAACATGTCTCACATCTTCCTGAGTTGCGTCTCTCAACCTGCTCACGGTTTCACACGACCCGGACACTGAAAATGTTCTATCGCTGCATTTTCAGATAATCCGGCAAAACATCGTGACCAGACTCTTGTCGCTCGTCTCTACCGAGCCTGCAACCCAAGACGTCTCTTCTACCGTCCCCGATTGCTTCCGCAATCATACCACCGAATTTTAAAAAATATAACCACGTTCTAAGAGGGGGATTCTTGTTTCCCATAAGTCGCTGGTGAGCACAGCGAACCGCGACGGGTCGATTTCACGCGAAGGCGCGAAGCCGCGAAGAACAACTCCGTCATCCCCGCGAAAGCGGGGATCCAGCCATCCAAACCTCAAACTTCCCAACCTTTGCATCGGCAAAAAGCGCGTTTCAAACCTTCGCAAGGCTGCTTTCCTGGATTCTCACTTTCGCGGGAATGACGGGAAGAGGAGCTTTTCTCCTTCGCGCCTTCGCGTGAGATGGCGTTTTTCTGATCCCTGATTCCTGACCTCTGATACCTGACTCTCGGATATCGCTGCGCCTCATCCCAGCATTCCCGTCATTTTGCCGGCGTTTACAGGAAAATAATCTGTAAGCTCAACATCCCGCACAAAGGAAAGGTCGCTCCATAAAAGGCGGTAGCCCTTCAGCGGTTTCAACAACTTTATCCTGCTGCGAAAAGCCTCGACCTCTTCAGAGGTCGCTGCTCGTTTGGGACCGGCTTTTCCAAGCAGCTTGAATCCAACAGGTTGGACAAATCGACCCTTATACAAGGATTTCAGCCAATAGAAGCTGCCAACATTTACATATACAACACATATATTTGGATTGTTGGCAATGTTTCTCGATAACAATTCGCAGAATACGTTAAAAAAGAAACCGCGACCCTTTTCCGTTAATACCAGGGAGCCAATGGGCGTCACATTGGGCATCCCCTGCCCATCGACCGTGCCGATGGAACAAGCGCCCGTTTTGATGGTTTTTTGGTAATGCTGTTTCAGCAGAGTCCAGTTCTCTTCCGTTATTTTCATTGGCTCGCTCCTTTCTGAGGAAATTCCTCATGCGACGGATTTTGGCTCCCGACCAAAGGCTCTTCGGCTTTATCCGCTTTACGTTTGCTGCGCACCACACCTATCGCCCATTGGAGAAGCCAAAGAACACAGTATGCTGCAACAAAAATGACTAGTAGCTGAAAATTACTCTTAATAGTTTTAAACTGTGCTATAAACCCAACAAAACAAACGGCTGTAGACAGCCTTAACAAGAGCCTATTATCGTTACGCTTAATCGCATAAACCGCTCCTGCGAACCAAACCAACCCCACAAAAAGAATGAGAATATAGGGATTTTGATCTAATACGTTCATCCCCCCTGCCCTCCGCTAAAGCATTCTGTTGGCGCGGGAAGCGCGGTAGCTCCAAGCCAAGATGTAAGGCCCATTATCCCGAGAAACCACGCGAGAGCCTTTGAAAGGACGCTAACAGCAGTTGCAGCAAGCCCCAACAAGGTGGATGATCCGCTTGCACCCCAGAAAAAACCAGCCGCCGTACATTTCAAATCTAAGCCGGAACTCCCATAGCGCGTGTAGGCTGGGATGAAGCGCAGCGTAATCCCAGCGTTTTTGTTTTTTGACGACGACGACGATGATGTTTGTTGCTGGGATTCCACTTCGTTCCATCCCAGCCTACGACCTCCCCTCGCCCGCTTGCGGGAGAGGGGTTGGGGGAGAGGGCGCATTGGATGTTGGCGCGACCCGTTGTAGATTTCCGCTTTCACCGTTGCATTGTACAAG
>WQTW01000040.1 GCA_009786085.1 Pseudomonadota bacterium | reverse complement strand
TTGTGCTCTATGCGTTCTTTGCGGTTAATCGTGTTTTTGATTCCCGGATGGCGCTTCGCTTATCCGGGCTACGCTTGCTGATACCTGACACCCCCATCCCAACCTTCCCCCGCAAGCAGAGGAAGAAACAAACCCCCGCCCGCCTTCGGCGGGCACCCCCTTTGGAAAGGGGGCCTTTCCCTCCGAGCACTCCGCGTCTCCGCGTGATGTTATGTTTTTCTGATTTCTGATTTCTGATTTCTGTCCTCTGCCCTCTGCCCTCTGCCCCCTGCTCACCACCACCGATGAAAATGGTGCAGGGGCCCGATGCCGTGTCCGACCGTCAAACGGTGGGCTTGCGTCAACGCTTGCGTCAACCAGTTTTTGGCGTCCTGTATGGTTGTTTTCCAATCCGGTCGTTGCGGGCGTAACGCCGCCAACGCGGCAGACAATGTACAGCCGGTTCCATGCGTGTGGCGCGTATCATGTCGCGGCGCGGCGAAGCGTGTTTCTTCGTTCGGCAGAATCAACCAGTCCGGACTTTCTTCGCTTTTCAAATGACCACCTTTCATCAGCACGGCTTTGGCGCCAAGCGCCAGCAACGCGCGCCCTTGTTCGCGCATCGCCGCTTCGTCGGCGGCGATGTCCGCGCCGAGCAACGCCGCTGCCTCGGGAAGATTCGGCGTCACGATATCCGCAAGCGGCAACAGCGTTTCGCGTAACGCCCGCATCGCTTCCGGCGCCAGTAGCGCGTCACCGCTTTTCGCCACCATCACCGTATCGAGCACGAACACCGGAGGTCGATAGCGCGCCAGAGATGCTGCAACCGCTTCGATCACTGCCGCGTTCGCCAACATGCCGCACTTGACGCTGTCGATGCGCACATCGCTGAAAACGGAATCGCACTGCGCCGTCACGAATTCCGGCGTTACCGGAAATACGCCCTGCACGCCCTGCGTATTCTGCGCCGTCAACGCCGTGATCACCGACGCGCCGTACACGCCCAGCGCCGAAAAGGTTTTGAGATCGGCCTGAATGCCGGCGCCGCCGCCGGAATCGGAACCGGCAATGGTCAATGCGTTAAATGGTTTTCTCATCGCTTATTTTCTGTCGATCATTTCTTTATGGTTTTGATTACAAGAGTTCACGCGGAGGCAAGCAAGTTCTCCCCTCTCCCCCACCCCTCTCCCGCACGCGGGAGAGGGGAACTGATCCCTGATCCCTGATCCCTGACCTCTGATCCCTGCTTACTAACTCCCAATCACTTCACACAGCGCACGCGCCGCTTCTTCCGGCGCTTTGCTGGCGCAGATGGCCGACACCACCGCGATGCCATCGACGCCCGTTTCCATCACCGCGCGCGCGTTGTTCACGTTGACGCTGCCGATGGCGACTGTCTTCAATGTCGATGTCGGCGACCGCATTGTCGCAAGCAGAGAACGTAACCCATCAACGCCGAGCGCCGGCCCTGCTTCGGGTTTGGTCGCCGTCAATTGCACCGGCCCGACGCCGATATAATCCACCACACCGGTTTCGATTTCCCGCCATTGTTGTGCATTCGATACTGAAACGCCGATGATTTTGGACTCACCCAGCAAACGCCGCACTTCTTTCGCCGGCAAATCCTGCTGTCCGACATGAACGCCGTCGGCGTCCACCGCCAACGCCACATCCACGTGATCGTTGATAATCAGCGGGACGCGGTGCGAGCGGCACAAGGGCTGCAACGCGCACGCCGCGTCCCAAAACGCGCGCTTGCGCCACTTCAACGCACGCAATTGCACGACCGTCACGCCGCCGTTGAGGGCGGCTTCCGTGACGCGCACCATGTCGGCCACGCCGCCGCCGCACATGTCGGGATCGAGCACCAGATACAGCGACAAATCGAATGCCGCGCGGGGAGTTGTCAGGTTCGTCATTTCATTTTCCTTTCCATTCTTTTTTCGAGGGTGGTTTCGTCGAGCGTTGTCAGCGCATCGAGCAAGTACACGGCGAAACTGCCCGATCCTTCATTTCGGTCAAGCGCTTTTTGCGCGGCTTCTTCACCGGCAATCGAAAAAACAGCGCAAGCGCTCGCCGCCGCATCCAATGCTTCGCTTCGGTTTAAAGCGGTCGATACATACGCCGCCACCAGCGCCGACAATGCGCAGCCGGTTCCGGTGACGCGCTGCAACAGCGGATGGCCGTTGTCGATGCGCAAGGTGCGTTCTCCGTCGGTGATGTAATCCGACGCGCCGGTCACCGCGACGATGGTTTTCGCGCCAAGCGCCAGATGTTTTGCCGCCGCCAACGCTTCATCGCTGCTTTGCGTGCTGTCCGCGCCGCGACCTTGCGACGCTTCACCGGCCAGCACAAGAATTTCCGAAGGGTTGCCGCGAATCACTGTCGGACTTTCACGAAGCAAGTCACGACAAAGTTCCGTTCGGAGCGGAAGCAAGCCCACCGCCACCGGATCGAGCACCCAGGGTTTTCCTGCCCGTTGCGCCGAAGCGACGGCTTTCTTCATCGCTTCCGCCTGCGCTACGTGCAAAGTCCCGACATTGATCGACAACGCCGATGCCACCGCCGCCAGAGCTTCGGACTCCGACGGGTCGGACAACATCGCTGGTGACGCACCTGCGGCCAGCAACACGTTTGCCGTCCAGTTCGTCACCACATCGTTGGTCATGCAAAACACGAGTGGCGTCGCCGTGCGCACACGTTGCCAATAGCACACGGCGGTTTGAGAAGATAAAAGTTGCGCCATAGAATCCTCTTGAAAAGCAAAGCACATAAAAGAGGAGGCACGCGAGAAGCTGCGCTGTGACCTCCCTACGCCGGTATGAACCGGATCAGGTGATGCGGGTCTGTTCTCAGTCCGTTGGACATAAAACGCCGACGGACACCCCGAGTCACTGTCATCCCAGGCCTTAAAAGCCCAGGACTTCGGGAATTCTGCGCAAGAAACGCAAAGACGTCAAGACCTGCGTCAGAACATGCGCGGCCTGGTGTAGAATCATGACATGCTTATTCTTCCGGCGTCTCCAATGAAGTCTTTCTTACCGCCATCGGCAAAGACCCCATTGGCGCCATTGGCAATGAAACGGTGAACGACGTCTCATGAAACGATACAAGACCCCTTTCCTGATGGCCGCGCTGTTTGTCCTTCTTGCGGGAGCAATGGGGGTTTATTTTTATTCGCACCACGCGGTCACGCTCGATGTTTACGAACAATCGCAAACCTCCGTTATCCTCTTCACGGAAAACGATTGCAGCGAATGCGACACGGCCAGACATTTTCTGGAAAAAAGAAAGGCCGCCTTCGTCGAGTGCAACACCAGCCAGAGCGCGAGCTGCAAAAAACAGCTCAGGAGCTTCAACGAAAAAGACCTGCCGCGTTGGGTCTATCAAGGAAAAACCGGAGCCGGATTTTCCGAACAACCCTGGCGATGGCAGCTTTTCAATGAATTCACGTTTGGCGACCGTGCGCCCATCTACATGAGCTACCGCGCGGATGGCGGCCTCCTGCTCTACACGACCACAACCTGCCCCCCATGTGCGCAAGCCCGAACATGGCTCGCAAGAAACAACATTCCCTACAAAGAATGCAACGCCAGCATTGACCGCGCTTGCGAAAACGACCTGACGCGCTACGGCAGTCTGGCCACGCCCCGGTGGGTGTACCGGGATCGAACGAAAACCGGCTTCAGAGAACCTGCCTGGAACATCATGTTCGGCACTGTTGGGGCTGGCGACCCCGGAGCAGGCGATCCATAGCCTCCTGACACAACGCTGTCAGGAGCCCTCCCCCAGAATACAAGGACACACACCCCTCGGAGATCAAACATGAAACTCGGATACACCATTCTTTATGTCGAAGACGTTGCCAAAACCCTCGCGTTTTACGAACAGGCATTTGGCTTGAAACGAAAATCCCTGCACGAGGACGGCACCGGAGGAAGTTTTGGCGAACTGGATACGGGAAGCGCCTCGCTTGCATTTACCTCGCACAGCATGATGAAGCAACTGGGCAAGAATCCTTCTTTCCCTGATAGCGAAGCGCCCTGCTTTGAATTCGCGCTGTTGACCGATGACATCGCCGCTGCACTCAAACGGGCGGTTCAGGCGGGCGCGCGTCTGGTGCAAGACGTCAGAGAAGCGCCCTGGGGTCAATTCGCCTACGTCGCCGACCCCAACGGCTTTCTCGTCGATATTTTTTTTGAACGTCCATCCACTGACGGAACGAACGGTTCTCCCTCGGAATACCTCACCATTCTTTATGTCGAAGACGTTGCCAGAACGCTTGCGTTTTACGAACAGGCTTTTGGCTTGAAACGAAAGAGGCTTTGCGAAAGCGGAGATTTCGCCGAACTGGATACAGGTAGCACCACGCTCACCTTTGTATCGCGCACAGCGATGGCGCAATTTGGCATCCATCCCTCTCCCCCGAAGCTCGGAGCGCCCTGTTTTGAAGTCGCACTGGAGACCGACGAAGTTGCCGCCGCGCTCGAGCGGGCGGTTCAGGCAGGCGCACGTCTGGTGCAGGATGTCGAGGAAATGCCCTGGGGTCAAACGACCGCCTACGTTGCCGACCCCGACGGCTTTCTCGTCGAAATCTGTTCGCCGATCACGTCAACGTAGGGTGGATAAGCGAAGCGCAATCCACCGACAATAATACAAACCCCCGTCGGCTTCGCCGACACCCCCTTTGAAAAGGGTGCTTTTCACCCCTCTCCCGCTTGCGGAAGAGGGAGTGAAAAGCCTGCACAAGACTTAGGAGAAATGATGTGTTTAAGCCTAATAGTGTCATCCTGTACGTCAACGATGTAGATGCCAGCACGAAATTCTACGAATCCCTTTTTGGCGAAGCTCCTGTCGAAACTTTTCCGGGGTTTTCTGTGTTCTTGTTGAAGGACAACTTTATTCTGGGATTGCAGACGAAGCATGATATTGAACCCAAACCACAGCCCGCCTTCGGCGGATTTGAATTGTGTCTCGGTGATATCACGGTTGAAGAAGTGAATGCCGCCTACCGCGATTTCAAAGCCCGCAACATACCGATGGCGCTACCGCCGACGCAACTGGAATTTGGATACACCTTTGTTGCGCTGGACCCTGACGGGCATCGTATCCGCTTGTGCGCGACGGACACAAGCGAAATTGAAAAGCTGTAAAGACTCTAGCTGGCGCCAACACCATGACACGCCGCGCTGATCGCCTTTTTCAAATCGTCCAGATGTTGCGCGGACGGCGCTTGACGACGGCTGCCAACCTCGCTGAACGGCTCGGTGTTTCCGAGCGCACGATCTACCGCGACATCCGCGACCTGTCGCTTTCAGGCGTTCCGGTCGANGGCGAAGCCGGTGTCGGNTACCGACTGANCGCNCACTACGACATTCCCCCGCTGATGTTCAGCGCCCACGAAGTCGAAGCGCTGATTGCCGGAATGCGTCTGCTCAAAACCTGGGGCGGCAAGTCGCTTGCCGAGGCTGCCGAATCCGCGCAGGAAAAACTGATCGCCGCGCTGCCGCACGAGCGGCGCATCACCGCCGAAGCATCCCGTATTTTTGCGCCCGATTTCGGTGACCGCGATGCCGTCCGCGCCTTTTTCGATCAGATACACAGTGCCATGATCCAACGCCAGGTATTGCACATCGATTACGTCGATGAGCAGTCACGTCGTACCCAGCGCGACATCCAACCTCTCGGACTGTTTTTCTGGGGACAGGTCTGGCTGCTTGCCGCCTGGTGTGAAAAACGCAGCGATTACCGCTGCTTCCGGCTGGATCGCTGCCAACAGATCGAAACCCTTGAACGACTTTTCAGCGAAAGTCCTGAACGCTCTTTGAGCGGTTTTCTCAGGGCTGTCGAAGCAGATAAGGGCTGACACGGCCTCTAATCTCCTTCAAGGCTCAGACATTTGGGCAAGCATGGCGTCATTGCGAGCGAAGCGAAGCGACGCCGCAGAATCCAGAGAACCCCTTCCCCACCGCCCTCTCCCCCACCCCTCTCCCGCAAGCGGGAGAGGGGATCGTTCCTTCGCGGCTTAGCGCCTTCGCGTGAGATGGTTTTCTGGATTGCCCCGCTTCGCTCGCAATGACGGCTTTTTTTTTCACGCAAAGCCGCGAAGGAACGGAAAGCTCCCTCCCCTTCAAGGGGAGGGCTGGGGTGGGGATGGGGCTTCGTCTGCTTTAGTTCGACTCAAAGCGTTCCTTCACTGGCGACCAGTATGCCATGACCAGCACAGCACCCCAAAGAATAGAGGACACTGCGTACAAACCAGTGGATATCATTGAAGTCAGCCATGGTTCTCGTATAAACACCATCAGCAAAACTATTACCGGCACACATGAGTACAATGCCAGCGCTCGCCCCCATCGTTTGAATAAGAGAAGTCCTACTGTTTCAGCTACAGCAATGATGATAGCAACGGCAGTAATAAGCCATCCTAATGACGTCATGGAATCCTCCGAGCCGCCAATCTCTTCTTGAAGCGCCTCAGACAACGCTTCAGACGAAGAAAACAACAGGACTGTATCAGCGATACCCCCGGCCAGCGCAAGAAGAATCGACAGCACAATGAAAGTCTTGAACCAAAATGGTGTTGGTTGCATTATTTACTCCTTTCCATTTTATCAACTTGATTGAATACGCGCCCCGTTTATTTCAATACTGCACTTCCAACGCCTTGCACAAAAACCGCATCAACGGCACCGCTTCCGTAAATCGCTGCGCCGTCAGCTTAACAAAGTCCGGCGAAAGCACTTCCTCTTTCGACAGCGGCGCGACCGCGACGTAATCCTTGCGCTTGAGGTCGTCAATCGCCACATGGTCGGCGGCAAAACCGCGCGGCGGGCGCGTGAGGACATCGCCGTCCAGCGCCCAGTGCGTATTGAACTTTTTATCGTCTCGCGCCTTGAACCATTGTTCCGGGTTCTGCGCAATAGCGTTGCGCATTTTCCAGAGCGCGTCCGCTTCCGGGCGCCAGCAACCCGCCGCGAAAAAACATTCGTCGTTCGCAATGTGCACATAGAAGCCCGGCGCGTGTACATCCCTGGCGAGCTCATGCCGGAATTGAATGCCGATGTTCGTCTTGTAAGGCGTTTTGTCGTTCGCAAAACGTGTGTCGCGGTACACCCGCATCAATGAGCCGCCGATCTTGCGTGCGTCGGCGCGGAAATGCGGCGCGAATTTCTTGAGCGGCAACACCATGGCGTCGATGAAGTCCAACGCCGGTTCGCGCACCAGCGCCTCATAACGGGGTTTGTTTTCATCGAACCAGGCGCGGTTGTTGTTGGCGCCCAACTCGCTGAGGAATTTGAAGGTGTTTCGGGTGAACATCGCAACGCTCCTATGAATTCAGGTATCAGGGATCAGCGCAGTAGGCTGGGATGGAATGAAGTGGAATCCCAGCTTTTGGGATCACGCGAAGGCGCGAAGAAGAGCGCGTCATTGCGAGCGCAGCGAAGCAATCCAGAAAATGAACGCCCTCTCCCCCACCCCTCTCCCGCAAGCGGAAGAGAGGCTGGATTCTGCGACTCCGCTTCCCGCCACGCTTCGCTTCGCGCAGAATGACGGTTTTCTTCTTCGCGGCTTCGCGTGAAGCCAAAGCGTTGGGGTTCGCTGCGCTCACCGCCAACCTATGTACTAACCTCTGCCCTCTGCCTTCTGATATCTGATATCTGATATCTGCCCTACGCCGCCGCCGCAAAATCCACGGCTTCGGCAATATCAACCGCGACCACGCGCGACATGCCGGGGTCCGGCATGGTGATACCGATCAGTTGCACGGCCATTTCCATCGACAATTTGTTGTGCGTCACGAACATGAACTGGGTTTGTGCGCTCATTTCGCGCACCAGGTTGCAGAAACGGATGGTGTTCGAATCGTCAAGCGGCGCATCCACTTCGTCGAGCAAGCAGAACGGCGCCGGGTTCAACTGGAAGATCGCAAACACCAGCGAAGTTGCCGTCAGCGCTTTCTCGCCGCCGGAGAGCAGATGAATCGATGTGTTGCGTTTGCCCGGCGGCTGCGCGAACACCTGAATGCCGGAATCGAGGATTTCTTCGCCCGTCAGCACCAGCTTGGCCTGACCGCCGCCGAACAGGGTCGGGAACAACCGCGAAAAGTTGCTGTTAACGATGTCAAACGTTTGTTGCAGCAACTCGCGCGTTTCTTTGTCGATCTGGCGAATGGCGTTTTCCAGCGTCGTCATCGCTTCGGTGAGATCGGCGGACTGTTTGTCGAGGTAGGTTTTGCGTTCTTCGGCGACGGTCAATTCTTCGAGCGCGGCCAGGTTCACCGCGCCGAGCGCTGTAATCGCTTTTTGCAAACGGTCGATTTCGTTGTTGAGCGAACCCCTGCCCCAGGCTTTGAGCATCGCCGGTAACGCATCGAGATCGGCTTCGGCCTCGGTCAGTTGTTCGGTGAATTGCTGTTCCTGCAAGACGGCGGCCTGTTCTTTCAAACGCATGTCCTCGATACGAACACGCGCCGGCTCAAGCTGATGCTCGGCAGTCAGCCGCGCTTCTTCGGCGCCGCGCAATTCGCCGGTCAGCGTTTCAAGCTGGTTGCGTGCTTCTGCCAACGCTTGTTCGGCGTCGGCGCGAACGGTTAACTGCTGTTGCAACGAGGCTTCGACCGGCGACCAGTCGATCGCCTGTTTTTCGTTGGATAACTGACCGAGAAGGCTTTGCTGCTGCGTTTTCTGTGTGGCCAGCGATTGACGACGGCGCGCCAATTCCTGCATGCGTTCGCGGGCGCTGCGCTCGGCGAAACGCGCTTCCTGCGCGGCGTTCTCAGCGTTGCGCACACGTTCGCGGCCACGCGCCATCGCCACGTCGGCCTCGTTGCGCGTGTGCCGCAAACTCTCGCGCTTCGTCATCTCGTCGTGCAACTGCGTTTGCGCTTCGCTGATTTCGGCGGCGATGGATTCGCGCTGTTCGGCTTCCTGCGCTTCCAGCGTTTTGATCTCGTCGCAATCATGCGTAAGCTGCGCTTTGCGACTGGAGAACGCTTCGGCTTCTTTACGCAGTTGCGCCAGTTCCAGTTCGAGGTTGTGACAGCGTTTTTGCTGCGACGCCAACGCCGTCCGCTGATTCTGTTCGTCCTTCTGCGCGTTGGTCAAGGCTTCTTCGGCCTGATCGAGCGCGCGACGCGCTTCCTGCGCCTGCGCATCGGCTTGCGCGATATGTTCATCGAGTTGCGCCAGTTCGCGCTGGCGAACGATCACGCCGTGCAATTCGCTGTCGGGCGCGAACAGGGTGACGCTTTGCGCGGTGACGATATGTCCCTGCGGAATCACGAAGCTGCCGCCCGGCGGCAGATCGGCGCGATCGGCAAGCGCCTGCGTCAGCGAATCGCGGCAGCGCACACCGTGCAGCATGTCGGCCAGCAACGGCGCAAAACGGGAATCTTTAATGCGTAATTTGTGATACAGCGCATCGTTCGACGGCGAAACGTGCGCAGCGCCGGAACGTTGCGCCGAAAACACCGTGATTTTCGGCGCCGTATCGCCGTTGTTGAGCCAGTGCGCGACATCGGCAAGCGAATCGAGTTCGAGCGCGTTCAGTCGTTCGCGCAGCGCCGCTTCCAGTGCATCTTCCCAACCGGTTTCAACATCGAGCTTCTGCCATAAACGAGCGGCTTCGTTCAATCCCTTCTGCGTCAGCCAGGCATCGAGATCGGGATGTCCGATTTTGGCCTGCAACGCCGCCAATGCCTGATGGCGCGCGGTGTGATCGGTGAGCGCCTTGCTTTGCGCCTGCCAGTGCGCAAGCGCGTCGCGCTGTTGACCTTGCAAGGTCTGCACGTTCTGCTGCAAATCGGTCAATGCCTGCTGCTGGTTCTGCCATTCGGCGGTTTCTTGCGCGAGTTGTTCTTCAACTTCGGCAACCGCCACGACACCCGGCCCGCTCATCGCGGCGAGTTCCGCTTCCAGTTTTTCGCGGCGTTGCCGCAAGCGGTCGGTGGTGCGCAAACTGTTGTCGCGGCGGGTTTCGGCAACGCGCACGGTCTGTTCCAGTTGCGCCATCTTCTGCTGCAATTCGGAGAATTGTCGCGCGGCTTCCCGCACGGCAGCTTCCAGCGTTGGCAGCGCCGTCTGCGCTTCACGCTCTTCTTGTTGCGCTTGCTCGTGCGCGGTCAACGCATTTTCGAGCGCGGTTTCCAGCGAAACCTGTTCACCATCGAGTTGCGTTTCCTGCGTCGTCAACGCCTCGATTTGTTTGTGGATGTGTTCGACCTGTTGGGCGATTCGCGTTTCATTTTCACGCGCGAACGCCAGTTGTTGCTCCAGGCGCGTGACTTCCGAATTGGCCGCGTAGAACGCGCCCTGTTTGTCGTGCAGCGCGTCGCTGGCGGCGTAGTGCGCATCGCGCAGATGTTCGAGTTTGGTTTCAATCGCGCGAATTTCACTCTGCGCCGCCTCAAAGGCAACGGCCAACTGACCGACGTCGGCCTGGCAGCGTTCGCGCGTTTTCGCGGCGTCCTGCTGCTTTGAATACCACAACATGTGCTGCGTGTTCTTCAGTCGCGTTTCGTAATCGCGGTATTCGGCGGCAACCCTGGCCTGCGCCGCAAGATGCGTCAACTGATTGCCCAGCTCGTGCCGGATGTCCTCGATGCGCACCAGATTCTCGCGGGTGTCGGACAAGCGCCCCTCGGTTTCCTTGCGCCGCTCCTTGTATTTGGAAACGCCGGCCGCTTCTTCGAGAAAAACGCGCAATTCTTCCGGCTTCGCTTCGATCACGCGCGAAATCATCCCCTGCTCGATGATCGCGTAAGCGCGCGGACCGAGCCCGGTGCCGAGAAAGAGATCGTGAATGTCGCGGCGACGCACCGGAATGTTGTTGATGTAATACGTGCTGTCGCCGTCGCGGGTCAGCACCCGTTTGATCGACAACTCGGTGTATTGTCCCCACTGACCGCCGATGCGACCGGCGCTGTTGTCGAAATGCAGTTCCACCGAAGCGCGCGAAACAGGCTTGCGCTCGCCGGCGCCATTGAAAATCACGTCCTGCATGGATTCGCCGCGCAGCGCCGAGGCTTTCGATTCGCCGAGCACCCAGCGTACCGCGTCGATCACGTTGGATTTGCCGCAGCCGTTCGGCCCGACGATGCCGACCAATTGGCCGGGAGTGGCGATCGTCGTCGGATCGACGAACGACTTGAAGCCGGAAAGTTTGATATGGGTAAGACGCAAAGCAAGCCTCTTGAAACAAAACACGGGCAGATGGAAAACCGGACAGACAGAGAAGCGGAGCGCTCTGCCGCAAAACCGGCGGAAACGGGGATTATAGCGGAAGCGCGTGTAGCCCGGATAAGCGAAGCGCCATTCGGGAGCCGTGCAAAATGCTGGCGAGACGCCCCCTGCGTTTCCGAGTAAAGCAATGCTTTACATCCCGCGTTTTCAGGACTACAATCTCGCCATGTTCAACAATGCTTTACACACAAACATGGAAATCGTCCTTCGCCGTTATGGAAACAGCACCGTCGCCGTTTTGCCTCCGTCTGTTCTGAAAGAGTTCCGGCTTTCAGCGGGGCAGCCGATGACCTTGACCGCCGACGACGGAAAAATCGTCTTGACCCGTAAATCCAAAGTGACCCTGGCCGATTTGATCGCGCAATGCGATTTGTCGGCGCCGCCGCCTGCCGATCTGGAATGGTGGGACAACGCCCGCCCCGTAGGCAACGAGGTGCTGTGATGCCTCATTTTGATCGCGGCGATATTGTCAATGTCCCTTTAGACCCCGTGATGGGGCATGAGCAGCGCGGCGTCAGACCCGCGCTCGTCCTCACCACAAAAGAATTCAACAAACTCGGCGATACCCTCATTGCGCCCATTACGCAAGGCGGCGATTTTGCGCGCTACGCAGGATTTGCCGTCGCCTTGAGCGGCACGGGTTGCAAAACGCAGGGCGTCGCGTTGATGAACAAAATCAGGATGCTCGACCTGAACGCCAGAAAAGTACGGAAAGTCGAGCGGGCGCCCTCGGTCGTTGTTGAAGACGCGCTTGTTAAATTGACGGCGTTGCTGGAATTGGCATAAAAAAACCATCTCACGCGGAGGTGGGGGCTACGGCGTACACAGAATGCGGGCGGGACGCCCGCGCTCCAAAGACAATTTAACCGCCAGGAACGCGAAGAAAGAACACTCCATTCTTCGCGTCTTCGCGTGAGGCAACTCTCCCGGATGGCGCTTCGCTTATCCGGGCTACGCCTGCTGCGACGTCGCTTCGCGTCGCGCAGAATGACGGCTTTTTTATTCACGCTAAGCAGCGAAGAAGAAAAGCCCCCTTTTGAAAGGGGGTGTCGGCGAAGCCGACGGGGGTTTGTAATGTTGCGGGCGGCAAAATTGCCGCCCCTACGGCATTGTCGATGCGTTTTGCCCGTACAAGGGACGCGATAAATCGCGCCCCTACGTTCTGATTCCCGACCTCTGACCTCTGACCTCTGATCTCTGATCCCCCCCTGAAACCTGTGGATAACTCTGGGTTAAGCTGTTGATGGAATGTGAAAAGAGCGCGCTTGAATATGAGCAGATGCGCGTATCCGATTGTTTCGACGGGGTTTTCGGGGCGCCTCAGCCCATATGCTGATGCGATTGCTTTATAGCGACATTTTCACCTGTCACCACCATATGTAGCCGACTATAGAAAAATCCCGCTAAATATAGTAGGATTCCGTTCCTTTTCCGAAGCGTCGCAGAACCGGCATCGCCGCGCGAAAGCTCCGGAAAAGCGGGCTTTTCGCCTGTTGCGGTCAGTTCTTACTTAATTTCGAGGTTTTCATGTCTGTGTCTGTAGCTTCCCCATCAATAGCATCTGCCACATCTGCACCTGCCACATCTGCATCTGCCAACCCTTCCCTGCCCTCCGATCCGCGCACGGCCCGCTATCAAGTGATTCGCCGCAACGGGTCGGTGGTCGGTTTTGAACCCGGCAAGATTTCCGTGGCAATGACCAAAGCATTCCTGGCGGTGTGCGGCGATCAGACCGCCGCCAGCGCCGCGATGCGCGATCAGGTCGCCAAACTGACGGAGACGGTCATCCAGGCGTTGATGCGCCGCAAGCCGGAAGGCGGCTCCATTCATATCGAAGAAATACAGGATCAGGTCGAGTTGGCGCTGATGCGCGGCGGCGAGCATGAGGTCGCGCGCGCTTATGTGTTGTACCGCGAACGGCGAGCGCAGGAACGCGCTGCCGCCGCGAAGGCGGTGGTGGAAAAAACGACAACGCCGGAACTGCATGTCGTTGAAGATGGCGTGTCGAAACCGCTGGACATGGCGCGGCTTGAACATCTGATTCGTTCTTCGTGCGAAGGGTTGGCGGCGGCGGAACCGGAGCGCATTCTGAAAGCGACGCGCAAGGATTTGTACGACGGCGTGCCGATGGCCGAAGTGCGCAAGGCGGTGGTGCTGGCCGGTCGCACGCTGATCGAAAAAGACCCGGTGTATTCCTATGTGACGGCGCGCTTGCTGCTCGATTCGCTGCGCTTCGAGGCGCTCGGCGTCGCGGCCACGCAAGCCGACATGGCGCAGCAGTATCCGGCGTACTTTCCGAAGTTCATCGCGCACGGCATCAGGATCGGTTTGTTGAACAAGGAACTGGCGACGTTCGATCTCGCCAAACTCGGCGCGGCGCTGAAACCGGAGCGCGATCTGCAATTCGGTTATCTCGGTTTGCAAACGCTGTACGACCGCTATTTTCTGAACGATCCCTATGATCGCAGTTTCAGTCACGGCAACAGCGAAGGCCGTCGCTTTGAATTGCCGCAATGTTTTTTCATGCGGGTGGCGATGGGACTGGCGTTGCGAGAAAAAGACCGCACCGTTCGCGCCATTGAGTTCTACAATCTGTTGTCGTCGTTCGATTTCATGAGTTCGACGCCGACGCTGTTCAATTCGGGTACGCAGCGTTCACAACTGTCGTCGTGTTATCTGACGACCGTCGCCGACGATCTCGACGGTATCTACGAAGCGATCAAAGAGAATGCGCTGTTGTCGAAATTCGCCGGCGGGCTGGGCAACGACTGGACGAACGTGCGAGCGATGGGGTCGCACATCAAGGGCACCAATGGCCGCTCGCAGGGCGTGGTGCCGTTCTTGAAAGTGGTCAACGACACGGCGGTGGCGGTGAATCAAGGCGGCAAACGCAAAGGCGCGGTGTGCTGCTATCTTGAAAGCTGGCACCTCGACATCGAAGAATTCCTCGACCTGCGCAAGAACACCGGCGACGACCGCCGCCGCACGCACGACATGAACACCGCCAACTGGATTCCCGATCTGTTCATGAAGCGGGTGATGGAAAACGGCGAATGGACGCTGTTCTCGCCGTCCGATGTTCCCGACTTGCACGACCTGTGGGGCAAAGCGTTTGAAGACGCCTACACCGCCTATGAAGCGAAGGCCGAGCGCGGCGAAATTCGGCTTTTCAAGAAGCTGCCTGCCGTGCAGTTGTGGCGCAAGATGCTGTCGATGCTCTTCGAGACCGGCCACCCCTGGATCACCTTCAAAGACCCCTGCAATGCGCGTTCGCCGCAACAACACGTCGGCGTTGTTCACAGTTCCAATCTGTGTACCGAAATTACCTTGAATACCGGCCCCGACGAAATCGCCGTCTGCAACCTCGGCTCGATCAACCTCGTCGCTCACATGAAAAAAACGGAAGGCAAAGGCTGGCAACTCGATCTCGACAAACTGAAGCAGACCGTCAGCACCGCAATGCGCATGCTCGACAACGTGATCGACATCAACTACTACGCCGTTGACAAAGCGAAGAACGCCAACCTGAAACACCGCCCGGTCGGTCTCGGTCTGATGGGTTTTCAGGATTGTTTGCATCTGATGCGCGTACCGTATGCGTCGGATGCCGCCGTGCGTTTTGCCGACACGTCGATGGAAGCGATGTGTTATTACGCTTACTGGGCGTCGAGCGAACTGGCGCAGGAGCGCGGCGTTTATTCGAGCTACAAAGGCAGTTTGTGGGATCGCGGCATTCTGCCCTACGATTCGATGGCGCTTCTGAAAGACGCGCGCGGTGGTTACGTCGATGTCGATGCGTCCTCGACGCTCGATTGGGACGCGCTGCGCAAGCAGATCAAAGCGCGCGGAATGCGCAACTCGAACTGCGTCGCCATCGCGCCGACCGCGACGATTTCAAACATCATCGGCGTATCGCAATCCATCGAACCGGATTACCAGAACCTTTACGTCAAGTCGAACCTTTCCGGCGAATTCACCATCGTCAATGAACAACTGGTGAACGATCTGAAGGAACTGGATTTGTGGGACGATGTGATGATCGCCGACCTCAAATACTTCGACGGCTCGCTGGCGAAGATCGAGCGCGTACCGTCGAACCTTCGTGAACTGTACGCAACAGCGTTTGAAATCGAACCGCACTGGATCGTCGAAGCGGCGTCGCGCCGACAAAAATGGATCGACCAGGCGCAAAGCCTCAACATCTACATGGCGGGCGCGTCCGGCAAAAAACTCGACGACACCTACAAACTCGCCTGGACGAAAGGGCTGAAAACGACGTATTACCTGCGGGCGCTGGCCGTCAGCTCCGCCGAAAAATCGACCGGCCGCGGCGGCGAATTGAATGCCGTGTCGGCGCATGCGCCGACGGCTTCGACGGAAGACGCCGCGCCGAAATTCTGCGCGATCGACGATCCGACGTGTGAAGCTTGTCAATAAGCAAATCAGCGCGCAAAAATCAAAAACAGGAACCACGAAAAACACGAAGACCACGAAAAAAATCTTTTAAAAGATGAATCCAGAGCGGTTTCGATTTAAATGCGTACGGTAAGCAACCCCATCCCCACCCTAACCCTCCCCTTGAAGGGGAGGGAACAAAGTGGCATAGCGCGGAAGTGTGTACAACCAAACAGGAAATGCTCTCGCGCCATAACCCTTTCGTGTTTTTCGTGCCTTTCGTGGTTAAAAGATTTTTCAGTTAAAATGAATCAAAAACGGAGAACCCCATGTTAACTTTTGAAGAAGTCGCCGCGCCCAGCGCAACCGACCGCGCACTGGCCGAAGCCGCCGCGAAACACATTGCGACCCGCCGTGTGCGCGTCGAAGACAAATTCATCATCAACGGCAAGGCCGATGTCAACCAACTCGTGCCGTTCAAATACAACTGGGCTTGGGACAAGTATCTCGCCGGTTGCGCGAACCACTGGATGCCGCAGGAAGTGAACATGCAGCGCGACATCGAGCTGTGGAAAAACCCGAACGGATTGACCGACGACGAACGGCTCATCGTCATTCGCAACCTCGGCTTTTTCTCCACCGCCGATTCTCTGGCGGCGAACAACATCGTGCTCGGCACCTACCGCCACATCACCGCGCCGGAATGCCGCCAATACCTGTTGCGGCAAGCGTTCGAGGAAGCGATTCACACGCACGCTTATCAATACATCGTCGAAAGTCTCGGCCTCGACGAAGGCGAAATTTTCAACGCCTACCATGAAATCAAGTCGATTGCGGAAAAAGACGCCTTCTTAATGCCATTTATCGACACGCTGACGAATCCAGCCTTCCAGACAGGCACCATCGAGAACGATCAGAAATTACTGAAGTCGCTGATCGTTTTCGCCTGCATCATGGAGGGCTTGTTCTTCTACGTCGGCTTCGTGCAAATCCTGGCGCTTGGTCGTCAGAACAAACTCGTCGGCGCGTCCGAACAGTATCAGTACATCCTGCGCGACGAGTCGATGCACTGCAACTTCGGCATCGATATGATCAACACCATCAAGCTCGAAAATCCGCATCTGTGGACACCCGAATTCAGACAGGACATCAGCGCCCTCATCAGAAAAGCGGTCGATCTCGAATACGCTTACGCGGAGGACACGATGCCGCGCGGTGTGTTGGGACTCAATGCGCCGATGTTCAAAGAGTACCTGCGCTTCATCGCCAACCGGCGTTGCCAGCAAATCGGCCTTGACTTACTTTTCCCCGGCGCCGACAACCCGTTCCCCTGGATGTCGGAAGTCATCGACCTGAAAAAAGAAAAGAATTTCTTCGAGACGCGGGTGACGGAATATCAGACGGGCGGGACGTTGAGTTGGGATTAGCGCGGTTTTGGTTTAATTATGCACAGCAAACAACCCCATCCCCACCCCAGCCTTCCCTTTGAAGGCATAGGTATCTACACAAGTATGGGAGTAGCCCCGAAGTGGCGTAATATGAGTAACCGTCGGTGGAGCGAGCATCGCGAGCGAAACCGGCGGAAAGCGAACATCCAACACTCCCCCAGCCCTGCAAGGGCTGAATAATGT
>WQTW01000039.1 GCA_009786085.1 Pseudomonadota bacterium | reverse complement strand
CTCTCTCCCGACCTCTCTCCCACAAGGGAGAGAGGAGGGAAATGCCTCCCCTCTCCCGCTTTCCGCGGGAGAGGGGCAGGGGGAGAGGGGGGGAAGGGGAGGGAGCCTCGCGCCTTCGCGTGAGAATTTTCTGGATGGCTTCGCTTTGCTACCCACCGAAAAATTAAAAGAGCCATTTCATGGTTCGTCAGAATCATCCGGCAACAACACCGCCGCTGTTTCCGCTTCGAGCAAACGCGCGGCTTCGGCTTCCGGCATTTGTTCGACGCCGCGCAAATGCCGCGTGATCGCCCGCGTCCGCACATCGGCGGCGTCAATCGTTTTCGTCGCCTGATCGAGTTTTTCCCGCGTTTTCGCCAACACCTGTCCGAATTTCTGAAACTCGGTTTTGACCGCTGCCAGCACTTTCCACACTTCGCTTGAACGCTGTTCAATCGCCAGCGTCCGAAAACCCATCTGCAAACTGTTCAACATCGCCATCAAATTGGTCGGCCCGGCCACCATGATCCGCGATTCGCGCTGCAGGACATCGCTCAATCCCGGTCGCGCCATCAATTCGGCGTACAGTCCTTCGGACGGCACAAACAACACGGCGAAATCAGTCGTGTAAGGCGGTTTCACGTATTTTTCCTGAATCTTTTTTGCTTCCGTTTTGAGGAAAATCTCCAGCGCCCGTCTCGCTTCCTCGGCTGCTTGCAGATCGGCATTCTCCAGCGCCGTTTGCAAACGCTGCCAGTGGTCGAGCGGGAATTTGGCGTCGATCGGCAACCAGCACGGTTGATGCGGATCGCGCCCCGGCAAGCGGATCGCAAATTCAACCCGTGCATTGCTGCCCGGAACCGTCTCGATGTTCTCACTGTATTGTTGCGGCGTCAGCATCTCAGACAGCAGCGCCGCCAACTGAACCTCGCCCCAACCGCCGCGCGTTTTGACATTGCTCAACACGCGCTTCAAATCGCCGACGCCGACCGCCAGCGTCTGCATTTCGCCCAAACCTTTGTACACCTGCTCCAGGCGATCCGCGACTTGCTTGAACGATTCTCCCAGCCGCGTTTCCAGCGTTGCCTGCAATTTTTCATCGACCGTCGCCCGCATTTGATCGAGTTTTTGCGCGTTGTCGGAACGCATCACATCGAGCCGCTGCTCCAACGCCCGACGAAGCGCTTCCAGTTTTTGCTCCGAAACCTGCGTCAATTGCTGCACCTGCGTTCCGAAACGCGACCACTGCTCCTGCTGCATGCCGAACTGCGCCGTCGATTGCTGCTGCGCAGCCTGCGCCTGTTGCAGCAACAGCGTCGATAACTCGCCGCGCTGTGTCGCCAAATCCTGTCGCAAATCGCGTTCGCTTTGTCCACTTTGCGCCAGCAACGCCGCCAGTTGCGTGCGCGATTCCGTCAACTCGTTCAAAAGTTTTTGCTGACTGCGCGCCAGTCCCGCCGTTCGCGCCGTCAGATAACCGACAAGCACGAGCAACAGTAACACCAGCCCTGAGATGACCGTCACCATACCTTCCATAACATCCTTCATCCATGATGCGCCGGACGATCCGGCCTGCGCTATTGTACTCCGGGAAGCAAAGAAAAACCTTTAACCACGAAAGGCACGAAAGATACGAAAAGCACGAAAGCGCAAACACTTCACTCGTCATTCCCGCGAAAGCGGGAATCCAGGAAAGCCGCCCTGCGAAGATGGAAAACGCGCGATTTACTGACTCAAAGATTGGGAGGTTTGAGGATCGAATGACTGGATCCCCGCTTTCGCGGGAATGACGGAGCCGTTCTTCGCGCCTTCGCGTGATCTTCTCTGCCATTCATGCAGACACCAACGCCCTTGAAGAGTATGTCTTCGCGCCCTAAGTTGCATCGTTCTATTGTATTATCACAGCATTCGTTTCTTGTTACCTCTGCTGTGCCGTTCGCCTCTCTTCTTTCTGCGCCGCTGATTGCCGTACTCGCCGCTTTTGCCGCCGGTGTCGCGTTTCTGCAAACCCGCGCCACGCTGCCGGACGCGCCCTGGCTGGGGTTGGCGTTGGCCTTGTTGTCCCTCGGCATCGGTGCCGCTGTTCTGTTTCGCTTTCGCAACGCCGCCGATCCATTGCGACCGACAACGCTGATTGTTTTCGGCGTGATTGTGTTCTCCGCTGCCGTCTGCGGTTACGACTACGCCGCGCTGCGTGCGCAACACCGGCTCGCCGATGCGTTGCCGACCGAATGGGAAGGGCGCGACATTGTGATTCGCGGCGTAATTGACGATCTTCCCGACGCCAACGCACGCGGCACACGTTTTTCGTTCGCCGTCGAAGACGTGCTGACGCCGGACGCGCAAGTTCCCTCTCGTATCGCGTTGACCTGGTACGCCCGCAGTCTCAGCGGCAAAGAAGAGATGCGCCCCGATCTGCGCGCCGGTGAACGCTGGCAACTGAAAGTGCGTTTGAAACGTCCGCGCGCCAGCGTCAATCCCGGCGGTTTCGATGTTGAAGCCTGGCTTCTGCAAAACAACATCCGCGCGACCGGCTATGTGCGTCCTGATACTGAAAAAAACGCTGAAACCGAATCCGTCAACGTGCAACTCTCTGCATTCGCAGGCCGACCCTTCGATTACATTCAACACCTGCGCGAAAACATCCGCGACAATATCCGACAAACCTTGCACGACAAGCCCTACGCCGGTGTTGTCACTGCGCTCGTCATCGGCGAACAACGCGCCGTTCCCGATGCGCAATGGCAAGTTTTTCGCAAGACAGGCATCATCCACCTGGTCAGTATCTCAGGATTGCACGTCACCGTTTTCTCGACGCTGCTGGGCGGCTTGCTCTTTCAGTTGTTTCGTCGCATCCCGCGATTGACCTCGCGTTGTCCGGCGATCAAACTCGCCGTGCTCGCCGGTTTTTTTGCGTCGGCGTTTTACGTCGCGCTTGCCGGTGCGGGCATTCCTGCGCAACGCACCCTCATCATGCTGGCCGTCGTCGCCGTCGCTTTGTGGACACAACGCACCAGTCAACCGTTGCACACCTGGTTGTGGTCTTTGTTCGCCGTGATGTTATGGGATCCCTGGGCTTCGCTGACCGCCGGTTTCTGGTTGTCGTTCGGCGCCGTCGGTTGGTTGTTGTATGCCGCTTCCGGTCGTCTCGCCGAGAGCAGCACCAACACACACTGGCGCAAACGCTGGCAACGCCACCTCGCTCTCGGCTTTCGCACCCAATACGTCGTCACACTGGGATTGACGCCGCTGTTGCTGGCCATCTTTCAAGCGTTCTCACTGGTTTCATTGCCCGCCAACTTCTGGGCGATTCCCTGGATCACCTTGCTGGTCGTTCCGACCGCGCTGCTCGGCGCCATTCCCGGATTTTCCTGGCTGTGGATTCCCGCCCATTTCCTGCTTGAGATTTTAATGACCGGCATGAACTGGCTGGCGCAACTGCCGATTTCCATGTGGCAACAACACGGCGCGCCCACCTGGAGCATTTTCGCTGCCGTGCTCGGCATCCTCTGGATGCTGATGCCGCGCGGCGTTCCCGTTCGTGCGCTGGGCGCCTTGTGGTGCCTGCCGATGTTTTTCATCATGCCCTTGCCGCCGCCCGTCGGAAGTTTTCAGGCGACCGTGCTGGATGTCGGTCAGGGCTTGTCCGTGTTCGTGCGCACGAACAAACACGCGCTGCTCTACGACACCGGCCCCGGTTACTCCGATGATGCCAGCGCCGGGGATCGCATCGTTGCGCCTTTTTTGCAATTTAACGCGATCCGCGCGATTGACGCCCTGGTCGTCAGCCACAACGACAACGACCACAACGGCGGCACACGCGCCGTCTTGGCCGCGTTGCCCGTCCGAAGCCATTACACCTCGTTGCTCAACGAAGAAAACAGCGATGCGCATTCTCTTGCTCTCACCGCCTGCATCGACGGTCTCGAATGGACATGGGACGATGTTCGTTTCCGTTTTTTGTCGCCGCCGCCGGACGCCGCGTTCCTGCGCGACATCAACAATAAATCCTGCGTACTGAAAATCGAATCGCCGCACGGCAGCTTGCTGCTCACCGGCGACATCGGAAAACGCGCCGAGAAAGCGCTGACCCAACACCAGGCCGACAACCTCAACAGCGATATCCTCGTCGCGCCCCATCACGGCAGTCGCCATTCCTCAACCGCGCCCTTTGTGGCCGCCGTCGCGCCGTCGCACGTCGTCTATTCCGTCGGCTACCGCAATCGCTTCGATTTCCCGCGACCGGACACCGTCGCCCGCTACGAAACCGTCAACGCCACCCAATGGCGCACCGATCGCTCCGGCGCCGTTCGCTTCACCGTCGGTGAAAAAGAAATTGCCGCCGAAGCCTACCGACAAACACATCCGCGCTATTGGCGTGAATTTTAATTCGCCGCAAAAAAACCTTTAACGACGAAAAAGATACGAAAGGCGTCTCATTCCATTTCCACTTCAAGCGATAAATGATCGAGGTACCCCGTCATTCCGCGCGTAGTCGCGGAATCCATGCAACGTCTGGGTTCTGCGTCCTGCGACTTCGCGCAGGATGACACGCTTCGCTACGCGCAGAATGACGGCTTCTTTTTTTGCGCTCTATGCGTTTCTTTGCGCTCTTTGCGGTTAATTTCTTTCTGATTCCTGATCCCTGACCTCTGATACCTGAAGCTGAAGGCGCAGGGTGCAGGCTGCGTCGGGGATGACCCAGCGCAAGCGCAGTTCGACGGATTGCATGATTTTTTCAAAGCCTGCTTCGGATTGCGAGACGGTTTTGTGGGGTCGGCATTCCAGCGCGACGGCCTGGCTTGTTCGCAGCACGAGGCGACCGCCAAGCACGCCGTCTTCCAGCGTCAGGGTGTCGGTTTCAGTCAGTCCCTCGGTTTGTCCCTCAGTTTGCTCCTCAGCCAATTGCAGCAGTTGGCCGAAGCCGCCGCCGATGCTGCCATCGGCCAGCACGTAGCGACCCAGGAAGCCGTCGCAACTGGGCATCGCGAGGTTCAATTCGGTCACAAAGCAGCGACCGGCCAGATGGGTGAATTCCCAGTCAACGGTCAGGGTTCCGGCGTCGATCGCATAGCGTTTGACGATGCCGGGGCGAACGAAATGCGCTGCCAGTGTTTCGGCCATCGCTTCGTCCAGACGGTAGTCGGTGATCGCAACGTCGTTCAGGCGGTCGATGCAGAGCGCGCGCGGCAGGACATCCGGCACGATGTCGGCGGCGCAGAGCGGCTGCTTGCAACGGACGATGTCGTGCGCGGAGGCGATGCCTTCGCCTTTGTGTTCATGGGGGGAGCCGATGGGCGCGCGACCGATGCGACCGTGGTAGCGCTCCTGATAACGGCGCAGGCTGTCGGCGAAGTTGTGCCGCAGCCGGTAGCTGGACAGTTCACAGGCGGCGGCGAGTCCGTCGTCGCGCACCACGACTTGCAGTTCTGAATCGTGGACGAAGATTTCTTGATGGCCGTCGAGGTCGAGGTCGAGGGTCTGTATCGCGGGACGTGGCTGTTGTATATCAAGCCCGGCTTCCAGTTCGACCAGGTTGTTCCATACGGCGCGTCGCAGGTGCGGCAGGTAGAGGCCGCCGAACAGGCCGTGCCAGTAGGCGTCGTTGGCTTGGGCGCGGTACAGCGCGGCGGTCAGCGCCGATGGTGGCGTTGGCAATTCAGCCAGACGGGACGAAAGGCCGAGCATGCGCTTGTGCAGCCAGTTGGATTCCGGGTAGCGGCTGAGGAAATTACGCCAGATGCCGCCGCGCAGGAAGGGACGGTGGTATTCGCCGCGACCTGCCGCCTGTTCGCTGGCGAGCAGTTCGGCGTAGATGTCGGCAGCCGGCATCGGCAGCGTCCATTCGTTCATCTCGCTGTAGGAGGTGGTCGGCAGATAGACGACGCCGTGCGAGGGATGGCGGTCGTGGAAGTCGCTGTAGGTGGCGGTGGTGATCGTCGGACTGGCGAGCACACCCTCGATCAACGCTTTGAGCCAGCCGCGACCATAGACCCAATCGTAGGTTTCCGGCCAGATGCCGAACTTCTCGATATCGTCGAAATAGACGGCGGCGCTGCGTCCGGCGGCGGCTTTGCTTTCGAGGTAGGCGACGACTTCAGCCGCTGGCGCGAAGGGCAGGCGGTAGCGCAGGGCTTCGGAGATGGGGAAGAGGTCGAGCCGGGTGCCGCCTTCTTCGGTGCTGTAATAGCCGTCCAGATCGGCGGAGGTTTTTCCGGTGCACAGGAAGTGGTAGTCGTCAACGGTAACGTAGTCGATGCCGCTCTCGGCCAGCGCCGTGACCACCGACGGCTCCCAGACGCGCTCGGTCAGCCAGGCGCCGCGCGGGCGAACACCCGTCCAGGCGGTCAGTTTGTCGTTCAGCGTGCGCAACTGGCCGACACGGTCGCGGTGCGGAATGGCGGCCAGCACCGGCTCGGTGTCGCCGGAACTGAACAACTCGACCTGACCACGGCGAACCATCGCCGCCAGCAATTCCATATCGTCCGGGTGGCGTTCGCGCAGCCAGTCGAGCAGCCAGCCGGAGAAATGCGCGGCGAAGCGAAACTCCGGGTAAGCGTGCAGGGTTTCGAGGAAGGGTTTGTAGCAACGCTGGTGGGCATCCTCGATCACTTCGGGGAAATTGCCGACCGGCTGATGGGCGTGTACGCCAAGGAGCAGGGTCAGTGGGTGATTCAGATTCATGATGGTGTTTCAGTAGCGCGGCGCATGGTGCCGCCGCTTTCAGCCGCGTTGTTACCACCATGACCACCGCAACTGAGCGGATGGTCGAGAGCGGCAGGTGGCGGCAGCTCAAGCAAATGGTAAAGAGAACGCAGGTTGTGACGGAACAGACGGTCGAAGGTGGCGATGGATTCGGTAGGGTTATCGTCGCCCAGCCACCAGAACCAGTCCGAGCTTTCGCAGACGGCCAGACGCTGGCGCACCTGGGCGCAGACGGTATCGTCGAAACGACCGCTGTCCAGCGCCCGGTCGGCGCATTGTTTCAACTCGCACAGCAGTTCCCAGGCGCGGTTCTTGTCCGGGTGGCCGATCCAGGTGGACAGGGTGCCATAAACCCAACTGCCTGCCGTCAGGCGCGGCAGGCGCGGGCTGTGTTCGCGGCGCGCGGCGGCGGCTTCGGACAGCGTGACGGTGCGGATGTCCGGCGACTGCTCCAGCGCGGTGTAGAGATCGGAGAAGAAATACCATGCGTTGTAAGGGTAGTACTCCCAGGCATTCTCGCCATCAAGGAAAACCGGGATCAGGCTGTTCGGCGCGCGCAGATGGAGGGTCTCAAGCTCGGTCATGAAATCCTGAGCGGCGTCGCGCCCGTGCCATTTGGCGTACTCAAAACCGATCAGGTCGGACAGTCGCTCGTCACGGAAGAAAATCAGGATGTCGGGCGTGCCTTCGGGCGGAAGCCAGGGCGTCGTCGTTTTCGCGGTATCGCCCGCCGAGTGGCGGAGTACGCCGTGGCTGCTGGCCGTCCACTGGAAACCGGCTTCGGCGATCTGTTTGAGGAATTCTGCCGACAACGCGCCTTCTGCCGGCCACAGACCGGCAGCCGGTCGCCCGAAGCGGCGCTCGTGGCTGGCTTGGGCATGCGCCAGGTGTTCGGCGACGCGGGAGCGGCCACCGGGGTATTCCGGCGCTGCCGGCAATAAGCATTTGGGCAGCGCCTCGCGGGCGCTGGCGAAGTCGAGCATCAGCGGCGCCAGCGGGTGGTGGGCTGGGGTGCAACTGAGCTCGATCTGGCCGCGGTCGGCCAGCGCGCGATAACGCGGAATCAATCCACCGACGGCTTCGCCCAGTTCGGTCAGCAGCGCCCGCCGCTCAAGCGCCGAGAAATCGCCGCCTTTCGCCATCAGTTGCGGAATGGTTCGGGCGCGGCGGCGCAGGCTCTCGCCGCTCCAGACCAGCAGGTACCAGACGGCCAGATCGGTGTAATAAGTGGCCGACAGATAGGCCGGACTGTGACCGTCCTGAGCGTGAACGAAGGCCAGCAGGTCGCGCAGGCGACGGTAGGGCGCGAAAGGTTCGAGCATCGTCGGCGCATAGCAGCGGAAGGCGACATCGAGCAGCCAGGCGCGTTCGGCAGCCGTCGGCATGGCGCCATCCGGCGCGGCGGCGATGCGCAGCAAGGGGTCGCGCCATTGACCACTGGCGAACTGCGCCGCGTAATCCTCGATCTGGTCGAGCAACACCGGCACGAAATTGACTGTGCAGCGGACGCCGGGATGGCGCTCCAGATGCGCCGCCATGTCGGTGTAATCCTTGGTGGCGTGCAGCAACACCCAGGGCAGCAGGAATTCCCCGCTGTCCGGGTGCCGGTAATCCGGCTGGTGCATGTGCCAGAGAAAAGCGAGATCGGTCATTACCGTGCCGCAGCTCCCTGACCAAGCATTTCGGCGGTGACCAGCACGATGCCGTTGGGACTGACGTAGAAACGCCGACGGTCTTCTTCGGGATCGACGCCGATCTTCATGCCCGCCGGAATCCGGGCGTTTTTGTCAACGACGCAGCGACGCACCACGGCATGGTTGCCGACATCGACGCCGGGCAGGAGCACGGCATCGGAAACGCTCGCCCAACTGTGGACGTGAACACTGGAAAAGAGCAACGACCGTTTGACTTCGGCGCCGGAGATGATACAGCCGCCGGAAACCATGGAATCAATCGCCTGACCACGGCGACCATCGTCGTCAAAGACGAACTTGGCCGGCGGCAATTGCTCCTGATACGTCCAGATCGGCCAGTCGCGGTCGTAGAGGTTGAGTTCCGGCGTCACCTTGGTCATTTCCATATTCGCCTCCCAATAGGCGTCGATGGTGCCGACGTCGCGCCAGTAGGGATTTTGCCCGCTGCAAGTGCCGCCCACGCAGGAGTCGGCGAAGCGGTGAGCGAAAACGCGGTGGCGGGGAACGATGTGAGGAATGATGTCCTTACCGAAGTCGCGGCTGGAACCGGGCGTTGCCGCGTCGCGCTTGAGCTGGTCGAGCAGAAACTCGGCATTGAAAATATAAACGCCCATCGAGGCCAGCGCCCGATCCGGTCGTCCGGGAATGGAAGGCGGTTGCTTCGGCTTCTCGACGAACGTGACGACGCGACTATCTTCGTCGATGCCCATCACGCCGAACTCGGTGGCCTCGGCCAGCGGAACGTCGATGCAGGCGACGGTCATGTCGGCCTGACGCGCGATGTGGTCGGCCAGCATGAGGCTGTAGTCCATCTTGTAGATGTGGTCACCGGCGACGATCAGCACATACTGCGGATCATAGCGGTACACGAAACGCATGTTCTGGTACACTGCGTCAGCCGTGCCCTGATACCATTGCGTCTCGTCGATCTGTTGTTGCGCCGGCAGCAATTGGATGAAGTCGCCGAAGCGCCCGTCGAGAAAACTCCAGCCGTGCTGGATGTGGCGGATCAGGCTGTGTGCTTTATACTGCGTGGCGACGCCGATCTTGCGGATGCCCGAATTGATGCAGTTCGACAAGGTGAAATCGATGATGCGAAACTTGCCGGCGAAAGGAACCGCCGGTTTGGTGCGAAAATCGGTCAGTTGCTTCAGGCGTGTGCCGCGACCGCCCGCCAGAATGAAGGCGAAGGTGTTGCGCGTCGCCTGATTGATGAAGTGCTGGTCATGGTTTTCGTGCGGCGTCTTGCTTTGAGCAAGGGAACGGTGGGTATTGGTTGGCATAATGGTCTCTCTCTCTTCCCAATGAACGAGTTTTACCATATGATACTACGATAGAGAGGTTATATGCACCATTCTAAAGCACTTTATCTTTTCAACGAGGGGCGCAATTTTCAGGCCTACCACCTGCTCGGCGCCCATCCGGGGCCGGAAGGGACGACTTTCCGTGTCTGGGCGCCGAATGCGTCGGCGGTCAGCGTGGTCGGCGAATTCAACGGATGGCATTCGGAAATCCACAAGCTCCGCTCGCTGGGCGATTCCGGCGTCTGGGAGGCCACGGTTCCCGAGGCGGCGGTGAATCATCTTTACCGCTTTGCCATCCGCACCCGCGACGGCGCGCTTCTCATCAAATCCGATCCTTATGCGCGTGGCTTTGAATTGCGCCCCGGCTCGGCCGCCTACGTCACGCCGCCCTCGACCTACGTCTGGGGCGACGACGAATGGCTGGCGCGGCGCGCCCACTGGGATTGGCAACATTCGCCGGTCAACATCTACGAGGTGCACCCCGGCTCCTGGATGCGCCATCCCGACGGCCAGCCCTATCTATGGCGCGAGTTGGCCGAGCGGCTGATTCCTTATGCGCTGGAGATGGGCTACACCCACCTCGAACTGCTGCCGGTCACCGAGCATCCGCTCGACGAATCCTGGGGCTACCAGACCACCGGCTATTTCGCCCCAAGCGCCCGCTACGGCTCGCCGGACGATTTGCGCTATTTCATCGACGCCTGTCACCAGGCCGGTCTCGGCGTGCTGCTCGATTGGGTGCCCGGGCATTTCCCGCAGGACGACTGGGCGCTCGCCCGCTACGACGGCACCGCGCTCTACGAGCATGACGATCCGCGCCTCGGCCTGCATGTCGAATGGGGCACGCACATCTTCAATTACGGTCGTCACGAAGTGCGCAGCTTCCTGCTCTCCTCAGCGTACTGGTGGCTGTCCGAATTTCACTTCGACGGTCTGCGCGTCGATGCCGTCGCCTCGATGCTCTATCTCGACTACTCGCGCAAAGAAGGCGAATGGTTGCCGAACCAGTACGGCGGACGCGAAAACGTTGACGCCATCACCTTCCTGCAATCGCTGAACGCCATGGTGCACGGCGAATTCCCCGGCGCGCTGACCATCGCCGAAGAATCCACCGCCTGGCCGCAGGTGTCCCGCCCGACCTGGGTTGGCGGTCTCGGTTTCTCGATGAAATGGAACATGGGCTGGATGAACGACAGCCTGCGCTACTTCAGCCGCGACGCTGTTCACCGCCGCTGGCACCACAACGAATTGACCTTCAACCAGGTGTACGCCTACAGCGAAAACTTCGTTTTGCCCCTGTCGCACGACGAAGTGGTGCACGGCAAACGCGCGTTGCTCGACAAAATGCCGGGCGACGACTGGCAACGCCGCGCCAACCTGCGCCTGCTGCTCGCCTGGCAGGCGCTGACGCCGGGCAAGAAACTGATGTTCATGGGCGGCGAATTCGGTCAGTGGCAGGAATGGACGGAAGCCCGCGAACTCGACTGGGGGCTGCTGGCCGACCCGGCGCATCAGGGCATCCAACGTCTGGCGATCGACCTCAACCGCCTCTACCGCGATATGCCCGCACTGCACGAACAAGACTTCAGCGGCGCCGGTTTTCAGTGGATCGACTGCCACGACAGCGAACAATCCGTACTCTGCTGGCTGCGCTGGGCGCGCGATGGTCGCTTCATCGTCGCCGCGCTGAACCTCACGCCGGTGCCGCGTCAGGGCTACCGCATCGGCGTGCCGCAAGGCGGTCGCTACCGCGAAATCCTCAACAGCGATTCAGGCTGGTACGGCGGCAGCAACCTCGGCAACAACGGCATCCTGGAAACCACCGACGGCTGGCGCGAATGGCCGGCCAGCCTCGCGCTTACACTACCGCCGTTGGCGGCGGTGGTGTTGGAGTTGGTTTGATTTTTAAACCACGAAAAACACGAAGGCTACGAAAAATATCCTCACGCGGAGACAAAAACAACAACCGCAAAGAACGCATAAAGCGCAAAGTGTCTTTCTTCGCGCTTTCGTGTTTTTCGTATCTTTCGTGCCTTTTCGTGGTTAAAAGGTTTTCTTTGCGGTTAAAATAAAAAACCACGCGGTTCGACCGATAAGAGTATTCAATGGATAAGTTAAAAATCAGTGGCGGGCAGCCGCTCAACGGGGAAGTCCGTATTTCCGGCGCGAAGAACGCGGCGTTGCCGACGTTGTGCGCGGCGTTGTTGAGCGCGACGCCGCTGGTGCTGCACAACCGCCCGCAGTTGAACGATGTGCGGACGATGGAAACGTTGTTGTCGCAGATGGGGGTGAAGGTGAGCTATCACGATGGCGGCGTGACGCTCGACGCGGCGACGATCGGCTGGCCGCTGGCGCCGTATGAGTTGGTCAAGACGATGCGGGCGTCGATTCTGGCACTGGGGCCGTTGCTGGCGCGTTGCGGCGAGGCGCGGGTGTCGATGCCGGGCGGTTGCGCGATCGGTTTGCGGCCGGTCGATCAGCACATCAAGGGTTTGCAGGCGATGGGCGCGGTGATCGATCTGGAGCACGGTTATATTGCCGCGCATGCGTCGAAGCTCAAGGGCGCGCATTTCACGTTTGATGTGGTGTCGGTGACCGGCACCGAGAATTTGTTGATGGCTGCAACGCTGGCCGAGGGTGTGACGGTGCTGGATAACGCCGCTTGCGAACCGGAAATCGTCGATCTGGCGCGTTGTCTGACGGCGATGGGCGCAAAAATTCGTGGCGCGGGAACACCGCGTATCGAGATTGAGGGTGTGGCGGCGCTGCACGGCGCGGAGCACCGGATCATGCCTGATCGCATCGAGAGCGGCACGTTTCTGGCAGCGGCGGCGGCAACGCGCGGTGAGGTCGTTTTGCGCGATGCTGACGCGACGATTCTGGACAGTGTGCTCGATGTGTTGCGCCGCGCCGGCGCGCGGATTGAGACGGGTCAGGACACGGTTGTTTTGCGCGGCAAGGAGGTGGGCAAGGCGTTCGATCTGGTTACCGCGCCTTATCCGGGCTTCCCGACGGACATGCAGGCGCAGATGATGGCGCTGGCGACGTGCGCCAACGGGACATCGACATTGATCGAGACGATTTTCGAGAGCCGGATGATGCACGTTCAGGAGTTGAAGCGGATGGGCGCCGATATCGACGTGGACGGCAATACGGCACGGGTGCACGGGGTTTCGAGGTTGTCCGGCGCGACGGTGATGGCGACCGATTTGCGCGCGTCGGCGTGTCTGGTGATCGCCGGTCTGATGGCGGACGGCGAGACGACCATCGACCGGATTTACCATCTCGACCGTGGCTACGAGAAGATCGAGGAGAAGCTGTCGGGACTGGGGGCGTCGATTAGGCGGGTGTCAGGGGTCAGCAGTCAGAAGTCAGAAGTCAGAAGTCAGAAGTCAGAAGTCAGAAGTCAGAAGTCAGAAGTCAGAAGTCAGAAGTCAGAAGTCAGAAGTCAGAAGTCAGAAGTCAGAAGCCAGAAGCCAGAAGCCAGAAGCCAGAAGCCAGAAGCCAGAAGTCAGAAGCCCGATCTGATCTCTGACACCTGATATCTGACACCTGATATCTGACCTCTGGTTGCGGTACACTGGCGGCTGCGTTACGTTGGTTCTGCGAAAGGAAAACGCGATGAGCGGTCAAGACGATTGTATTTTCTGCAAGATCATTCGCGGGGAAATCCCCGCCAAAAAGGTTTTCGAGGATGACGACGTGCTGGCGTTTCTCGACATCAAGCCGATTGCGCCGGTTCATGTTCTGCTGATTCCCAAAAGGCATATCGCGTCGCTGGCGCAGGTAAACGAGACAGATGCGCCACTTTTGGGCAAAATGCTGACTTTGGTGCCGATGTTGGCCGCCGCTCAGGGAGCCGACGACGGTTTTCGGGTGATTGTCAACGCCGGACGGGTAGGGCAACAGGAAGTGCCGCATTTGCACATTCATATTATTGGAGGGCCTCATCCGTTGGGGCCGATGCTGGCGCGGTGATAGGTAAAGCGATAAGTAAACTGATAAGCAACGGGCGCGAAAGCGTCGGAGTGTAAGGAGGAGTCATGGGTTCTTTGAGTATTTGGCACTGGCTGATCGTACTGCTGGTGGTGGTGTTGGTGTTCGGCACCAAAAAGTTGAGCAGCCTGGGCAGCGATCTCGGCAAAGCCGTCAAGGGCTTTAAGGAAGGCATGAAGGAAGCCTCCGACGAGGAAACGAAAACGGCTGAAACGCCGACACAGAAGATCACCGGCCAGACCTTCGACGCCGAAGTGAAAAAAGAGAACGATAAAACGCACGCGTAAAACAATGAGACGCAGAGAGACAGGGAGCGCATTCGGGCTTGCCCGGAAAGCGCACCCCGGGTCTTGGCCTTATGTTTGAGATCAGTTTTTTCCAAATCCTGATTATCGCCCTTGTGGCGATGATCGTGATCGGCCCCGCGCGTTTGCCGAAGACGGTGCGCACGCTCGGTCATTTGCTGGGAAAGATGCAACGCTACGTGAGCGAAATCAAGACCGATATTCAGCGCGAGATGGAGTTGGAAGAATTGAAAAAAGTCCGACAGTCGATGCAGGACATCGGTAAAGATATCGAGCAATCGGTGCAATCCGTTATACAGCAAACCGAAAAAACGGTGAAACAAGCCGAAGGCGACGTGCGCGGGATAGGGTCGAAATTGGAATCGGAATTGAACCGTATCGCCGACGACAAACCGGCAGAGCAAGCAGCGGAACAGCCGGTGGAACAACCGGCAGCACAGCCGACAGTACAGCCGGCAGATGAGGACATGCAGACAACGGTCGTCACTGCCACGACAGCGGCGGCGGAGATCGAAACCGAACCGCCGGTCACGGTTCCGGCCTTTTTGCAGGGCGAAGTCACGTTGAGCATTCCCGATGCGCCGCCGACAGCCAACCCCAAACCGGATGCGTGATGAGCGATCAGGAACATAACACCCGGCACGAAACGTTTATTTCGCACCTGATCGAGTTGCGCAACCGATTGCTGCGGTCGATCATCGCCATTCTGGTCGTGTTTCTGTTCCTGTATCTGGTTTTCCCGAAAGGGGATGCGATTTACACCTTTTTGGCGCAGCCGTTGATGAACGTGTTGCCGGAAGGCACGTCGATGATTGCGACGGAAGTGACGGCGCCGTTTTTCGTGCCGCTGAAAGTGACGCTGATGGCGGCGTTTCTGATCACGTTGCCGTATGTGCTCTGGCAACTGTGGGCCTTTGTTGCCCCCGGTTTGTATCGGCACGAGAAGAAGCTGATGATTCCCGTTTTGCTGTCGAGCCTGATCCTGTTTCTGATCGGGATGGCGTTCGCCTATTTCATCGTGTTTCCGGTCGTCTTCAAATTCTTCGCCACGCTGGTGCCGGACGGCGTTCAGATGATGACCGATATCGGCAAATATGTGAGCTTCGTGTTGACTATGTTTCTGGCATTCGGGGTGACGTTTGAAACGCCGGTGGTCGTGATGGTGCTGATCTACATGAACATCGTTACCCTGGAACAATTCAGAAACGCCCGCCCGTACATCATCGTCGGCGCGTTCGTCGTGGCGGCGATTTTCACGCCGCCCGACGTGCTGTCGCAACTGTTTCTGGCCTTCCCGCTCTGGCTGCTCTACGAGCTTGGGATGTTTTTAGCGCGCTTCATCACGAGCCGCAGTCAGGAATCAGAGGTCAGGGATCAGGAATCAGAGGTCAAATCGTAGCCCGGATAAGCGAAGCGCCATCCGGGGACAAAAAACACGACTCCACGAGGAATGATGTTGTTCTGATCCCTATAATTCCTGACCTCTGATTCCTGAAAGTGGCTTTCCCGTGCCGTAACGGGTAAAATAAGCCCTTTTATAGCGTCGCGTCGATCAATAACGATTGCCGCGCCTGTCGGCTCTATCTGGAGATAACCTGCAAATGATGACCCTTTATTCCGGGACGACGGATCCGTTCAGTCAGCGTTGCCGTATCGTGCTCTATGAAAAAGGAATGGATTTTCAGGTCGTCGATGTCGATCTTGAGAAAAAATCGGAAGACATCGCGCTGATGAACCCCTACAACGAAGTGCCGGTGCTGGTCGAGCGCGACCTGATTCTGCACGAATCGAACATCATCAACGAATACATTGACGAGCGTTTCCCGCATCCGCAACTGATGCCGCCCGATCCTGTGATGCGTGCTCGCGCCCGCTATTTCCTGTTTCGCTTTGAAAAGGAAATTTTTTCGCACATCGCCGATCTCGAGGGCAAAAACGCCAAAAATCAGGAAAAAGCGCGCGCGCAAGTGCGCGATGTGTTGCTGCAAATGATACCGACGTTCGCCAAACACAAATACCTGCTTGGCGAAGAATACTCGATGCTCGATGTGGCGTTGACGCCGCTGCTCTGGCGGCTCGATTATTACGGGATCGAATTGCCTAAACAGGCGATGCCGCTGATGAAATACGCCGAGCGTCTGTTTTCGCGTCCCGCATTTTCCGAAGCGCTGACTTCGGCGGAACGCGGAATGCGCAAGTAGATAGAGCGGTTGCCCGACAGAACCGGTAGGGCGTATGAACATCTCCGAAGCCTCCGCCAAGCCCTACCTCGTGCGCGCGTTGTGCGAGTGGTGCGCCGATAAAGACTTGACGCCGTACCTCGTCGTCAAAGTCAACGACGATACGCGCGTTCCGATGGCGTATGTGAACAACGGCGAAATCATTTTCAACCTGAGCGCGCGGACGACGCATCAACTGACGATCAACAACGACTGGATCATGTTTTCGGCGCGCTTCGGTGGCGTGCCGCAGGACGTGGCGATCCCGTTCTCGGCCGTGGCCGCGATTTTCGCGAAGGAAACCAACTACGGCTTGTTTTTTGAAGTGCCGCCCCCCACCGAAACGGCAGATGACAACACACCTCCCGCTTCGCCGGAGGAGGTAAAAAAAGATCATGCACCGCCGCCTCGCTCGTCGCACTTGAAACTGGTGAAATAACGAACGTCTTCTGCGGCACGCGCGGATTTTGCGCTACAATACGCACCCACGCGCACCACCCACGCCGACATAGCTCAGCTGGTAGAGCAGCGGTTTTGTAAACCGTTGGTCGGGAGTTCGAATCTCTCTGTCGGCACCATTAAAACCAATAAAAATCAAGCGGTTACCAATAGTCCCTGCGGGGGCTATTTCTTTTTGGAATCGAAAGTGGCCACAAAAAGGCCACGCCGACCAGCGCAAGGCTTCTTGCAAGTGATCTGGCGACAAATGCGCGTAACGCATGGTCATAGTGATGTTCTGGTGACCGAGAATCTTTTGCAGAGCGAGGATATTGCCGCCACCCATCATGAAGTGGGATGCAAAGGTGTGGCGCAGCACATGGGTCAACTGCCCGGGCGGGAGAATGATCTCAGCGCGATCTATTGCCTCCCGGAATGCCGAAAACGCCGAACCGAAAATCCTGCTGTCGATACCGAAATTTGAATGATGCACATGGATCATTTCCTGCAAAGAGCCATCAATCGGGATCGACCTGGTCTTACCCGTTTTTGTTTTTGCAAAAAGGATAGCGCCGTTTTTTACTCGATTTATCGTCAACCCTTCCGCTTCGCTCCATCGTGCGCCGGTGCTCAAGCAAATTTCAGTAATCAGCTTTGTGTGCGGGTTCGTTGACAGATCCAGCGAGGTAAATAAGCGGTCAATTTCTTCGCCAGTAAGATAAGACAGTTCCGTCTCTTGGATTTTGTACGCTCTTAGCTTAGACAGAGGATTATCTTTGTCCCAGTGTCCAAGTCTTGATAGCTCATTGAACATCGAACGAAGGTAAGTCAATTCATGGTTGAGGGTTCGTTTGCTTAGTCCAGCTTCGATACGTGTGCGCCGGGAGACCGGCAAGGAGTATATGGTGAAAGTCCATTTCGATGAAGGATTAGCAACCCACATTGGCCTCGAGCCGTGCGTTTTCGCTCGTGAGGGCGAAGGCGAAGCGTCGGTAGAGGTGCGCATAGGCCAGCCATTGAGCTGCGAAAGAACCTCCCCTCGGGTGGCCGACGGTTTGCGTAGCCCGG
>WQTW01000038.1 GCA_009786085.1 Pseudomonadota bacterium | reverse complement strand
AGCGCCTCCAGACACGTTTATGTTCGTGATCGCCGTGCCAACGGTGGACGCCGGAATGTCAAACGCCGCGTTGTATGTAAACGTCAGCGGGGTTCCCGCCACCGAAACTGCACCGTAGTTGATGGTGATGTTGGCGGTCGCGGTCGCGTTGTCGGTCACGGTGATGGTCGCCGTTCCCGCTGCGCTTGCCGCCGTCGGCGTACCGGAAATCACGCCTGCCGCGCTGATCGTGATGCCAGCAGGCAAGCCCGTCGCACTGAAGGTGTACGGCGCTGTTCCGCCCGCTGCGCCTCCCGATACGTCAATGCTCGCGATCGCCGTGCCAACGGTGGACGCCGGAATGTCAAACCCCGCGTTGTATGTAAACGTCAGCGGGGTTCCTCCCACCGGATTCACCGTCACCATCGCCACATCGCTGGCGACCGGCGTCGCGCCCGCTGCGATCACCACACAGTAGTAGTAATACGGGCTACCCACCGCCGTCAGATCCGTCGGTATCGTGAAGCTCGCGCTCGTTGCGCCAGAAATCGCCGTGCCGCCCGTGTTGCTGTTTGTGGTGTTGCTGTACCACTGATGCCCCGATATTAGCCCCCCGCCCGACACGCTCGCTGTCACCGACAGCGTGCCCGAGATCGCGCCTTCCGTCACCGTCGTCGAAGCAGCCGGCTGCGTGCCGATGGTGATCGTCGCGGAGTCCGGCACGAATACCGCATGGATCGTGTGATCGGCGGCGATGTTCGTGAAGGTATAGCTGCCGCTTGCTGCGGCGCTGGGGTCGTTTGTGCTGTCGATGAGCACTTGGAAAAGGGCGAATGAAGCGTTCGGGGTGATCGTGAACGCCAGACTGTTGCCGCCATTGGTTCCCGCCGAACCAAAGGGGGAAATCTCCCCGTTTGCGGTTCGCGTCGCCTTGACGAAATAGAAAGCACCACCCGCGGGCGTTCGGTTAAAACCGCTGCTGCTATGATCGCCGCCGTGACCGACCGCCGCACCGTGCCTGTAAGTGCCGCTTCCAGGGTTAGTCTCCTCGCCCCTGCCGCCCACAGCGATCACGGCGCCGGTGGTGTCGATGAAAATAGTGTTTAGGTCTTTCCCATAGTTGCCGTAATCACCACCTCCTGAGCCGATGCCCGCGCCGCCATGAACGCCGCTGCCGCCGGTCGCGGTCACGTTGGCCTCGCCAGAGATGATGATGTAACCCGAAGCGCCCCTGAAGGCGCCGGCGCCTGTGCTGCTACCCGCGCCTCCGATCCCCGCGCCACCACCGCCGGAGGGGGCGTTCCCGCCGGTCGCGTCAACCGCGCCGCCGGTGATGATGGTCACACCGCCCGCACCGCTCACGCCGCCCGCACCGCCCACCGGATTGCGGCCTGAGCCGCCGCCAATCCCCGCGCCTCCGCCATAGGTGCCATTACCGCCGGTAGCGCTAACCGTGCCGCCGGTGATGACCGTCATGCCGCCCGCTCCGCCCGCACCGCCGAGAGATCCGCCGCCGCCGATGCCTGCGCCGCCGTTGTTGCCTGTGGCGGTAACCGAGCCGCCGGCGATGACGGTTAGGCCACCCGCACCGCCTGAGCTGCCGCCGATGCCCGCGCCGCCGCCGTCGCCGGTGGCGTTAACCGTGCCTCCGACGATGACGGTTCGGCAGCCCGCGCCTTGCCAGCCGCCGCCGATGCCCGCGCCGCCGCTGTTGCCTGTGGCGTTAACTGTGCCGCCAGCGATGATGACCGTGCCGCACGGGTGGTAGCTGCTGCCTATGCCCGCTGAAGAACTGCCGACAGTCGTCAAACTGCCTGTTGACGGCATAATGAAAAGGATTGCGTTTCCAACATTCAAGCCTGGATAGCCGGCGTAATTGCTAGTGAGCGTGTTTGCGCCGACAAGCGTCAGACGCACGGTTGCCTCCGTCATATCAAAAGGAGACTCAACGCTGGGCGCGATGCTTGCGTTGTCCAGCGTGATGTTGACGTTCGCGCCGGATTGCACGACGACGCGGTTATCTGTGGTCGAGCCGGTGATGACGACATCGCCGGTGACGGTGAACACGCCGCTTGCGAACGTCCAGCCATCGCCGCTGGTAACAGAAGTATCGCTTAGGTCAATGGTGCCTACAGGTCCCGGTCCGATCGTTGCCGGAGTCCCCGGCCCACTGGCCGAGCCGCCGGAGCCGATGTTCGCGCCCGTCATGTAAACGGTGGTTCCTGCGGAAGTCTCTCCACCCGTGCCACCCGTAGCACTCATCGTGCCGGTGGTGCTGATGTTGATCGTGTTGACCGTACCCGGCCCCCCGATACCGGGAATGAGGCCACCTGAGCCGATGCCTGCGCCGCCGCCGTTGCCGGTGCTGGTGGTGCTGCCGCCGGTGGCGGTCACGTTGGCATTGCCTAAAATGGTGATCTTGCCCGAATCTGCGTAGCCTGCGCCGCTGCCGATGCCCGCGCCGCCAGCGCCAGCGCCAGCGGCAGTGGTGCCGCCGTTGGCTTCAATATCGCCGCCGTAAATGGTGATCGTGCCGCCCGCGCCGTTATAGCCGCCGCCGATGCCCGCTCCGCCCGAAGTGCTTTTGGCTTTGATCTTGTCGCAGACAATCGTAAGCCCGTCGCAACTGGTCGCGCTGATCGTGATCGTGCCGCCCGCACGGCCTGAGCCGCCGCCGATGCCCGCGCCGCCACCACTTTCGGCTGTGATGGTTCCTCCGGTGATCGTGATCGTTCCGCCCTCGGCGTTTGAACCACCGCCGATGCCCGCGCCGCCGTCGCCTGTGGCTGTAACGGTTCCTCCGGTGATCGTGATCGTGCCGCCATCGGCGTTTAAACCACCGCCGATGCCCGCGCCGCCGTAGCCTGTGGCTGTAACGGTTCCCCCCGTGATCGTGATCGTGCCGCCCGCGCCCAATTCGCCGCCGCCGATGCCCGCGCCCCAGCCGCCGTTGGCCGTGACCGTTCCGCCACTGATCGTGATCGTGCCGCCCGCGCCGCCACTGCCCCCGCCGATGCCCGCATCGTCGCCGTTGGCCGTGACCGTTCCGCCACTGATCGTGATCGTGCCGCCATCGCCGTTAACGCCGCCGCCGATACCGGCACCGTTGAGGGTGCTGGCGGCGGTGATCGCGCCGCTCTCGATGATAAGCGTTCCGGCTGAGGTGTTGATGCCCGCGCCGTCGGCTGCCGTGACGGTGAGCGTGTTCGCGCCGGCGGGGCTGCTGTCCCTGATGGTCAGCGTCACGCCTGCGTCGATACGGATGCCGTTGGAGGGCGAATTAATCGTCAGGCTGTGACCGTTGAGGTCGATGATGACGTTGCGCTCGATGTCGAGTTGGGCTGCGCCGTTGATGTCAGCGGTGAGCGTGATCGTGTCATCAGTGCTCGAACCCCCGGCGGCTGTCTGTAGGGCGGCGTAATCGCCGACGTTCTGCGCCATCGCGGGCAGCGAAAAGAACGACAAGAGCGCCGCGCTCAAAAGTACGGAAAGAAAATTTTTGAGGGGTAAAGCCCTTAATAGAAGACGCCCGAGAGAAAAAGGCGAAGAAGAATGCGGAGAATTATGACGGATGCTTTCAACATATTTGGGGGGGGGGCATATGTTGTTTACGTGCACTGGCAAACATGATCATTCCTTTAACAAGAGAGGACGATGACAACGATAGAAAAGTCGTAAGTTTATGGATGCGGGGAAACGACACCCATACCCCGGGGTTCTTTCAACACCGAATGTTTCGACATTCTGCGCCAAAAATTGGCTGTCTGGAACAGAAAGTAACAAAAAAGTGACGATCGGCGGGGCGACTGTGTTTTTATGGAGACACATTGAACGTAGGGATATTCGCCCGCCGCCCGCGAAGGCGTTCCCTCCCCCGCGGGTGGGGGGAGGCGGAGATGGGGGTGTTGCGGGCGGGACGCCCGCGCTCCAAAAATCGTCATTCCGCGCGAAGCGAAGATTCGTAGCCCGGATTCGTAGCAAGCGTAGGGTGGATAAGCCGCGTAGCGGCGCAATCCACCATTGAGGAGCGCGGGCGTCCCGCCCGCATTTTGTGCTCCCGGATGGCGCTTCGCTTATCCGGGCTACGCAACTGACACCCCCATCCCAACCTTCCCCCGCAAGCGGGGGAAGGAGCTTTTCTTCTTCGCGCCTCCGCGCCTCCGCGGGGGGCTATTTTTCGTGGTTAAAAAAAAACAGGGCGGGTTTGAAACCCGCCCTGTTTCCGAAAACCCGTCCCGATCAGGGATCCGCGTACACGGTCACTGTCGCGGTCGCGTAGCCGCCATAGCCGTCGGTGATGGTGTACTGGAACGAATCGAAGCCGATGTAGTTGCCGTGGCATTTGTAGGTCAGGATGCTCCCGTTTTGCGTGACCGTGCCATGCCGCGGCTGAGTGAAGGAAACGATCGTGAGTTCGTCGCCGTCAGGGTCGTAGTCGTTGGCGAGGACGTCGATGTCCACCGGCTGGTTGTAGCCGGCAACGGCGTAATCGTCGCGGGCGACCGGCGGCTGGTTGGCGACGATTCTTTCGCCTTCTTCGACCGTTGTCGTGCTTTCTTTCGTGCGGTAAACATCAACGGTCTGCTTGTACTCCAACGGCGTGCGCAGCGCGCGCCGTACCCAGGTCGGTTCGGAGGCGATTTCCTCGCGCCGCCATTCGATCTGCGGCTCGGTGGAGGTCGTCGCCACCGGCTGCGGGGTGGTCGTCGCGGGTTCGGCGACCGATTTGTCTTCGAGCGTGATGTATTCGATGTCAACGCGGCGGTTTTTCGGTCTGCCTTCTTTGTCGTTCGGATAGCGCGGCTCGCGCAAGCCCTTGCCTTCGGCGATCATTTTGTCGGCGGCAATGCCCTTGCTCACCAGGTACTGGAACACCGAATGGGCGCGGCGCTCGGAGAGTTTCTGGTTGTAAGCCGCCGAACCGATGTTGCAGGTGTGGCCGGTCACGTAGATATTGCCTTCGATATCGCTGGCTTTGAGACGGGCAACGACGGAATCCAGCGCGTAGCTGGCTTCCGGTTGCAGTTGTGCGCTGTCGAATTTGAAGAATACGTCCGCCGCCGCCGTTGCTGTCGTCTTGACGATGCGTTTCGCCGGTTGTTCCGTCGGCGGCGCTGTCGTGGCGGTTGCTGCGGTCGTTGTCGCCGCAGGTATTTCGACTTGCACGTCGCGGTATTGCTTGGCCGGACGCCAGAGCGGGCCACCGAACGAGAAGCGGTACATCAGCATGATGCGCTGATCGTTTTTGTCGATCTCATGATCGCCGCGCTTGTGGTAAACCTCGCCGATCAGCGCGACGCTGTGCGGCGTGCCGATGAAAAACTTTTCGATGCCGAGCGTGCCGGTGATCTGGCTGGTGGACTGTTTACCCCATTCGTAGTCAACTCCGCCGAACCAGCGCAGCGCCCATTTGTCGTAGAAGCGGCCTGCCCGAACGCCGACGCCCCAGTCGTAGGCGCGTTCAAACGTTTTGGTGAATACCGTTGTGGTGACATCCTGCCACCACTCGTGGTTGTTTTCGATGCCGGTGTGGGTCTGCGTCGATGAATGGGTGCTTTCACCAAGCAGGCGACGACCGGTAACGCCCGCCGAACCATACAACGAGCCAGACCATTTCTCGTTTTCCAGACCCGCGCCCAGCGTGACTTTGCGATCATGGTGGCGGTTCTGGTCGAACCCGGCAAAAAGTTTGCGCACCGCCGCGTTCTTGTCATCGGCAGGCTGCCAGTGGAACGACATCCGGGCGCCGGCGCCCGAACGCGCTGTCGCGTAACCGTCGGCAATCCAGGCCGTGTTGTCGGTTTCGCGGAACACGTAGAGCAGTTCGCCGCGCCACAGATTCTCCGACTGATAACCGCCGCTGACCCGGAACGGCGCGCCGAGATAGCGTAAATCTTCCTGAACGGCGTCCGGCGTCGCGGCCTCCGGCTGCGCTTGCGCGAAAACGACCGGCGAACATAACGCAGCGACAGCCACGACCAACCAGCGACGTTGAAAAGGGATTGAAGCAAGCATAACGGTACCCTGACACGAAAAACAGTTAACGCACATTGTCGCCCAGCGGAGTGATAAAAGCCATTCGCATTGCGTTTTTCCGGCGAAACCGCCTCCGAATGTCGCGCGCTGACAACGAATTTTTCCCCGGCCTTCGATTTCTGATACCCTGACATCTGACATCTGACCTCTGATACCTGTCATGCGCTTACGCTTGTTATTCTCCGACTCGCACGATCCCTTCTTCAACCTCGCGGTAGAGGACACCATCTTCCGGCAAATGGCCGCCGACAGCGCCGTTCTTTTTCTTTGGCGCAACGACAACACCGTTGTGATTGGTCGCGCGCAAAACCCCTGGAAAGAGTGCAATACGCAGAAGATGGCGGAAGATAACGTCACATTAGCGCGGCGGCAGAGCGGCGGCGGCGCGGTCTTTCACGACCTCGGCAACACCTGCTTCACCTTCATGGCCGGCAAGCCCGGCTACGATAAAGCCGTATCGACGCAAATCCTCCTGAACGCGCTGCATGCGCTCGGCATCGCCGCCGAAACGTCGGGGCGCAACGATCTCGTCGTTCAAACCGCCGACGGGCCGCGCAAAATCTCCGGCTCGGCGTACCGCGAAACCCTCGACCGCGGCTTTCACCACGGCACCATGCTGCTGAACGCCAACCTGACCCGTCTTGCCAACTACCTGAATCCCGACCCGAAAAAACTTCAGGCCAAAGGCGTCGCGTCGATCCGTTCGCGCGTCGCCAACCTTGCCGAATTCAAGCCGGACATCGACCACGCGCAACTGTGCGACGCGCTGATAAACGCCTTCTTCGCGCATTATGGCGACAAAACCGTCGCCGAACACATCTCCCCCGATGTGTTCCCCGACTTGCCCGGTTTCGCCGAACGCTACGCCCAACAAAAAAGCTGGGAATGGAACTTCGGAAACACCCCCGACTTCATGCACACCTTCGACACCCGTTTCGATTGGGGTGGCGTCGAACTGCACTTCGATGTCGAAAAAGGCGTGATCAACCGCGCCCGCCTCTACACCGACAGCCTGAACCCCGCGCCGCTCGAAGCGTTCGCCGCGCAACTGCCGGGAACGCCCTACCAACCGCAGGCGCTGCAAGCGTTGCTGAAAAACAGGCTCACGCAATTTTCTGAGATGCCCGAGTTACAGGCGTTTGGCGATTGGCTGATGGCGGAGGTTCAGTAGGCAGAAGTCAGAGAGCAGAGATCAGAAAAACCATTTCACCGCAAAGAACGCAAAGAAACGCATAGAACGCAGGGGGCGTCATTGCGAGCGAAGCGAAGCAATCCAGAAATTTTTTCTCTCGCGAAGCCGCAGTCAGGGATCAGAAAAACATCATCTCTCGCGGAGAACACGGAGAAAAACCTTTTTAACCACGAAAAGCACGAAAGACACGAAAACGATCTGATGCCTGTTTCCCGGATGGCGCTTCGCTTATCCGGGCTACACTTGCTAACCGCAAAGAACGCAGCGCATAGGTCACTGGTGAGCGGCCTTTAGCCGCGAGCGAAGCGCGGCGGGAACCGCGACGTTTGGTCTCACGCGGAGAACACGGAGAAAAACCTTTTTAACCACGAAAAGCACGAAAGACACGAAAACGATCTGATGCCTGTTTCCCGGATAGCGCTTCGCTTATCCGGGCTACACTTGCTAACCGCAAAGAACGCAGCGCATAGGTCGCTGGTGAGCGGCCTTTAGCCGCGAGCGAAGCGCGGCGGGAACCGCGACGTTTTGGCCTCACGCGAAGGCGCGAAGGAACGAGGCTCCCTCCCCTTCAAGGGGAGGGTTGGGATGGGGTTGGCAGTTGTGTAGCCTGGACAAGTCGCGCAGCGGCGCAGTCCGGGTGTCAGGTATCAGAGGCCAAATGTCAGGAATCAGAAAAAAAACCATTTCACGCGAAGGAGCGAAGAAGGGCTTTCCCTCCCCCGCGTGCGGGGGAGGGGGTTCCGCAAGCGGGGAGAGGCGCTTTTTCTCCGCGTTCTCCGCGCCTCCGCGTGAGGCCAAACAGGGCGCGATAAATCGCGCCCCTACGTTCTGATCCCTGCCAACCCCATCCCCATCCTAACCTTCCCCTTGAAGGGGAAGGAACCCACTTCCTTCGCGGCTTCGCGTGAGACGTTTTTATGGATTCTGCGACGCCGCTTCGCGCCGCGCAGAATGACGGCTTTTTTCTTTGCGCTCTATGCGTTCTTTGCGGTTAACGTTTTGATACGATCGTTTCCAACCGCGGCGCGACAATACGCAAATAATCTTCTGTCGCCATGATGATCGAGCGTTCGCGCAATCCGGCGTTGAACGAAATTTCATCGTATCGGGACGCGAGGCCGGGATCCGCGATCAGCCATAACGCCGAATGAAAACTGACCGGCGGCACCGCGCCCATTTCGCAGTCGGTCAATGTGTTCGCTTCTTCTGGCGTCGCCAGCGAAGCTTTCTTGCCGTCAACAGCGGCGGCCACTTTGTCGAAATCGAGTTGTTGGTCGGCGGGCAACACCGCCAGAACGTAAAGGCGTTGTGTCGATGTGCGTTTGACGCGGCAGACCATCGCGCGCGCACCCTGGCCGAGCGCAGTACCGCGCACACACGCGGCTTCTTCCGAGGTTCGCACCGGCGCGTGCGTCATCACCCGATAACGCGCGCCTCCGGCATCGAACAGCGCGACCAGTTTTTCAAAGATGGCTTGCGACATGGTGGGATTTTAACTGTAAAGAAGAATTCTCCCGCGGAGAAAAACCTTTTAACCACGAAAAAAGATACGAAAGCCACGAAAAATATTCTCACGCGAAGGCGCGAAGGCGCGAAGGAACGAGGCTCCCTCCCCTTCAAAGGGGAGGGTTGGGGTGGGGATGGGGTTGGCAGAAGTCAGAGAACAGATGTCAGAAATCAGAAATGCGTCATTGCGAGCGAAGCGAAGCAATTCAGCGTTTTTTTGTTGCGCACATTTTCTGGATTGCTTCGCTTCGCTCGCAATGACGCCACCTGTGCTCTATGCGTTTCTTTGCGTTCTTTGCGGTTAAATGGTTTTGGAGCGCAGCGTCTGAGGCTCTTCAATCCGCTGTCGAATATGCGCCAGCGCTTTTTCGACTTGATCGACCAGGATCAAACACAGGTCGCCGGGAGACAAGCGTCCCAGCGCGGTATCGATGGCGAGAATTTCGCCGCGGATTTCTTCGATGGTTTGCGCGCGTTTGGCGTTTGCCAATCCTTTCCGCAACAGCGCCAGCACTTCGCCGTCTTGTCGTCCGCGCTGACACTGATCCTGATAGAGGATCACTTCGTCGAAAGCGTCGCCGAGGATTTGTGTTTGTCGCTGGAGGTCTTCGTCGCGGCGATCACCGGCGCCACTGATGACGACAACGCGACGTTGCGACGGCATCGCTTCGATGGCTTGCGTCAGCGCTGCGATGGCGTCGGGGTTGTGGCCGTAATCGGCGATGAGGGTGGCGCCGCGATAATTGAATAGGTTGAAACGTCCCGGCACAATGCGATCATCGCTGACGAAAGTCGCAAATCCGCGCGCGATGGTTTCCCAGGGCACGCCGATGGCCCAGGCGGCGGCGAGCGCCGCCATCGCGTTGTCGATCTGGAACGGGACGGCGCCGTTGCGGGTCAGCGGAATGTCGGTGAGCGGCAATCGGTATTCAAAGCCACCCTCTGCGGCAACGAGCGCGCGGTTGCTGAGATAGACGACGCGCTTGCCTTGCGCGCGGTGCATCATCATGCGCGGCTGCTGCCCGTCGCGTGCAAAGAAGGTCACGTTGCCGGGGCACACGGAGGCCATCGCAGCGACAATCGGATCGTCGGCGTTGAGGACGGCCATACCGTCTTCGTCAACGTTCTGAACGACAACGCGCTTGAGCACGGCGAGGTCTTCGACGCTGGTGATGAAGTCAAGCCCCAGATGATCGCCGACGCCGATGTTGGTGACGACGGCGACGCGACAACTGTCGAAACCCAAACCTTCGCGCAACATGCCGCCGCGCGCAGTCTCGAAAACAGCGGCGTCAACATCGGGGTGCATCAGAACATTGCGGGCGCTGCGCGGGCCGCTGCAATCGCCGTCGTCGATGCGGCGATGGTTGACGTAAATACCGTCGGTGGTGGTCATGCCGACACGCCAGCCGTGTTGATCAAAAAGATGCGCGATCAGTCGAACGGTGGTGGTTTTGCCGTTGGTGCCGGTCACCGCGACGACGGGGATGCGTCCATCCTCATCCGGCAAAAACATGTGATTGATCACCGCTTCGCCGATGGGGCGGCCTTTGCCGTACGACGGCGACAAGTGCATGCGCAAACCGGGCGCCGCGTTGACTTCGACCACGCCGCCGCACTGTTCTTCAAGCGGTTTCAAAATCGTTTCACAAACGATGTCGATGCCGGCAACGTCAAGTCCTACCGTTTGCGCGGCGGTTACCGCATGGGCGGCAATGTCGGGATGCACTTCATCGGTGACATCGGTGGCGGCGCCGCCGGTGGAGAGGTTGGCGTTGTTGCGCAGAATCACGCGCGTTCCCGGCGGCGGCACACTGTCGGCGGTATAACCTTGCAAGGTCAGCAAAGTGTTGGCGATGTTGTCGAGACGAATCCGGGTCAGCGCGGTGGCGTGACCTTCGCCGCGCCGCGGATCACGGTTGATCTCATCGACCAATTCCCGCACGCTGTGAACGCCATCGCCGATCACTTGCGGCGGATCGCGCCGCGCTGCTGCGACCAGTTTGTCGCCGACGACCAGCAAGCGAAAATCCGGCCCCGGCAAATAACGCTCCACCATCACGTTCCGTCCGGTTCCGGCAGCGGCCTCATACGCGGCCAGCAGATGTTCGCGGCTGTTGATGTTGACGGTGACGCCTTTGCCCTGACTGCCGTCCAATGGTTTGACGACGACAGGCAGGCCGATTTCATTCGCCGCCGCCCAGGCATCTTCGGCGTCGGCGACAGGTCGTCCTTGCGGAACGGGCACCGCTGCGGCGGCCAACAATTTTTTCGTCAGCTCTTTATCCTGCGCGATGTCTTCGGCGATCACGCTGGTGCGGTCGATTTCTGCCGCCCAAATACGTCTTTGTCGGCTGCCCCAACCGAATTGCACGAGGCTGCCCTGTGTCAATCGGCGATAGGGAATGCGGCGAGCGACGGCGGCATTGACGATGGCGCCAGTGCTCGGCCCCAACCGGATGTCTTCGTCGAGCGTGCGCATTTGCGACAACGCGCCGGCAAGATCGAACGGCGCGTCGATAAACGCCGCCGAACACAATTCCTGCGCAAAAAGAAGCGCCAATCGGCCAACCTCTTCTTCGGTGTATTCGACGACGACTTGAAACAATCCGGGCGTGGTCGTCGAAACGGTTTGGCTGAACGTCACCGGACAACCGATTTCCGCCTGCAAACTCAGCGCAGCGCGTTCGAGCACATGCGCCAGACTGATCGTTACTTTGTCGAGGGCGGGCGTGAGCGGCCCCATCGACGGAAAGCGGCTGTGCAGTTTCGTTTCCAGCGCCGACACATCGGCGATCACGGCTTCGTCAACCGCACAACTGACGAGCGCTTCAATGGCGGTGCGCCGACTCCACAAATGGGGGCCGCGCAAGGCGCGAATTCTGGAGACTTCCATCAGGCGGCTCCGTTTCTCGGTTCAATGCCGAAGCGAATCAGTGTCGCGTTGACGCCGAACGCCCAGGCAGCGGCCACGGTTGCCAATATCTCAAGATCGGGCGTGTTGTGGTTACTCAGTGTGGTGATGTTGTTGCCGTGCATCAGCAGGATTTGTCCGTCAGCGGCGACGACCGCACGACCACCGTCGGCGCAGTGTTCGACAATCGCCGACAATGTGGCGTCGGTCGCGTAAAAAATCACTTCACCGTCGCACAACGACGCCATCTCGACCAGTCGCGGATCGTGCGCGTTCAACACCGCCGCGCCGCTGGGCAACACGACATCGATTTGCGTGCGCAACACCTGACACAGTTGTTCGGGCGTCAGAATGTCGTCGTTGGCGAGCGCCTCCAAACCGCCGGTGTCGGTGACGATGGCGATTTGACAGCGGTCATACGCCAATCCTTCGCGCAGAATCAATGCCGCGTCGCTCTCGATCACAGCGATGTCGAGCAAGCGGTTCATCAACACGCGCTCACCCGCCGCCCAACTCACGGCATTGCGTTGATCGACCTGGCGATGACCGAAATACAAACCGTCGCGGCACGCCAGCCCCACCCGATAACCGGCGAGACGGAGCAAGGCCGCCAGTCGTTGAGCAATGGCCGTTGTTTTCTCCGTGCCGGTGATTCCGAAAATCGGGATGCGTCCCTGTTGCCCGGCGACGGGAAACAAATGGGTGATGATGGCGTCGCTGATCTGTTGCGGTTTTCTGCTCGCGGGCGGCAAGTACGTCAACAGGCCGGGGCCGGCATCGACTTCGATTACAACGGCTTCCTGTTCGGCGAGCGGGCGGCTGATGTCCTCGGCTACGATGTCGATACCGGCGATGTCGAGCCCGACGATACGCGCCGCCAGCGCGGCGAGTTCTGCGTTCTCAGGGTGAACGCTGTCGGTGACATCGACAAAGCCCTTGTCGGCATCTTCTTCCGCTTCACGACAGGCGGCGGCGACCAGTTTGTCGCCGACGATCAACAACCGGTATTCACGACCGCGCACAAAGCGCTCGACGATGACGCTGCTGCTCTCGGCCTCGGCAACGGCGAAAGCGGCGCGAACATCCGCCTCGCACGAAAGATCAAGTGTGACGCCGCGCCCGTGCGTGCCGTCGATCGGCTTGACCACGACCGGCAAACCGATCTCCTGCGCTGCCGACCAGGCGGCGTCAGCGTTCTCGACAACCGCGCCTTCCGGCGCCGGAATACCGCACGATTGCAGCAAGCGTTTTGTCAAATCTTTATCGGCAGCGATGCTTTCAGCGATGGCGCTGGTGCGTTCAGTTTCTGCTGTCCAGATGCGGTGCTGAAGCGCGCCGTAACCCAGTTGCACCAGGTTGCCGTCGTTCAATCGCGTCACCGGAATACCGCGCTCGGCGGCGGCTTGAACAATGCAGGCCGTGCTCGGCCCCAGGTGGTGTTCGTCGATCTTCCGGCGCAAATCGTGAATCACGGCGGCGACATCGAACGGCGTATCTTCGATCGCCGCCATCACCAGATCACGAGCGGCAAACAACGCGGCACGCCCAACGTCTTCGTTGCGCGCCCGAATCGCCACTTTATAAATCCCGTACTGCGAAGTCTCCCGCGCTTTGCCGAAACCGGCCTGCAATCCGGCAAGATTCTGCAATTCAATCGCGACATGTTCGAGAACATGCGCCATCCAGGTGCCTTCCCTGACGCGCTTCAGAAAACCGCCGCGTTCGCCGACCCCGCAACGGTGTTCGATCAGCGAAGGCAACCAACCGGCGAGCCGTTCGTAAAAACAGGGGATCGTGTTGGACGGCGCTTCTTCCAGCGCGCCGATGTCAACCCAGGCTTCCAGTACGGGGCGATAGGTCCAGATGTTGGGGCCTCGCAAGTAAGCGATGCGAAGAAACTGTAGCTCTCTCTTTTTCGGTGCGATAGACACGAGCAACCCACAGCCGTTAGATAAAAACCCTTGTTTCAGAAAGGATGTATCGGAAGCAATCGCTATTCTAATCCGTAATAGAACGGCGGGAACGGCGTGTCCAACGCCAAAAGTGTACTCCGTCCGGCAGCGTTGATGCCATCATGGCAACATTCCTATTGTCACAGATTCTTTTCTGCAAAAATGCGCACCGGCGGAAAAATTCTTTTATAGTGCCGTTGTACGCGCGCAAGCATCGCCGCTCGTGACACCCACCATCATGACACCAGTACACAGAGAACCGCTTTCTTCCTCGGCAACGCCGGTTTCCTTGCCCGCCGCCTGGCAGGCAGGCGTTCCGTTGCTGCCGAACGAGAAAACTCTGGGTTGGGCGCTGGTTGATCTTGACACGCAGTTACGTTTTGCGCAGGAATGGCTTGTCGTTACTGAACGACGGTTGCTTCATGGTGTTGCCGCGTCGTCGCCGGAAGCCGCGCTGATTTGTCGGGAGTGGTCGCATCGGCCTGAACTGCGACTGAACCACTACGACCACGCTGGTGTCGGTACGCTGGAATTGCTCGACGACAACGGACGCCTGCACCACTGGCGCTACACGCTGGCGCAGGGCGCGGCGGTTCAACGTCTCATTCAGGCGTTTGACCGACAGCAGAAAAAACAGCCGTTCGCAGAAGCCGGAGAAGAAAGCGCTGCCTTGTGTCCGGTGTGCGGCACGCCATTGGCCGCCGATGACGGTGAATGTCCGGTTTGCGCGGTCGATGACAGCACCGGTAGCGACAACCTCGCGCCGCCGTCCACCTGGATTTTGTTTCGCTTATGGCGGTTTGCTCGCCCGTATAAAGTTTCGTTGTTGCTTGGCTTCATTCTGATGCTGACATCAACGGCGGCCGGCATGGTCGCGCCGTATTTGATCATGCCGCTGACCGACAAAGTTCTGGTGCCCGCCGAAAAAGGCGTGCCGGTCGATGTCGGGCTGGTCGCGTTGTACCTCGGCGGATTGTTTGCATCGGCGTTGCTTGCCTGGGGATTGGGTTGGGGGAAAACTTACCTTCTGGCGCTGGTGTCCGAACGGATCGGCGCCGATTTGCGAACCGCGTCGTTCGAACACCTGATGCATTTATCGCTGGAATACTTCGGCGGCAAACGCACCGGCGATTTGATGGCGCGCATCAGTTCGGAAAGTGATCGCATCTGTCTTTTCCTGTCGCTGCATCTGCTCGATTTTGCGACCGACGTGCTGATGATCACGATGACGGCCATCGTGCTGTTCTGGATCAATCCCTGGCTGGCGCTGGTGACGCTGTTGCCGCTGCCGTTCATCGGCTGGATGATTCATCTGGTGCGCGACCGACTGCGAACCGGCTTTGAAAAAATCGGACGCGCCTGGTCGGAAGTCACCAACGTACTCGCCGACACCATCCCCGGCGTTCGCGTCGTCAAAGCGTTCGCGCAGGAAGCGCGCGAAACGAAACGTTTTCAGGAAGCCAATCGCCACAACCTCGTCGCCAACGACAGAGTCAATCGCCTCTGGTCATTGTTCTCGCCGACCGTCTCGTTGCTGACCGAAATCGGCCTGCTGGTCGTCTGGGTCTTCGGCATCTGGCAAGTCTCGCAAAGCCACATCACGACCGGAATGCTGTTGGCGGCGCTGGCGTACATTGGCCGCTTTTACACGCGGCTCGATTCGATGAGCCGGATCGTTTCGGTGACACAAAAAGCGGCGGCGGGCGCCAAACGGATTTTCGACATTCTCGATCATGTTTCCAACGTGCCGGAACCCGCGCATCCCGTGCCGCTGCCGACCGTGCGCGGACACATCGAATTGCGCAACGTCGTGTTTCGTTACGGCAATCGAACCATTCTGCGCGGTGTCAACCTGACCGTTGCGCCCGGCGAAATGATCGGGCTGGTCGGACACAGCGGCTCCGGCAAGAGCACACTGGTCAACCTCATCTGCCGCTTTTACGATGTCGCCGAAGGCGCAGTGTTCCTCGACGGCGCCGACATTCGCACGCTCTCCATCGCCGAATACCGCCGCAACATCGGACTGGTGCTTCAAGAACCCTTCCTGTTCTTCGGCACCGTCGCCGAAAACATCGCCTATGGTCGCCCGGGCGCAACGCGCGAAGACATCATCGCCGCCGCGCGCGCCGCCCATGCGCATGAATTCATCTTGCGCTTGCCGCACGGCTACGATTCACTGGTCGGCGAACGCGGACAAGGATTGTCCGGCGGAGAGCGGCAACGCATCTCGATCGCGCGCGCATTGCTGATCGATCCGAAAATTCTGATTCTCGACGAAGCGACCTCATCGGTTGATACCGAAACCGAAAAAGAAATCCAGAAAGCGCTCGACAACCTCGTGCGCGGACGCACCACCATCGCCATCGCGCACCGCCTGTCAACACTGCGCAAAGCCGATCGTCTGGTCGTGATGGATCGCGGCCACATCGTCGAAGAAGGCGCGCACGATGCGCTGATCGCCCAGCGCGGCGCCTATTTCCGTCTGCACGAAGCACAGGCGCGGCAAGTCGATACCGAATTCGCCGCAACGTCCTGGGACGCTTCCGCCATCGACCGCACACCAAAATGAAACCACTCGATTTTCAACTGTCGCGCAACACCTTTGGCCGATTGGTGCTGACCACCGACGACGGACAGGTTTACGAAAACATCGTGCCGGTGCGCGCGTTCCCGATCAGCGCGCCGGACGCAGGATTGGCGCTGCTCGACGAAGAAGGCCATGAACGCGCCTGGATCGATTCCTTGTCGGCGTTGGCGTCGGTTGCCGATAGCGAAGTCCGCGCCCTGATCGAAACAACACTCGCCGAACGCGAATTCACGCCGCGCATCCTGCGGCTGCAACAGGTCTCGACCTTTGCGACACCAAGCACCTGGCACGTCAACACCGATCGCGGCGAAACAAGCTTCGTGCTGAAAGGCGAAGAAGACATCCGCTTGCTAAACGCCGCGTCGCTGCTGATCACCGACCGCGACGGCGTGCAATACCGAATCCCCGACATCGCCGCGCTTGATAAACACAGCCGACGCTTGCTGGATCGGTTTTTGTAGTGGAGCGTGTAGCCTGGACAAGCGAAGCGCAGTCCGGGGAAAAAAAACGATTTAACCGCAAAGAACGCAGAGAGCGCAAAGAAAAGCGCATAGGTCGTGGTGAGCGCAGCGAACCGCGACGGGTCGATCTCACGCGGAGGCGCGGGGAAAAATGTTCCCCTCTCCCGCAAGCCGGGAGGGGTGGGGAGAGGGTAGAAAAAGCCGTCATTCTGCGCGGAGCGAAGCGGAGCCGCAGAATCCAGAAAACTACTCACTATCAGGCACTTCAAACGGAAACATGTACATTGAGCCAACAGCAGAAAGGGTAAAGATAACTACAAAGCCAAGCACTACCACAGAACATAATGCAGAAATAAAGAAACCAATTCTCGTTTTTTTCGGCACTTTCATTAGCGTTGCCAAGCCGAACCATAAAAGCACCAGCGAATAAATAACCGCCGCAATACCCACCGGGACAACGAGAAAACCAAGCTTTGGAATCATCGCCAAGGCTGATGCCAACCACACAGGCGTAACACTGTAGACTGCGGTTTTAAGCGCCTGCACAAAACTGGGTTGACCACAGAACAACGACACCTTTACGTTGACTATTAGTGCAAAAACGTAAGGCACAGCAAGAGCAAGAAGGTAACTCACGCCTGCTATGAAACTCAACTCCGCAAGCAGTTCCGTGAGCTGCGTATCGTACTTCATCAACTCCCACATGAGAAAATTCATTGCGACAAAAGCGGTCGCGGGAATAAGCGCTAAAGGAGCAGCATACCCGATATAAAGACTTGTGACGGATGCTTTCTCGCTATCGATAACAGCCCATTCCTTAGCCGGAGAAAACAAAAGTCTTACGATTCGTGTGATAATTCTCACATACACCTTTCTTCTCAAGATACATGCCTATCGCAGGCGATTAATGCTCTATCTGTCAGCGCGTAGCCTGGACAAGCCGCGCAACGACGCAGCCCGGGACTTGTGTTACGAGCGGCAGATTTGCCGCCCCTACGCTTCTATCGCTGCGCCTTGCCCGTAGGGAAAGCAATCTGCTTCCCGTTACCGTGCAAAACGCCCCTTCTTCCGCTCCTTCGGGGCACCCTTTCCCACAAGGGGAGGAGGTTTGGATTCTGCGTTCTACGCCCTGCGACTCCGCGCAGGATGACGCGCTTCGCTCCGCGCCCCCGCGCGAGATCATGTTTTTCTGATGCCTGATTCCTGACCTCTGATCCTGAGGTTTCCCCACGAATTTCACACTATTTCTCCGCTGGGAACAAGCGCCTCTTCGGGCGGAGCGCGAAGTAACGCAATGCATTTGGAAGTCATACCTG
>WQTW01000037.1 GCA_009786085.1 Pseudomonadota bacterium | reverse complement strand
ACATCTGACATCTGACATCTGACATCTGACATCTGACATCTGACATCTGACATCTGACATCTGACATCTGACATCTGACATCTGACATCTGACATCTGACAACCCCATCCCCACCCCAACCCTCCCCTTGAAGGGGAGGGCGTTTTCGTACCACCGCGTGAGATACAAGGGCGGGTTTGAAACCCGCCCCTACGAACGGTAGGCATTGTCTGCCCTGCTCCACTTTCGTGCTTTTCGTGTTTTTCGTGGTTAAACGCTTTTCTTGGCGGCTCATCGGTTTAACTCTGTCGCCGCCAATTCTTCCAGCACCGCTGCCGCCGCCCGTGCGCCGGTATCGACTTTCAAGGTCTGCGCCATCTCGGCAAACGCCGCTTCGATTTCACGCCGTCGCGGTTCGTCGCGGTACAACGCCAATGCTTCGTCGGCCAGCGCTTCCGGCGTCGCCGCTTCCTGCATCAGTTCCGGCGCAATGAAGCGCTGCGCCAGCACGTTGGGCAATCCCACCCAGGGCACTTCCAGCATTTTCTTGACGATCCATACGGTGATGGCCGGGCCGCGATAAAAAATGATGTGCGGACAACGCGCCAGCGCCGCTTCGAGCGTTGCCGTGCCGGACGCAACCAATCCCACGTCCGCCGCCTGCAAGATTTCTTCGGCGCGTCCGTCGATCAAGGTCAGCGGCACTTCGGCGCGTGTGCCTTCCGCTCGCAAGGTTTCAAAACGCGCCCGCGCTTCCGGCGTCACCATCGGCACCAGAAAACGCGCTTCGGGCAACGCTTGCCGAATCCGTTGCGCTGTTTCCACCAACAACACGGTATGGTGTTTCAGTTCCGACATCCGACTGCCCGGCAACAACGCAAACACCGGCGCATTGCCCGTCGCATTTTGCAACATCGGCTGCAACGCCGCTCGCGCCCGCGCTCTCGATCCTTCATCGGCAGCGCGTTGCGCAGCCGGATGTCCCACATAGGTCACAGGAACGCCATGCGCTTCGTACAACGGAGGCTCGAAAGGAAACAGCGCCAACACCCGATGCGCCGATGCGCCGATTTTCGGAATGCGCCCGCGTCGCCATGCCCACACCGATGGACTGACGAAATGAATCGTCCGCATTCCCGATTGTTTGAGCGCCCGCTCCATGCCGAGTGTAAAATCCGGCGCGTCAATGCCGACGCACAGCGCGACGCCTTCGTCCTGCATTCGCTGAATCAACGCTTTGCGCAATCGAAACAATCCCGGCAAATGGCGGATCACTTCGATGAGGCCGTGAACCGACAAACGTTCCATCGGAAACCAGCTTTCCGCACCGAGCGCCTGCATGCGCGGCCCGGCGATGCCGACGAAACGCGCTTCCGGTAAATGCGGACGCAACGCTTCGATCAGCGCCGCACCAAGTTTGTCGCCGGACGCTTCACCGGCGACGAGGCCGATTTTGAGGGGTTGCGCGTTTTTCATGGATGATTGTTAAGTTTTAACCGAAAAGCTTTTTTAACCACGAAAAACACGAAAAAAAATCTTTGCGTTCTATGCGGTTAATTTCTTTCTGAATTCCGCGCAGAATGGGTGGTGACTGATTTCCGCCCCTCTCCCCCGCCCTTACCATGTACTGGATTCCCGCTTTCGCGGGAATGACAGGGAGAGGGGAGAATTCTCAGCGCCTTCGCGTGAAGTGGTTTTCTGATTCCTGACCTCTGTCCTCTGACAACCCCATCCCCACCCCAACCCTCCCCTTGAAGGGAAGGGCTTTTTGTTCCTTCGCGCCTTCGCGCCTTCGCGTGAAATAATTTTCCTGGATTCCCGCTTTCGCGGGAATGACGGCGAAAGCTGATCCCTGATCAGCGAACGATTCCGCGCCCTTCCGCTTCCAGAAAACGCAGCAACATTTCGAGCGCCGGGAATTGTGATACTTCCTGCGCTATTTTTTCACATGCTTCTTTCAGTGTCAGCCCTTCGCGGTACAGCGTTTTGTACGCGCGGCGAATCGCCTGAATTTCGTCCGCCGAAAAACCGCGACGACGCAATCCTTCGCTGTTGATCCCTGCCGGTTTTGCCGGATAGCCGACCACCGTCGTATAAGGCGGCACATCCTGCACGATGATCGTGCCGCCCGCCGCCATCGCGTGCGCACCGATCCGACAAAACTGATGCACACCGGAAAAACCTCCCATCGTCGCGTAATCGCCGACGTGTACATGTCCCGACAACTGCGCACCATTGGAAAACACGGTGTTGTTTCCCACCACGCAATCGTGCGCGATATGGGTGTAAGCAAGCAGCCAGTTGTCGTTGCCGATCTGCGTATCGCCGCGATCCTGCACGGTGCCGGCGTGAACGGTGACGTACTCACGAAAGGTGTTGTGGTCGCCGATGGTCGTTGTAACCGGTTCACCGTTGTATTTTTTGTCCTGCGAGATTTCGCCGATGGAGCAGAACTGGAAAACGCGGTTGTTGCGCCCCAGCGTAGTATCGCCGGTCAATACGACATGCGAGCCGATCACCGAACCGGCGCCGATTTTGACTTGCGGACCGATGATTGAAAAAGCGCCGACTTCAACATCGTCGGCCAGTTCAGCGCGCGAATCGACCAGCGCCTGCGGATGAATAATGGGCATCGTTGTCTCGTTTCAATGATTCAGCGATCAATCGATCACTTGTTGCTGGGCGTCAACAACTTTCTGGGCCGCGCTGCGCAGCGGCGGTCGCAGCGCCGCCATCAACACTGCTTCGCACGCCACTTGTCCGTCAACCAGCGCCCGCGCTTTGTATTTGCCGATCCCGCGCGCCGTTCGGATCATTTCGGCTTCAAGCACCAGCACGTCGCCGGGAATCACTTGCCGTTTGAACCGCGCTTCATCGATGCCGGCAAACAGGATGATGCCGCGTTCGCCGTTGGGCATTTTGGAAGCGCCGCTCTTGTACGCCAGAATCACCGCCGCTTGCGCCAGCGCTTCGATCACCAGCACGCCCGGCATCACCGGGTAATCTGGAAAATGTCCCATGAAAAACGGTTCGTTCATCGTGACATTTTTGATGCCGCGAATGAATGTGTTGTTTTCGATGGCGACGATTTTATCGACCAGCAAAAACGGATAGCGATGCGGCAACGTCGCGCAGATATCGTTAATGTCCATCAACACCTGATTCATGATTTTCCCTCAGTCCTCTATGTATTCTCTCTCTGTCGGCGCTCCGTCGGCCAGCGCTTTTTCGAGCGCCCGCACTCTTTTGTACAGTGTATCAAGCTGACGCAACTGCACGGCGTTTTTCTGCCATTGCCGGTGCGGTTGCGCCGGATAAACGCCGCTGTACATTCCCGGCGTTTCAATCGACGAAAATATCGGCGTCGCCGCCGCCACGACCGCGCCATCGGCAATCGACAGATGACCGCCGATCATCGCTGCGCCGCCGATCCGGCAATACTTGCCGATGTTCACCGATCCCGAAATACCGGCACAACCGGCAATCGCCGCATGCGCGCCGACGATGCAGTTGTGTCCGATCTGCACCAGGTTGTCGATTTTCGCGCCTTCTTCGACGATGGTGTCGTCGAGCGCGCCGCGGTCGATGGTGGTGTTGGCGCCGATCTCGACATCGTTGTGCAACACCACCCGACCGATCTGCGGAATCTTGATCCAGCGCCCGTCCTCATTGGCAAAACCGAAACCGTCGGCGCCGATCACGCAACCGCTGTGCAACACGCAACGGTCGCCGATCACGCAACGCGGATAAATCACCACGCGCGGATGGAGGCGCGTATCGTCACCGATCACCACCTGATCTCCGACCACGCAACCGGCGCCGATGATGCTGCGCGCACCGATCACCGCCTGTTCGCCCACCGTCACATGTGCGCCGATCACGGCATCGGGCGCGATCTGCGCCGTCGCCGCGATGGTCGCGGTCGGATGAATGCCTGCCGATGGCCGCGGTTCAGGATACAAACAGTTCGCGGCTCTGGCATACGCCGCATAGGGATTGGCGGCCAGCAAACGCGCTTTCGACGTTGTCCAGGCCGCCGCTTCGCGCGGCGACACAATCACCGCCGCCGCCTGCGTCGTTTCCAGATGAACGCGGTATTTGGGATCGGAGAGAAATGCGATGTCGTGCGCACCGGCGCGGTCCAGCGGCGCCGCGCCGCGAATCTCGATCTCTCCGTCGCCTTCCAATGTGGCGCCGATCGCTTCGGCCAACGCCGCCAGCTTCCAGGGCTGCACGGTAATGGCAGCCATTGTTGCTGTGAACGCAGGCTCAGGTTTCACCGGCGCCCCGTTATTTGCTGGCGTCAAGCGCCTTGATGACTTTGTCGGTGATGTCGATACGCTTGCTGGCGTAAACGACCGGCTCCTGCAAGATCAAATCGAATTTCTCATTTTCGGCGATTTCCTGAATCACTTTGTTGGCGCGTTCCTGCAAGCTGCTCAGTTCTTCGTTGCGCCGCAGATTCAAATCTTCGCGGAATTCGCGTTGTTGCCGTTGCAGATCGCGCGACAGATTCGCCAACTCGCGCTCTCTGTCGCGTCGCGTGCTTTCCGTCATTGTTGCGCCATCCTTGTCAAGCACCGTCTGCAAATTCTGCACTTGCTTGGAAAGTTTTTGCAGATCGGCATCGCGCGCAGAAAATTCTTTTTCCAGCTTTTGCTGCGCACGTTTGGCGTGCGCCGCTTCGCGGAATAATTTCTCGGTGTTGACGAAGCCGATTTTGTAATCTTCCGCCATCGCCGTTCCGACAAAAAACACGCTCAATAACGCCCCAAAAATCAAAGTCAGACGTTTGCTCACAAAACTCTCCTTTAAAAAAACACCGGTCGGGACACTGTCCGTCAACCGTTATTAAAACACAGATCCCATCTGGAACTGGAAACGCTGAATTCTGTCGCTGGCCTTGGAAGCGATCGGGTAACCATAGCTGATTTTAATCGCCCCGATCGGGGAATTCCAGGCCACCCCCACCCCGGTCGAATAATGAAACGACTCGTTGTCCGACTGCTTGCCGTTCTGGTAAATCTGACCGACGTCGAAAAACACGCTGCCGCGCACCGACCGATCCCCCGCGATCAACGGGAAAAAGATTTCAGCATTGCCGACGATTTTACGCTCACCGCCCAGCGCGTAGTTATCCTTGTCGCGCGGCCCCAGCGAAGAACCTTCGTAGCCGCGCACCGAACCGACACCGCCGGCGTAAAACGCCTTGAAGAACGGCAGCGGTTTTCCGCCATAACCCTGACCATAACCCAGTTCGGCGCGCAGCATCAACACCAGCGGATCGTAAATCGGCCAGAACCACTGGTGAAGGTATTGCGCCTTCCAGTAAGCCAAATCGCCCGGCGGCACCGCCACTTCGGTATAAATGGTTTGCAAGCGCCCGCGCGACGGGAACACGATGTCATCGCGGGTGTCGCGTGTCCAACCCGCCGACAGCATGAAGTTGTTGGTCGTATTACCGTACTCTTTGACAAAATCGAGGTAAGACTGCGAACTTTTTTCGTCATCGACCTTGAGTTTGGTGTTCTCGTAACGAAGTCCGACGTTGATGGTGTCGGTTTCGGTGATCGGCACGCCGAAGCCGACCGCCGCGCCGAGCGTATCGGATTTGTAATACGACACCGCCAAGTCCTCGGTATCAGTACGTGTTTTATACAATTCGATCGTGCGCGAGATGCCATCCACCGTCCAATACGGATCGGTGAAATGCAGCGAATAATTCTGGTTGCTCTTGCTGGTGTTCAAACCCAGGGTCAGCGAACTCCCCGAGCCGAACACGTTTTGCTGTGAGATCGACGCCTGCAACGCGATTTTTTCCGAGCTTGAATAGCCGATGCCGAGCATGACTTGTCCGGTGTTGCGTTCGACGACGGAGATGTTGACATCAATCTGATCGGGCGCTCCCGGCACCGGCGGTGTCTCGATGCTCACATCGTCGAAGTAACCCAGCCGCCGGATTCTGACTTTGGAGCGTTCGACCCGCGTCCCGTCGAACCAGGCGCCCTCCATTTGCCGGATTTCGCGGCGGATCACTTCATCGCGGGTTTTGATATTGCCGCTGATGTTGATCTTGCGCACATACACCCGGCGCCCCGGATCGATGAAGAAGGTGAACGCTACGGTTCCTTCTTCCTTGTTGATTTCCGGCACCGCGTTGACGTTGGCGAAGGCGTAGCCCTCGGCGCCCAGGCGTTCGGCGATGTCTCTTGAGGTGGTCTGCAATCTGGCGCGCGAATACGTGTTACCGGATCTGACCCGAATCAGTTTGCGCAATTCGCTCTCATCGACAGCCAGATCACCGGCAAGGCTGACGCTGGAGATTTTGTAGCGTTGTCCTTCGCTGACGGTGACCGTGATGTCGATGGCGGCCTTGTCCGGCGAGATCGACACCTGCGTCGATTCGACGGCAAATTCGAGGTAACCCTGATCCTGATAAAAACTGCGCAGCGCCTCCAGATCAGCCTGCAATTTCTGCTTCGAATACTGATCGTTCTTGGTGTACCAGGTAAACCAACCCGGCGTCCGCAAATTCATCTTTTTGATCAGCGTTTTCTCGGTGAACGCCTGCGAACCAACGATATGAATGCGCGCGATTTTCGACGGGCCGCCTTCGTCAACGAAGAAGCTGATCGCCACGCGGTTGCGTTCCTGCGGCGTCATCGTCATTTCAATCTCGGCATTGTAAAAACCGCGCGTGACATACTGCCGTTTCAACTCCTGCGTCGCCTTTTCCAGCACCGAACGATCGAAAATCCGTCCTTCGGACAAGCCGACATCTCTCATCGCATTGCGCAGCATGTCGGTCTCGAATTCTTTGTTCCCCGAAAACGAGAGCGCGCTGATCGTAGGCCGCTCGTCAACCACGATCAGCAACACGTCGCCCTGCGCGTCGATCTGCACATCGCGGAAAAAGCCGGTCGCGTAAAGCGCCTTGACCGCCTCCGAGACTTTCTCCTCGCTGACTTCATCGCCGACTTTGATCGGGAGGTAGTTGAAAACCGTTCCCGCCTCGGTGCGCTGCACGCCTTCAACGCGGATGTCGCGCACCACGAACGGCGTGAACGCCGCCACTGCCTGCGCAAAAAACAGCGCCACGAAAGACAACGCGCCCGCCCACAGATACTGCGGTTTCAGCGTCTTTTTCTTACAGCGATCAAAACAGTCGAGAAAAATCATTCAGTAGCGCCAATGCGATTAAGGTGACAATCAGGGCCAACCCGATACGTTGCCCGATTTCAAAAGCCCTTTCGGGCAGGGGCCGACCTCGTATGATTTCTGCGAGATAATACAGCAAATGGCCGCCATCCAGTAGCGGCACCGGTAACAGGTTGAGAACGCCCAGCCCGATGCTGATCAGCGCCAGGTAAGTCATGAACTGCTGGAATCCCGCCTGAATGGACTGTCCGGCATAATCGGCGATGGTCAGCGGCCCCGAAAGGTTCTTGAGCGAGGCGCTGCCGACGATCATCCGGCCAATCATTTTGAAGCTCAAAACCGTCAAATCCCAGGTTCGCAGGGCGCCCATCGCCAGCGCGTCGAGCGCGCCATGACGCACGGTGACCCGGTAGCGCCCGATTTCTTCCGGGTCGCTCATGATGGTGACGCCGATACGGGTGACCGGCCTGCCGCTCTCGTCCGTCTCCTCGCGCGGCACGATCGGCACCGTCATCGTCACGCCATCACGGATGAGCGTCAGTTCCACAGTCATCCCCGCCGACTGACTGAGAAGCCGCCTCAGCGCGGAAGGCGTATCGAGAACGGCGCCATCGATCGCCCGCAGACGGTCGCCCGCCCGCAATCCGGCATCGGTGGCCGGCGAATCCGCGATGACGCCCCTGACCATCGCACCCGCATAAGGGTGCAGGCCGAGCCGCTCCAACTGATTGCCAGCGCCATCGTCCTGCGCCATCGCCGTCAACGCCAACGGAATTTTGAGAGAGCGCCCCTCGCGTTCGACCGTCAGCACCGCTTCCGACGAGATATTGGCGTTCAGTATCCTCTGGTTGACATCCTGCCAGACCGCCACCGAGCGGCCTTCGACCGCCACAATACGATCCATCGACTGAAAACCGGCCACCGCCGCGGCCGTCCCCGCCGCCGGCTGCGACAACACCGGCTGAAGCCCGGGAACGCCCACCAGGTACATCGCCGCCAACAACAATATTGCCAGCAGCAGGTTCGCCAGCGGTCCGGCGCCGACAATCGCGATCCGCTTCCAGACATTTTGCCGATTGAACGCACGCGACAAATCGCTTTCGGTGACCCCCATCTCGCGCACTTCATCGTCCCGCTCGTCGAGCATGCGCACATAGCCTCCGAGCGGCACCGCCGAAAACGCCCACTCGGTCTGATCGCGCCCGAAGCGGCGCGAAAACAACACCGGCCCGAAACCGAACGAAAAACGCAGCACCTTGACGCCGCACCAGCGCGCCACGCCGTAATGCCCCAACTCGTGGAGCGTCACCAGAATGCCGATCGTGATCAGAAAACCAAGCAGGCTGTACACTACGCCCCCTTCCGCACGGCTTGCCGCTCTACTACGTGACGCGCTACATGGCGCTCCGCCACACGCCGCGCTACCGCGTCGAATTCCATCGCGTCCTCGACCGTCGTCGCCGCAGTTGTTATGGGCGATTCCGACAACACGGCATCGCAGACAGAAGCAATGTCGAGAAATCCGATCCGCCGGTTCAAAAACGCTTCGACCGCAACCTCATTCGCCGCGTTCAAAGTCAGCGCCGCGTTGCCGCCGGCATTCAATGCCTGATACGCCAGCGTCAGACAGGGAAAACGCCCAGGCTCTGGCGCGGCGAACGTCAGCGCTTGCATCGCGGAAAAATCGAGCGCCGTCACACCGGCGTCGATCCGCTCGGGAAACGCCAGCGCCTGCGCAATCGGTGTGCGCATGTCGGGCGAACCGAGTTGCGCCAGCGTCGAACCGTCGAGGTATTCAACGAACGAATGAACGATACTCTGCGGATGAATCACGACCTCAATCGCCGACGCCGGCATGCCGAACAGCCAATGCGCTTCGATCACTTCTAGCCCTTTGTTCATCATCGTCGCCGAATCGACCGAAATTTTGCGCCCCATTTTCCACACCGGATGCGCGCACGCCTGTTCCGGCGTCACCTCACGCAACGCCGCCAGCGGCGTCTCGCGGAAAGGACCGCCCGACGCCGTCAAAATGATTTTACGCACCCCCGGCGCCCGCGTTCCGCATTGCTGCGCAGCGCCCGGAAGGCATTGGAAAATCGCGTTGTGCTCGCTATCAACAGGCAACAGCGCAGGCAACAACGTCGCGCCGCCTGTGCGTACCGCCTCCATGAACAACGCCCCGCCCATCACCAGCGACTCCTTGTTCGCCAGCAACACGCGCTTGCCGGAACGCGCCGCAGCAAGCGTCGGCAACAACCCCGCCGCGCCGGTGATCGCCGCCAGCACCGTATCGACTTCCGGCAACGCCGCGAGCGCCTGCACACCTTCAGCGCCGGACAACACTTCGCTTGGAATACCGTCCTCGCGCAATCCCTGCCGCAACCTTTGCGCCGCCGTTTCGTCGAGCAATGCGGCGTAGCGTGGCCGGTGACGGCGACACAGTTCGCGCAGCGCGTCTGCGTTTTTGTGCGCCACCAGCGCGGTCACTTCAAAGCGTTCGGGATGACGCGCCGCCACATCCAGCGTTGACGCGCCGATGGAGCCGGTCGCTCCGAGTAGGGTTAAACGTTGGCGGGGCATCTCAAACCAGCAAACTCACCATCAGCGCCGCCACGGGCACTGTGGTCAACAAACTGTCGATCCGGTCGAGAATGCCGCCGTGCCCCGGCAACAACGCGCCGCTGTCCTTGCGATCCGCCATGCGTTTGATCAACGACTCAAACAAATCGCCGAACACCGACAACACGGTCAGCAACCAGGCCAGCCCCAACCAAATCAGCCATTGCGCCGCCACCGGCAACGCCCACAACGCCGATGCTTTCGGCAGCATGAACGGCGCCAACGCCAGCGCATACACCGTCACCGCCAGCAGCGCGCCGACCGCGCCTTCCCAGGTTTTGCCGGGACTCGTTTTCGGCGCCAGCTTGTGTTTGCCGAACGCGCGACCGGCGAAATACGCCGCGCTGTCGGCCAACCACATCAACACCAGCACCGCCAGCAACAACCAAGGCGACACCGATCGCAACTGCGCTATCGCCAACCAACTGCAAAACAACAGCCAGCCCCCGACCAGCGCGAAACCGGCACGGGTCAAGCGCCCTCCTTGCAAACGATCTTTTTCAAAACGAACGAGCCACCAGGGAAGCACCGTCAAAACCAGCAGCGTCAACAGCGCGTAACACGCGATCAAAAAAATCATCTGCTCCGCTTCGCTGTGCCGACCGAGAAAAAAGAAAAACGAAATCGCCGCAGCGGTCAACCCCAGCGGCAGCAGCCAGCGGTAATGCGGCGATGCCGACAGGCCGTAACGCGCGAAACCGTCGCTGCCCAGCAACCGCCCCAATTCGTCCGCCGCCAACAGCAGCACCAGCATCATCGCCAACATCCAGAAAAGCGGCGACAAGTAAAACAGCAGCACCAAAAAGACGGCCAGCAATGCCAGGCCGGTGATGACCCGCTGCGTCAACGGCGATACGTTCATAAAGCGTCTCTTTCCGATCCGGTTCGCGCCTGCACCTGTTCACTGGTGCGCCCGAAGCGGCGTTCCCGTTGTCGATACGAAGTGATCGCCGCATCCAGCGATTTCGCATCAAAATCCGGCCACAGTGTGTCGGTGAAATAAAACTCGGTATAGGCCATCTGCCACAACAGAAAATTGGACACCCGCTTTTCGCCGCCGGTGCGAATGAAAAGGTCAGGCTCCGGCGCATACGCCATCGACAAATACGGCTCGATTTCTTCCGGCGATACCGGCGCTTGCGCGTCAAGCGCTTCAGGATGTTTCTGAAAGTAAGCCCGCGCCGCCTGCACGATGTCCCAGCGTCCGCCGTAACTGGCGGCAATCGTCAAGGTCAATCGTGTGTTGTTTTCGGTCAGCGTTTCGCCTGCGGAGACCAACTCGCCGATGCGAGACCCGAAACCGCTCAAATCGCCGATCACTTTCAGACGAATCTGATTCTTGTGCAGTTGCTCGATCTCCTGCTCGAGCGCACTGAGAAACATTCCCTTGAGCAGCGACACTTCTTCGACCGGTCGCCGCCAGTTTTCACTCGAAAAAGCGAACAAGGTCAGGTATTCGACACCGCGCTCGATGGACGCCCGCACCAGTTTGCGCACCGTTTCAACACCGCGCTTGTGACCCGCCACGCGCGGCAGAAAACGCTGCTTCGCCCAGCGACCGTTGCCGTCCATGATGATCGCGATGTGACGCGGCACCAGCGGCGCATCGGGAACAGAACGGGTGGAGGAAGCGAACATGGGAGACGTTTCAACGGTTTGTTTTCCCCTCTCCCGCTTGCGGGAGAGGGTGGCTCGAAGAGCCGGGAGAGGGAATTCTGTTCACTTCAAATCGTCATCAATTCCGCTTCTTTGGCGGCAATCAGTTTGTCGATTTCAGCGATGGACTTGTCGGTGATTTTCTGGACTTCTTCCTGCGCCCGACGCTCTTCGTCTTCGGCGACTTCGTGATCCTTGAGCAGTTTTTTCAAATGGTCGTTGGCGTCGCGGCGCACATTGCGCACCGCTATCTTGGCGTTTTCGCCTTCGTGACGCACCATCTTCGCCAATTCGCGGCGGCGCTCTTCGGTCAACGGCGGCAACGGCAGCCGAATCACATCGCCCTGCGTGTTCGGATTGATGCCGAGGTCGGAATCGCGTAACGCTCTTTCGACAATCGGCACCATTTTCTTTTCCCAGGGCTGCACCGCAATCGTCCGCGAATCGGCCAGCGTGATGTTCGCCACCTGCGTAATCGGCGTTTGCGTGCCGTAATAATCGACATGAATGTGATCGACGATCCCCGTATGCGCGCGCCCCGTCCGCACTTTGCCAAGATCGCTGACCAGTGTTTCAATCGTCCGCTTCATTTTATGTTCTGCGGTGTTCTTGATCTCCGAAATCATGGTTCTCTCCTGTTCACAACGTTGACCTTTTGTCCTTCTTCACTGCTTGGAGCATTTTCGCTTCAGCCGCATTTCACCCTCTCCCCTCGCGGGAGAGGGGACCCCGAAGGGGGGGAGAGGGGGAAAACCGCCATTTTACCCCTCTCCCCTGCCCCTCTCCCACAAGGGGAGAGGGGAGCACAGCACAGCGCGCGCTCACAGACAAGCAAGCGCTTCATCTAAAAATGCTTTAGCAATGCACCAGCGTTCCCTCATCCTCACCCATCACAACACGCTTCAACGCGCCCGGCTTGGTGATCGAAAACACATTCAGCCGCATTTCCTGATCGCGGCACAGCGCCAAAGCCGTCGCGTCCATCACCTTCAGGTTTTTGGTGATCGCCTCATCGAACGTCAACGATTGGTAGCGCGTCGCCTTCGGGTCTTTGAACGGATCGGCGGTGTACACGCCGTCAACCTTGGTCGCTTTCAACACGATGTCGGCGCCGACCTCGCGTCCCCGCAACGCTGCCGCCGTATCCGTGGTGAAAAACGGATTGCCCGTTCCCGCCGCGAAAATCACGACTTTGCCTTCTTCGAGATAGCGCAACGCTTTGCCGCGAATGTACATCTCGGCCACCTGATCGATACGCAGCGCCGACTGCACGCGCGACACAATACCGGCGCGACGCAGCGCGTCCTGCAACGCCAGCGCGTTCATCAGCGTTGCCAGCATCCCCATGTAGTCGGCGGTCGCCCGATCCATTCCGGCCGCGCCCGGTGCGACGCCGCGAAAGATGTTGCCGCCGCCGATCACGATGGCGGTCTGCACGCCCATTCGGACGACTTCGGCGATTTCCTCGACGATCCGGTCGATCACCTTGCGGTTGATCCCGAACGGATCGTCTCCCATCAACGCTTCTCCCGACAGTTTCAGCAGAATGCGCCGGTAGCGGGTGCCGGAAGCGGATGTTGGCGAAACGGAAGACGGTGTGTTCATGATGCCCTTGTGTCGAATGTCGATCGTAAAAAACAACGTCTGAGGAAACGGTCACGCCGGATTTTTTCAACCCCCCTTCTTCGGTTCAGAAGAAAGGGACTTGTTTCATCGCAAAGCATCAGCCTTTCGTCATCGCCGCCACTTCAGCCGCGAAATCGTCTTTCTTCTTCTCGATGCCTTCACCGACCACGAGAAGATCAAAGGCCTTGACGCTGGCTTTCTTGCCTTTCAAATACTGCTCCACCGTTTCGTCGGGATTCTTGACGAACGGCTGACCCAGCAACGTGACTTCTGCGAGGTATTTGGCGACGCGCCCTTCCACCATCTTGGCAACGATCTCGGCAGGCTTGCCGCTTTCCGCTGCTTGCGCCGTGAAAATTTCGCGTTCCTTGTTCACCAGTTCGGCAGGCACTTGCTCCTTCGCAATGCACAAAGGCCGCGTGCCCGCCACCGACGCCGCCACATGCAGCGCGATGTCTTTGCCGGTCACCTCATCGCCGTCAACTTCAACGGTGACGCCGATACGACCGCCACCGTGCAAGTATTGCACCAGCCGCGCCGCCGTCGTCCGACGCGCAAAACGACGCACCGAAACATTTTCCCCGATCTTCTGCACCAACGCCTGACGCACCGTTTCAACCGTGCCCTCGTATTCGCCGCTCTTGAACGACAACGCCGACAAGACTTCGACATCCGCCGGATTTTTGGCCGCCGTCAACTCCGCCAGATCCTTGGCGAACTTGAGAAAATCCTCGCTGCGCGCCACGAAATCGGTTTCGCAGTTGACTTCAACCAGCGCCGCTGTCTTGCCGTCAGCCGCCACAAAACCGCCGACCGTGCCTTCCGCCGCAATCCGGCCTGCTGCCTTGCTCGCCTTCGCGCCGGATTTGATCCGCAGCAAGTCTTCCGCTTTTTCGAGATCGCCCTGCGTTTCCAGCAGCGCCTTCTTGCATTCCATCATGCCCAGCCCGGTACGCTGGCGCAGTTCCATCACAACACTTGCGGAGATTTCCGCCATCTTGGACTCCATTTCTTTTGTTAGTCAAAGTCCGGAGCCAAGCCCCGGACTTTTCAATTCATCACCTTACCGTGCGCTCGTTTTCACTGCGTCACTGCGGCTCTTTCGCCGCTTCCGCCGCGCCGTCAAACTCGACCGCCGCGTCCTCTTCCTCGCTCACATCGACGAACTCATCGCCTGCCTGCAAGAGACCCGACAGCGCATCGTTCTTGCCTTCGAGCACCGCGTCGGCGATACCGCGCGCGTACAAGCGCGTCGCCCGGCTCGAATCGTCGTTGCCCGGAATCACATAGTCGATACCGATCGGCGAATGGTTCGTATCCACCACCGCCACCAGCGGAATGCCCAAACGCTGCGCTTCCGTCACCGCGATCTTGTGATAACCGACGTCGATCACAAAAATCGCATCGGGCACCACATTCATGTCCTTGATTCCGCCGAGGCTCTGGCGGGTTTTCGCCAACTCGCGCGTCAGCGTCAACGCCTCGCGCTTGCTCATCTTCTCGAACGTGCCGTCGGCTTCCATCTGCTCGAGGTCTTTCAAGCGCTTGATCGACAACTTGACCGTCTTGAAATTGGTCAACATGCCGCCCAGCCAGCGGTTATCGACATAAGGCATGCCGCAGCGCGAAGCTTCCTCGCGGACAATATCGCGCGCCTGACGCTTCGTGCCGACGAACAACACCGTGCCCTTGTTGGCGATGAGGCGGCGCACATATTGCACCGCTTCGTTGTACTTCCCGAGCGTTTTCTCGAGATTGATAATATGAATCTTGTTGCGATGACCGAAAATATACTCGGCCATTTTGGGATTCCAGTAACGGGTTTGGTGCCCAAAATGCACCCCCGCTTCCAGCATTTGACGCATACTGACAGACATTTAAAACTCCTTCAGGGTTGACCTCCATCAGCGGCGTGTGGCTTTGCGGGACTCGATGGAACCCTTCAGCACCCTGAAACCGCCGATGTGTGAAATAAGCGCCGCATCCTTATCCGCTCTCAATCGCAAAACGGACAAAACCGGCGCCGGAAATCGCCTGCCTGACGTTGCCCGTCTTATGACGAAAGCAACCCACGCAAGCACCGCCCAAAAAAGCGGTTTGCCATTCTAGCAGATTTGGAGGAACAGAGATCAGAGGTCAGGAATCAGACATCAGAACTTCGTCATTCTACGCGAAGGCGTCGGTCGCTGGCGCCCTTCCGATTCCTGACCTCTGACACGCCATTGATATCTTCCGCCACCCGATATATACTCCCGATAGCTATCAGCCATGACGCAAAGAGAGGTTGAAAATGTCCGCCACGGCCAAACTCTTCACCACCGGACGAAGCCAGGCGGTACGCCTCCCGATGGAGTTCCGCTTTCAGGGAACGGAGGTGTTCATTCGCCGCAATCCCGACACCGGCGAGGTTGTGTTGTCGGCCAAGCCCGCCTCCTGGCAAGAGTTTTTTGATCTCGCCGACCGCACCGAGATTCCGCCCGATTTCATGGCCGACCGCGAGGACTTGCCCGCAGAAGAGAGGAACCTGTTTTGAGCCTTCTCATGCTGGACACGAACATGGCGAGTTACGTTATCAGGGGCAACCCGCCTGAGGCGCGTCAACGATTGGCAGCACTGCCCATGAGCTATATCACCGTCTCCGCCGTCACACAGGCCGAGTTGTATGATGGCTTGGCTCGCAAGGGGCATCCGGCCGCTTTGGCGACGCTGATACGGGAATTTCTGCGCCGCGTTCAGGTGTTGCCCTGGGACAGCGATGCCGCGACAGTGTACGGCGATTTGCGGGCCTCTTGCGCCACTTCCGGCATCGCGATCAGTGCGCTCGACATGATGATCGCGGCGCATGCCATCGCGGCCAAAGCGACCCTCGTCACCCACGACAACGCCTTCCGTCGTATCCCCGGCAATGTTCTCGCCGTTGAAGACTGGATAGTGCGCTGAAGCTAAAACCGTTCATTGATACTTTCATTTCCAAAACCATGCACACCCCACAAACCCTTTTCCTCGCCAGTCACGGTGGCCGCATCGTTGACGATCTGATTGCCGATTTCGGCGATGTCGCCGCCGAATACGATGCTTTCGATCGCGGCCTTTGTCTTGCCGATGCCGCCGATGTCGGGCTGCTGCGCGTGAGTGGCGCCGATGCCGCCACTTTTCTGCACAATCAGTTTTCCACCAACGTCTCGGCGCTCATACCGGGGCAAGGTCACTACAGCACGTACAACTCGCCCAAAGGGCGGATGCTGGCGAGCCTTTTCCTGTGGCGCGAAAGCCCGCCCCCTGCCCTCTTTTCAAAGGGGGTGTCCGCCGAAGAGCCTGCCCCCGAAGTGATTTTGATCGGGGGCGGACGGGGGTTTGTTGCGGGAGAGAGAGAAAGCTCTCCCCTTCCCTCCCTCTCCCCCTGCCCCTCTCCCGCGGAAAGCGGGAGAGGGGAGGCATTTCCCTCCTCTCTCCCGCTTGCGGGAGAGAGGAGGCGGGAGGATTGGGGCGGAGATGGGGTTTCAGCTTCCGCCCTCTCCCCCTCTCCCCCAACCCCTCTCCCACAAGGGGAGAGGGGTGAAAAGATTCCGGCATTTTTCATCTTGCTCGCCGCCGACCTGACTGAAACCGTCCGCAAACGCCTGTCGATGTACGTGCTGCGTTCCAAAGTGACCATCGAAGATGTCAGCGCCACATACGCCTTCCTCGGCCTCTGCGGCGCGGATGTTTCCGCTCAGGCGCATCTTCTCACCCTCTCCCCTCGCGGGAGAGAATGCCCCGACAAACCCCCGTCCGTCTCCGACGGACACCCCCTTTCAAAAGGAGGCAAGCACAACGTCCAGACGCAAAACGACATCACCACCGTCGCGCTATCATCGACCCGTTTGCTTTTGATCCTGCCGTTGGAAACATTGCCCGAAAATTGGTCTCAACTCACCCAAAACGCCCGTCCCGCCGGTCGCCACCTCTGGCGACGCGCCGCGATACGCGACGGCATCCCGCTCATCACCGCCGCGACGGCCGACCGATTGATCCCGCAATCCGCGAACTGGGACGCGCTGGGCGGACTTGATTTTCAGAAGGGCTGTTACCCCGGTCAGGAAATCATCGCGCGAACCCGCTATCTGGGGCGCACCAAAGAGCGGCTGTATCTCGCTCACTGCGACGAAGCCGCTGTCTTCGATCCCGCCACACCGCTGTACAGTCCGGCGTTCGGCGAACAAGCCTGCGGAATCGTTGTCAACGCCGCGCCCGACCGACAAGGGCAGATCATGCTCGCTTCGTTTCAAACCAGCGCCGCCGACAGCCCGATCCATGTCGCCCGCCCCGACGGGTCGGTGCTGACATTGCTGCCGCTGCCTTATGAACTGCCGGTGAATGAAACGCCGAATCGGGTCAAGCTGTGACGGGGATCAGGAATCAGAAATCAGAGGTCAGGTATCAGAAAAACCATTTCACCGCAAAGAACGCATAGAGCGCAAAGAAGAATTCTCACGCGAAGGCGCGAAGCCACGAAGGAACGAAAGCTCCCGCCCCCTGGGGTGGGGCTGGGGTTCTCCGGATGGCTTCGCCGCTTGCGCTCCTCGCAATGACACCGCTTTTTTCTTCGCGTTCTTTGCGGTTAAATTTTGCGGGCGGGACGCCCTCGCTCCATTTTTCCACTTCGCGTCTTCGCGCCTTCGCGTGAAACCTCTGACCTTTGATCCCTGCTCACTTCGTAGCGCCGAGAACCACCCCTGTCGGCTGAAAATCAACGAAGGAATTGAACTGTTCCGTTATCGGCGCACCCGGCTCGGCTGACGCGCCGAAATCCGCCGGCATTTCAACATTGAACGCATACCCTCCCAAAAACCAATCTTCGGCCAAAGCCTCCTCTTTGCTGAATCTGAACTTCCCCCGAAATTTCGTCCACCAAGTCGTGGTGGGTTAATCTATACGACATGGAAGGAGAGATGCAATGAGAATACCGAGGA
>WQTW01000036.1 GCA_009786085.1 Pseudomonadota bacterium | reverse complement strand
GGGGGGGGTGGGGGGNGGGGACGGGGTTTCAATCCCCCTCTCCCCCAACCCCTCTCCCGCAAGCGGGAGAGGGGAGACCTTTTCCACCTCTCCCCCGACCCTAGCCCCCTTTTCAAAGGGGGTGTCGGCAAAGCCGACGGGGGTTTGCTTCCCACAAGGGGAGAGGGGAGAGAATAATGATGCGATTTCCGAAACGCTGAAACGTCTCCGGCGCGGTGAGATCATTGCGATCAAGGGGCTGGGCGGTTTTCATCTGGTGTGTGATGCGACGCGCGCTGAAACCGTGTCCGAATTGCGGCGTCGCAAAGCGCGCGACGAAAAACCGTTTGCATTGATGGTGTTGAACACCACGTCGGCGCGGCAATGGTGCGATGTGTCGGAAGAAGAAGCGGCGTTGCTGGAAAGCGTCGAGCGCCCCATCGTGTTGTTGCCGAAGAAAGCGCATGCCGATGCGGCGCTTGTCGGCATTGCGCCGGACATGAACACGCTGGGCGTGATGCTGCCGTACACACCGCTGCATTATTTGCTGTTTCACGAAGCGCAGGGCCGACCGGCGACGCCGGATTGGCTCAACGAAGCGCAGCCGTTGACATTGGTGATGACGTCAGCCAATCCGGGCGGCGAGCCGCTGGTGATCGACAACGAAGAAGCGTTGCAGCGATTGCAGGGTATCGCCGACGGCTGGCTGATGCACGACCGCGCCATTGTCGCGCGTTGCGACGACAGCGTGGTGCGAACACCGATCACCGAATCAACGTCGCCATCGCTGTTACCACCTCAGTTACCACAATTCATCCGCCGTGCGCGCGGTTATACGCCGCGCGCCATCCGTTTGAGCGGCGCTTCCGATGCGCCGCCGGTGCTGGCGGTGGGCGGTTATTTCAAAAACACGGTCTGCGTGACGCGCGGCGATGAAGCGTTTTTATCGCCGCACATCGGCAGCCTCGACAACGCCGCGACTTGCCGCGCTTTTGATGAAGCGATTGAACATCTTTTGAAACTGCTTGATGTGACGCCGACGCGCATCGCACACGACCGCCATCCTGATTTTTACAGTACGCAAGCTGCTGCTGCGTTGGCGCGACGTTTCAATGTGCCGACGGTTGAGGTGGCGCACCATCACGCGCACATCGCGGCAGTGGTTGCAGAACACCGGATGGATGCGCCGGTGCTGGGGTTGGCGTTTGACGGCATCGGCCTTGGCGACGACGGCGCGGCATGGGGTGGTGAATTGTTGCGCGTGGATGCTACACAATGCGAGCGCGTCGGACATCTGACGCCGTTGCATCTTGTCGGCGGCGATAAAGCGGCGCGCGAACCCTGGCGGATGGCGGCGAGCGTGTTGGCGCAATCGGGCTGGGCGAACGAAATCGAGCGTTGTTTTCCGAAGCAATCGGCGGCTTTGGCGGCTGCTAACCTGTTGTCGCGCGCATTGGAAACGGGTTCATCGCATGCGCCGCTGACCACCAGCATGGGGCGCTACTTCGACGCGGCGGCGGGTGCGTTGAAGGTATGTGAGCAGATGACTTTTGAAGGGCAAGCGGCGATGCGGCTTGAAGGGTTGGCGCATCGCTATCTAAGAAGCAAACAAAACGTGCGTTTACCAGCGCAGTTGCCTATTGATGCTTCGGCGTACCAAATCCAACCGAACGGCACGCTCGACCTTTTGCCGCTGGTACAACGCTTGTTCGACATCGACGATGCTTTGTACGGCGCGGCGCTGTTTCATGGTACTTTAATCGCCGCCGTTACCGAATGGGCGGACGCCGCAGCGCGGCGGCTCGGTCTCGAATACATCGTGTGCGGCGGCGGATGTTTTGTGAATGCGTTATTATCGCGTGGCATCAGCGAAGGATTGCGTTCGCGCGGTCATACGGTATGGCAGGCGCAGGCAGCGCCCGCCAACGATGGCGGACTGAGTTTGGGGCAAGCCTGGGTGGCAAGGCAATTCAAAAGATTTTGAGGCTCAAGGAGCACGAATATGTGTCTGGCAATACCGGTACGGATCATGGAAAAAAAGGACGACGAGACGGCCATCGTTGAGTTGTCGGGCGTGCGCCATCACGTGTCGCTGGCGTTGGTCGATGATGTGGCGGTGGGCGATTACGTGATTGTTCATGTCGGCTATGCGTTATCGAAACTCGATCCGGCGGAAGCGGAAGCGACGCTGACGATGATGCGCGCGGCGGGATTGACCGAGGAAGCATCGACAGCGCAGACAGCGGAAAGACAACCATGAAATACATCGACGAATTTCGTGACGGCGCGTTGGCGCAACAACTGGCGCAGGCCATTGCGCGTGAAGCGAAAGCAGAGCGGCATTATCACTTGATGGAATTTTGCGGCGGCCACACCCACGCGATTTCACGCTACGGCTTGACCGATTTGTTGCCGCCGAATGTGCGCATGGTTCACGGCCCGGGCTGTCCCGTGTGCGTGTTGCCGATTGGCCGGATTGACAGCGCGATTGAACTGGCGCGTGAACACGGCGCGATGGTCTGCACCTACGCCGACACGATGCGCGTGCCGGCATCGGGCGGCATTTCGCTGATAAAAGCGAAAGCGCAGGGCGCCGACATCCGAATGCTTTATTCGTGCGCCGATGCGCTGACGTTGGCGCAGAAACATCCCGAACGCCAGGTGGTGTTTTTTGCCATCGGTTTCGAGACGACCACACCGCCGACGGCGCTGATTCTGAAACAGGCGAAAGCCTTGGGGCTGAAAAATTTCAGCGTGTTCTGCAACCATGTGCTGACGCCGCCGGCGATTACCTGTCTGTTGACGCTGGCCGAGGCCAGCGCGGGCACGGGTCAAATCGGCGCTCGTCTCGACGGGTTCATCGGGCCGGCGCACGTTTCGACCGTGATCGGCAGCGGCGCTTACGAACCGTTCGTGGCGCGTTTTCGCAAACCGATGGTGATTTCCGGTTTCGAGCCGCTCGACGTGATGCAGGCGATTCTGATGCTGGTGCGTCAGTTGAACGAAGGGCGCGCCGAAGTCGAAAACGAATTCACGCGGGCGGTGACGAGGGAAGGTAACGTCAAAGCCAAGGCGTTGATGGCGGAAACATTCATCCTGCGTGACAGTTTCGAATGGCGCGGTTTAGGCGAGATGCCGAAAAGCGCGTTGCAAATTCACCCGGATTACCGCGCATTCGATGCCGAAATCCGGTTCGGGCTGACGTACCGCAAAGTGCCGGATCACAAAGCCTGCCAGTGCAGCGAGATTCTGCGCGGCATCAAAGCGCCGCGCGATTGCAAAGTGTTCGGCACCGCCTGCACGCCGGACAATCCGCTCGGTTCGTGCATGGTGTCGTCCGAAGGCGCTTGCGCCGCGCATTATACTTACGGGCGTTTTCGTGACAAGAAAAAAGCGGCGGAAAAAACGGCGAAAATTGCGGCGAAAAATGCGGCGGAAAACGCGGCAACACAAGGAACAAACACATGAGCACAACGAAATCCAGGCGTCGCGCCGATTATATTCGACCGCTCGATTTCGAGAACGGACGCATCGACATGAGTCATGGCAGCGGCGGTCGCGCTTCTGCGCAACTGATCGACGAACTGTTTGCCGAAGCGTTCGACAACGATTATTTGCGTCAGGGCAACGATCAGGCGGCCTTCGATGTGACGGCAGGACGAATGGTGATGTCCACCGACGCGCATGTGGTCTCGCCGCTGTTTTTTCCCGGCGGCGACATCGGTTGCTTGTCGGTGCATGGCACGATCAACGACGTAGCGATGGCGGGCGCGCGCCCCTTGTACCTGGCGGCATCGTTCGTTCTTGAAGAAGGGTTGCCGCTGGCCGATCTGAAGCGCATCGTCGATTCGATGGCGGCGGCGGCGCGCGAAGCCCATGTCCCGATCGTGACCGGCGACACCAAAGTTGTCGAAAAGGGCAAAGGCGACGGCGTTTTCATCACGACTACCGGCATCGGCGTCGTGCCGTCGGGCGTTGACATTCGCGGCGACCGCGCACGATCCGGCGACAAAATTCTGGTGAGCGGCACCATCGGCGATCACGGCGTGGCGGTGATGGCGTTGCGCGAAGAACTGTCGTTTGAAACAGCGTTGCGCTCCGACACGGCGGCATTGCACACGCTGGTGGCGGCGATGGTTGCGCACGTGCCCGACATCCATTGCCTGCGCGATCCGACGCGCGGCGGACTGGGGACGACGTTGAACGAATTGGCGCGACAGTCGGGCTGCGGCATGGTCATTCACGAAACGGCGCTGCCCGTGCGCCCCGAAGTCAACGCGGCCTGCGAATTCCTCGGACTCGATCCGTTGTATGCGGCGAACGAAGGCAAACTGGTGGCGATCTGCGCGGCGGAAGACGCCGAGCGTTTGCTGGCGGCGATGCGCGCGCATCCGTTGGGTAGCCAAGCGGCGATCATCGGCGAAGTCATCGAAGACGACCATCGTTTCGTGCAGATGAAAACCGCGTTCGGCGGCAGCCGCATCGTTGACTGGCTGACGGGAGAGCAGTTGCCGAGGATTTGTTGAGGGCAGGAGTCAGAGGTCAGGTATCAGAGGTCAGAGAGTGTTTCATTGCGGGCGTAGCATAAACATCTTTTTATTTTCGCGGGAGAGAGTAGAGGGAGGTGTATACTACGCCAAGAGGTAAGTGAAATGTTGACGATTGCGAAAGCCATGGAAGAAATCAATAACGGCGCAGATTTTTACATTGCGCTGGGCGATTTTCTTGACGACTTTTACCGACAGCCCAACGAAGCACGGAAGGCGATGCTTGCAGATGCGCCGGACGAGTATCCGAATGTCGGAAAAGAACACGCGGCGCTGTTCGCGGCGACGGCGCATAAGCTGGCCAATGATTACGAATTACCGGTTCCGGCGTGGGTGATGGATAAAAAATACAGGATGGCAGAAAAACCCTATTTCGACTGCAACGCGAAAGGGAATTTGCGCCTTTTGTTCATGTACAAATCTCCCACGGAGTTCAAATTCAGAAATTTGTTTGTGGACGAAAACTTTTTAGCGCGAGTCTGACGGGCTGTTTTTATGCGCAGAGATGAACTGATAAAGTACCTCGAAATTTTAGGGGAAGAACTTGAAAAAATGGACAGCCAGGGTGAAATCATCCTGACCGGCGGGGCTGCGATGTGTCTTGTGCATTCAGCACGGGACATGACGAAGGATATTGATGCGCTCTACGAGCCGAAAAGCGAAATCAATCGATTGACCGAGAAAATCGCACGCGAATATGGATTGCCGGAGAACTGGCTGAACGACAGCGTGAAAGGTTTTGTGAACGACAACGTGGAGACAGAAGATTTCCTTCAGCTTGGGAATTTGAAGGTTTCTACAGTGACGCCGGATTACCTGTTGGCGATGAAACTGATGTCCTCAAGGGTTGAAGGACAAGATTACAACGATATCAAATTCCTGTTTCAAAAGTTGGGTATCCGAACGGCGGGACAGGCGGAAACCGTTATCGGTCGGTTTTTTCCGATGAACAGGGTTTTGCCTAAAACGAGGTATGTCATTGAGCAATGCCTGGAAGAACTGTGCGGGCAGGGATCAGAGTTCAGCGCGTAGCCCGGATAAGCGAAGCGCCATCCGGGAACACAAAATGCGGGCGGGACGGGCGTGCTCCGTTCTGATCCCTAATCCCTGACCTCTGATTCCTGATGACTTGACACCGTTATCGGGATTCCTGATATACTTCAAACATAACTCATGGCCGGAAGCAAGCGCTTCCGGTCTTTTCTTTTTGTTTTTTCATGCCGAGGGTGTGATGAAAAAGGTTCCAATGACTGTTGCGGGCGCAGCCCAGCTCAAGGCCGAGCTTCAAAGGCTGAAGACGGTGGACCGGCCTCGTATCATTCAAGCGATTGCCGATGCGCGTTCCAATGGCGACCTCACGGAAAATGCCGATTATGAAGCGGCGCGTGAGCGTCAGGGGTTCATCGAAGGGCGCATTATGGAGATCGAAAGCAAGTTGGCGGTGGCGCATGTGATCGACCCGACGACGCTGCATGCCGATGGGCGGGTGGTTTTCGGCGCGACGGTCGATGTCGAGGATATCGACAGTGGCGAGCGCCGGACGTACACCATCGTCGGCGACGATGAGGCGGATATGAAAACGGGGAAAATCTCCGTGCATTCGCCGGTGTCGCGGGCGCTGATCGGTAAAAGCGAGGGCGATCAGACGGAAGTTCATGCGCCGGCGGGCGTTCGGGTTTATGAAGTGATCAGCGTGCGTTACGAGTGATTTGTTCGTATCGCGCAAGCGGGGATGAACCAAAGTCATGTGCTAATATAACCACTATGAAACGTACGCTGAAATGTGTGGTTTTCGAGGAAGACGGCGCCTGTGTGGCGCGTTGTCTTGACGTTGAAGTCGCCAGCGAAGGAGATACCGAGGAGGAAGCCATCGCGAACCTTCGGGAGGCGTTGGAGCTTTACTTCGACTCTATCATTTAGCGCCTATTTCTCATTATCCGATTCAAAACCGACATGCTCGACATCAATCTTTTCCGTCAGGATCTTGCCGCCGTTGCGGCGGGGCTTGCCAAACGCGGCGTTGCGCTGGATACCGCGACGTTTGAACGTCTCGAAAATGAGCGCAAGACGCTTCAGACGCAGACGCAGGAATTGCAGGCGAAGCGCAACGCGCTTTCCAAACAAATCGGCATTGCCAAAGGCAAAGGTGAGGACGCTTCGGCGCTGATGGCGGACGTCGGTGGGTTGGGCGATGCGCTGTCGAAGATGGAAACTTCATTGGCCGAACTGCAAGAACGGTTGCGCGATTTTTTGCTGATGCTGCCCAATCTGACGCACGAAACGACGCCGGTCGGCGCGTCAGAAACCGATAACGTCGAGATTCGGCGCTGGGGAACGCCGCGCACCTTTGCGTTTGCGCCGCGTGACCACACCGATATCGGCGAGCTGTTGGGAGGGCTGGATTTTGAAACGGCGGCGAAACTGTCCGGTTCGCGCTTTGTGTTTCTGCGTGGCGATCTGGCGCGCTTGCATCGGGCGCTGACGCAGTTCATGCTCGACACGCACACGCAACAGCACGGCTATACCGAGTGCTACACACCGTACATCGTCAACGCCGAAACCCTGACCGGAACAACACAGCTTCCCAAGTTTGAAGCCGACATGTTTTCTGTGAAAAAAGGCGGATCCGAAGGAGAGGGCGAGAATTTGTACCTCATTTCCACCTCCGAAATCACCTTGACCAATTCCATGCGCGGCGAAATTTTGTCTGCCGATGCGCTGCCGATCAAACTGACCGCGCATACGCCGTGCTTCCGCTCGGAAGCGGGGAGCTACGGCAAAGACACCCGTGGCATGATTCGCCAGCATCAATTCGATAAAGTCGAGATGGTGCAGATCGTTCATCCCGACCAATCGTATGAGGCGCTCGAAGCCTTGACCGGCCACGCGGAAGCGATATTGCAGGCGCTGGAATTGCCGTACCGCGTGATCGCGCTGTGTACCGGCGACATCGGCTTTGCGTCGGCGAAAACTTACGACCTCGAAGTGTGGCTGCCGGCGCAGAACACCTACCGTGAAATCTCATCGTGCTCCAACTGCGAAGCCTTTCAGGCGCGGCGCATGCAGGCGCGTTTTCGTAATGCGCAGGGCAAAACGGAACTCGTGCATACCCTGAACGGCTCCGGCCTCGCGGTCGGTCGTGCACTGGTGGCCGTGCTGGAAAACTACCAGCAGGAAGACGGCTCGGTGCGGGTTCCGAAAGTATTGCAAAAATACATGAATGGGATGACCGTGATGGCGGCGGCGCGCAGGCCGTAGAAAAACGTTTAACCACGAAAAGGCAAAAAACGTTAACCACGAAAAACACGAAGGCCACGAAAAATATCCTCACGCGGAGGCGCGGTAAATAATTGCGTCATTCTGCGCGACGCGTAGGTTGGCGGTGAGCGCAGCGAACCGCGGCGTTTTTTATCTCACGCGAAGGCGCGAAGCCGCGAAGAAGCAACTCCGTCATTCTGCGCGAAGCCTTTAGCTGCGAGCGAAGCGTGGCGGGAAGCGGAGTCGCAGAATCCAAAAAAAACGCTCCCGGACTGCGCTTCGCTTGTCCAGGCTACACAACCCCATCCCCATCCTGACCTTCCCCTTGAAGGGGAAGGAACGTGCGTTCCTTCGCGGCTTCGCGCCTTCGCGTGAGACAAAATGGCGGGCGGGTTTGAAACCCGCCCCGAGAAAATGACGGCGTCCTGGCATCTGGTTTCTGACTTCTGTTTTCTGATAACGCTTGACCTCCCGCCGACTTCCGGCTACTGTACTCCGTTTGGGAGGCATGCTTCCCGAAGCGGTACGGTGCATCGTTCCCCGTGCAGGCCACAAGCCTCAGCGGGTTTCCCGGAGTCGATGCTCCTTACATCATCATAGCGACGATTACGATCTACCCGATTGCGATTGGCCAAGACGACGCTCACCCACGGCGTTACCGTAAACGGCTTCGAAGAGCCGGTGATGGTTGATGGTATTTCTCGATCAACGTGACTGATAAAGGCAGAGGCAGGTGCTATGCAACTGACGGGTGCAGAAATTATTATCCGTGCGCTCCAGGAAGAAGGCGTGGAATACGTCTTCGGTTATCCGGGCGGCTCGGTGTTGAACATTTACGATGCGTTGTGCGCGCAGGACAAGGTGCGTCACATTCTGGTGCGCCATGAGCAGGGCGCGGCGCATGCGGCGGACGGTTATTCGCGTTCGTCGAAGAAGGTCGGCGTTTGTCTGGTGACGTCCGGGCCCGGGCTGACCAATACGGTGACGGGTATTGCGACGGCGTATATGGATTCGATTCCGATGATCATTATTTCGGGTCAGGTTTCGACGCCGTACATCGGGCAGGACGCGTTTCAGGAATGCGACACGGTCGGCATCACGCGCCCCTGTGTCAAACACAATTTTCTGGTCAAGGATGTCAACGATCTGGCGATGACGCTCAAGAAGGCGTTTTATCTGGCGACCAGTGGCAGGCCGGGGCCGGTGCTGATCGACGTGCCCAAGGATGTGACGCAGGCGGTGGCGGAGTTTTCGTATCCGAAGACGCTGACGATGCGTTCGTACAATCCGGTCGTCAAAGCGCATCTCGGGCAGATCAAAAAGGCGATGCAGTTGTTGCACGCGGCGGAGCGGCCGATGATTTATATCGGCGGCGGCGTGATTCTCGCTAACGCGGCGGAAGAGTTGACGCAACTGGTGCGCCGTCTGGGTTTTCCGTGCACGCAAACGATGATGGGGCTGGGCGGTTTCCCCGGCAGCGATCCGCTGTCAACGGGGATGCTGGGCATGCACGGAACGTTTGAGTCGAACATGGCGATGCAGCACTGCGATGTGCTGCTGGCGATCGGCGCGCGTTTCGATGATCGCGTGATCGGCAATGTCGAGCATTTCTCCGGCCCGCCCGACCGCAAGATCGTTCATATCGACATCGACCCGTCGTCGATTTCCAAGCGGGTTCATGTGGATGTTCCCATCGTTGGCGATGTCGGCGATGTGGTACGCGAAATGCTGAAATTGCTCGATGCGTCGCCGAAGCCGGCGAACAAGAAGGCGCTGGACGCCTGGTGGGCGCAGATCGACGCCTGGCGCGGCAAGCAATGTCTGAAGTACAGCACGAGCGGCAAGAAGGTCAAACCGCAGTATGTGATTGAAACTTTGCATCGGCTGACGCAGGGGCAGGCGATCGTGACCACTGACGTCGGTCAGCATCAGATGTGGACGGCGCAGTATTACAAATTCGATCAGCCGCGACACTGGATCAGTTCTGGCGGTTTGGGGACGATGGGATTCGGTTTGCCTGCCGCTGTCGGCGCGCGTCTCGCCAACCCGGCGCGCGACGTGGTGTGCGTGACCGGCGAAGCGTCGATTCAAATGTGTATTCAGGAGTTGGCGACGTGTAAACAGCACCGCCTGCCGATCAAAGTCATCAACTTGAACAACGGTTATATGGGAATGGTGCGGCAGTGGCAGGAACTGTTCTATGGTTCGCGCTACTCCGAATCGTATTTCGACACGCTGCCCGATTTCGTCAAGCTGGCGGAAGCCTATGGCCATATCGGCATCCGCGTTGACAAACCCGATGAAGTGGAGCCGGCGCTCAAAGAAGCGCTGGCGATGAAGGATCGGCTCGTCTTTCTCGACATTCACACCGACCCGAAGGAAAACGTTTTTCCGATGGTGCCGGGTGGCAAGGGATTGACCGAGATGGTGTTGTTTGACGCTCCGTAAGCGCTTTCTGAGGATGAAACCATGAGACACATTCTTTCCATTCTGATAGAAAACGAAGCCGGCGCATTGTCGCGTGTCGCCGGTCTTTTCTCGGCGCGCGGGTACAACATCGAATCGTTGACCGTGGCGGCGACCGAAGACGCGACCCTGTCGCGGATGACGATCATTACGACGGGTTCCGACGATGTGATCGAACAAATCACCAAACAACTGAACAAATTGGTCGAAGTGGTGAAAGTGGTTGACCTGACCGACGGCAGCCACATCGAGCGTGAATTGATGTTGGCGAAAGTGCGCGCGTCGGGCAAAGACCGCGAGGAGATGAAGCGGATGACCGATATCTTTCGCGGGAACATCATCGACGTGACCGAAAAAAGCTACACCATCGAATTGACCGGCACGTCCGAAAAACTGGATGCGTTTCTGGAAGCGCTGGAACCCGGCGTGTTGCTGGAAACGGTGCGCACGGGGGCGTCCGGGATCGGGCGCGGCGAGCGCATTTTGCGGGCGTGATCGGATTCTGAAACAGTGGATTCATTGAGTTTGTTTTTCTTTTTTTGCAAGGAGATTTCATGAAAGTTTATTACGACAAAGACGCAGACCTTTCGTTAATCAAGAACAAGAAGGTGGCCATCATCGGTTACGGTTCGCAGGGACACGCGCATGCGTTGAATCTGCACGATTCGGGCGTCAACGTGGTGGTCGGTGTGCGTCAGGGCGGCGCTTCCTGGGACAAGGCCAAGAAGGCCGGACTTGAAGTCGATACCATCGCCAAGGCGACCGCAAGCGCCGACATCGTGATGCTGTTGATGCCCGACGAAAACATCGCCGACGTTTATAAAGCCGAAGTTGAACCCCATCTCAAAAAAGGCGCGGCGCTGGCGTTTGCGCACGGCTTCAACATCCACTACGGACAAGTCACGCCGCGCAACGACATCGACGTCATCATGATGGCGCCGAAAGCGCCGGGACATACCGTGCGCGCGACCTACGTCGGCGGCGGCGGTGTGCCGATGCTGATTGCGGTTTATCAGGACGCCACGAAAAAAGCGCGCGATCTGGCGTTGTCCTACGCGGCAGCGATGGGCAGCACCCGCGCCGGCGTGATTGAAACGACGTTCAAAGAAGAAACCGAAACCGATTTGTTCGGCGAACAGGCCGTGTTGTGCGGCGGTACGGTCGAACTCATCAAAGCCGGTTTTGAAACGCTGGTCGAAGCCGGCTACGCGCCGGAGATGGCGTACTTTGAATGCCTGCATGAACTGAAACTGATCGTCGATCTGATCTACGAAGGCGGTATCGGCAACATGAACTACTCGGTGTCGAACAACGCCGAATACGGCGAATATGTCTCCGGCCCGCGTGTTATCAACGAAGACACCAAAGAAGCGATGCGCTGGATTCTCGACGACATCCAGAGCGGCGAATACGCCAAGCGTTTCATCCTCGAATACAAAGCCGGTGCGCCGGGCATGATCTCGCGCCGTCGTCTGACAGCGGAACATCCGATCGAGCAGGTGGGCGGACAATTGCGGGCGATGATGCCCTGGATTGCGAAGAACCGTCTGGTGGATCAGAGCAAAAACTGAGACAGGGATCAGAGGTCAGGACGCATAGGTTGGCGGTGAGCGAAGCGAACCCCAACACGCAAAGGGCGGGTTTCAACCCCGCCCTTTTTTTAACCGCAAAGAACGCAAAGAAAAGCGTTTAACCACGAAAAGCACGAACGACACGAAAACGTAAAACCCTTCCACCGCTTGCGGGGGAAGGCTGGGATGGGGGCTTCAGATGTCAGAGGTCAGAGGTCAGAGGTCAGAGGTCAGAGGTCAGAGGTCAGAGGTCAGAGGTCAGAGGTCAGAGGTCAGAGCGTAGGCTGGCGATGAGCGAAGCGAATCCCAGCAAAAACCATTTCACCGCAAAGAACGCAAAGAAACGCATAGAGCGCAGAGAAGGATTCTCACGCGAAGCCGCGAAGAAAAACCGTCAATCACGAAAAACACGAAAGCCACGAAAAAAAGCCGTCATTCTGCGCGAAGCCTTTAGCCGCGAGCGAAGCGTGGCGGGAAGCGGAGTCGCAGAATCCGGCCTTCAAGAGTCTGCTCCCGAAGCGGCTCTGATCGGGGAGAAGACTTTGTGGTTACCTTCTCTCCTGCCACCAAAGCAAAGCGGCGGCGATGCTCAGAAAGACGATGGATGGCGCTAATGCCGAGGTGAGCGGTGGCCAACTGTTCAGTACGCCGAGGTAGGAAAACAGCCGCCCGAACAGCAGGAAGGTGATGCCGAGGATGGAGCCGGCGACAATCCGGAAGCCGATGCCGCCCTGGCGACGCTGGAATTGCGAGAACGGCAGCGCCAGCAACATCATCACGAATACGTTAAGCGGATAGACGAGTTTGACCCACAGCGCAATTTGAAAACGCGAGGTCGGTTGTTCGCTTTTTTCGAGGATGCTGATGTTGTCGTAAAGCGTTTTGATTTCGAGTTGTTCGGGGGGAATCTGAAAGACGGTCAGGATCGACGGGCGCAAGACGGTTTTCCAGGTGTAAGAAGGTTCAAAGTAAACAAGGGTGCGATCGCCGCTGCCGATTTCGGTGGTTTCCACTTTGTCGAGCAGCCAGGCGTTGCTGGTTTCGGAAAAAATGCCGCGCTCGGCGCTGCGAATCCGTTGCAGGCGCATGGTGTCGTCGAATTCGTATAAGCGTACGCCCATCAGCACATGGCTGGCTGTTGCGGCGCGGATGTTGGCGAAGGTGTATTGTTCCTTGAACCAGAAGCCGGAGGAGAATTGTTGCGCGATCATTTGCTGGTCGCCGCTGCGGTGAAGGGCACGGACGGTTTGCGCCAGACGTTCGGCCTGCGGCGCGATGAATTCACCGGCAAGAAAGGTAGCGAAGGCAATGGGTACGCCGACTTGAAAGATGGCGAGGCTGATTTGCGCGAGCGATACGCCGGAGGTGCGCATCACGGTCAGTTCGGAGCTTGACACCATTTGGGCGAGAATGAACAGGGTGCCGATCAACGCTGCGACCGGCGCCAGCTCGTAGATCCGCGATGGCAGGCGCAGTGCGACGTAGAGGAAGGCGGAGGAGAGTGTGCGACCACCACGACCGACATCACCGAGTTCGTTGATGAGGTCGAAGAACGCGAAGATCATCACCAGCACGATGAACAGAAACAACGTGGCGAGCAGAATTTCGCGCCGGAGGTAGCGTCGCAGTGTGTTCATGAGGCGGCGGCGGGAGGTGGCACGGTGGACGGTGTTTCTTTGGGCGGACGCCGCCAGAAGGTATAAATCTGGGTGCGGTGGTGCAACAGCACCAGGGTCAGCAAGGCGGCGATGCCGTGCGGCAACAGCAGGCCGAGCCAGAACGACATTTTTTCCTGTGCGATCATGCTCTGGACGATGTTGAGGCTGTTGGAATAGATCAAATACAACAATACGGCGGCCACCAGGTTGAACGAGCGCCCCATGCGCGGGTTGACGTAACTGAGCGGCAGCGCCATCAGGGTCAGCATCAAGGCCATGATCGGGATGGAAAGACGCCAGAAAAGTTCGGCGGCTTCCGGCGCGTCGTCGGATCTCATCAGTTCAAGTGTTGAAGCGCCGCGGATGGTCGGTTCGATGGCTTCGGCTTCGGCGGGTTCGATGCGACGCCCCAACTGTTCGAACTCGATGATTTGGTAATCGGCGGCTCCGGGCGTGCCGACGTTGCGGTTGCCCTGCGACATCACGAGGAAGCGGTCGCCGTTCGGGAGGATTTCGATGATGGCCGATTGCGCGGACAAGGTTTCACTGCGCGGTTTGTCGATCGACTGCAGAAAAACGTTCTTGATGGTGCCGGTGAAGGGATTGATGCTTTCGATATACACCACAAGACCTACCCGTTTGAATTCGCGGAACAATCCCGGCGCCAGCATCGACAGTTCATCGCGCGATTCCAGTTGCTTTTCATATTGCAGCCGTTGTTGTTGCGCCCAGGGCGTCAGGAACAAGGACAGCGCAATGATGGCGACCAGAAAAGGCGCGGCAAACCCGAGGAGCGGTCGTCCCCAGGCGACGAGCGGTTGTCCCGCTGAAAACCAGACGATCATTTCGCTGTCGCGGTAAGCGCGCGTCAATGACAGCAGAACGGTGAGGAACAGCGTGATCGCCAGCAGAACATGAAGGTATTGCAGTGCAAAAAATCCCAGCATCGGCAAAAGACCTTCCATGTCGAGACGACCGCTGGCGGCACGTCCCAAAAGACGCAACACCAGATTGGTGAACAGGATCGCAAGCGCAACGACAAACAGGCCGATGGCATTGATGGTGAGTTCACGAATGAGGCTGCGCCGGAAGATCATAAAAGGTTTTGATTTTCTGCGGCAGTTTGTCGATAATGTTTCCTTGCGCCTTTTTTTATGTCGGCGCAATTCTAAGAGAAATCACAAAAGAGGACACAATGGAATTTACCATAAAAAGCGGAAACCCTGAGAAACAAAGGACGGCTTGTGTGGTAGTGGGGGTGTTTGACAATCGCAAGCTTTCGTTGGCTGCCGAGCGGATCGATCGCGCGGCAAAAGGTTATATAAGCGACATTATTCGGCGTGGGGATATGGAAGGGCGTTTGGGGTCGACGCTGCTTCTTTATAACGTGCCGAACACGCTGGCGGATCGTGTGTTGTTGGTCGGTCTGGGGCGCGAGCGTGATTTTCGTGATCGCGAGTATTACAAGGCGATCCACAGCGCAGTGAAATACCTGAACGAAACCGGCGCTTATGAAGCAGTGATTTATTTAACGGAGGAAAAGGTCAGGCGCCGCGAGATTGGATGGCGCGTTGAACATACGGTCATTGCGGCCTGCGAAGCGACTTACCGCTTCGAACACATGAAAACGGAGAGTTCGGAAATACGGCGACCGCTGCGCAAGCTCACGCTGTCGGTGCCGATGCGCTCTGACTTGTTGATCGGGGAAATCATGCTGGCGCGCGGTATGGCGATAGGCGAGGGCGTCGAACTGGCGCGGGATCTCGGCAATCTGCCGAGCAATCTGTGCACGCCGGCGTATCTTGCCGACACGGCGCGCAAGCTGGCGTCGATGTATCCCGAGATCAAAACACAGGTGCTGGAACGCAAGGAGATTGAAGAACTCAAGATGGGGGCGTTCTTGTCGGTCGCCCAGGGCAGTGAAACGGCTCCGCGTTTCATTGTGATGGAATACAAGCGACCGGGCGTCAAGAGAAAGCCGCTGGTGCTCGTCGGCAAGGGGATCACGTTTGATTCCGGTGGCATTTCATTGAAACCGGCAGCCGACATGGATCAGATGAAATTCGATATGTGCGGGGCGGCGAGCATTCTCGGCGTTTTCCGCGCGATTGCCGATTTGAAGCCGGAACTCCATGTTGTTGGGTTGATCCCGACGTGCGAAAACATGCCGTCCGGTCGCGCGACCAAGCCGGGGGATATTGTCGCCAGCATGTCGGGGCAGACCATCGAAATCCTGAACACCGACGCCGAAGGCCGTCTGATTCTGGCCGACGCGCTGACCTATGCCGAGCGCTATGACCCGGAGGCGGTGATCGATGTCGCGACGCTGACCGGCGCGATGGTGATCACGCTGGGGCACGTGGCCAGCGGCGTTCTCGGCAACAACGAGACGCTGGTGAGGGCGCTGGTGTCGGCCGGAGACGATGCCGCCGACCGCGCCTGGGCGCTGCCGCTGTGGGACGAGTACCACGAGGCGCTGAAAAGCAACTTCGCCGATGTGGCCAATGTGGGCGGGCGTCCCGGCGGCAGCATTACCGCCGCCTGCTTCCTGTCGCGTTTTGCCAAAAAGTACCATTGGGCGCATCTCGACATCGCCGGGGTGGCCTGGAAAGAGGGTAAGGAGAAGGGCGCAACCGGTCGGCCAGTGCCGTTGCTGGCCAATTGGGTGTTGAGTCAGGAAAACAGTGACGGCTGACGGCGGGAGAGTTATCATAGAGGTATGACAGTTATCGATTTTTATACACACGTTAACAATCCTCTGGAAATTATCGTCCGGCTGGTGGGGAAGGCGTACGCGCAACATGGGCGGGTACGTGTCCTGACCGAGGACGAAGCCATGACGGCGGCGCTCGATCAACGGCTGTGGATCGACCCGCCGCATGCTTTTCTGCCGCACTGCCGACTGTCCAGCCCGCTGGCGGCCGAGACGCCGATCCTGATCGACCATCTTGCCGAGCATGAAGGGCCTGCTGCCGTGCTGATCAACACACAAACCGCGCTGCCGCCGTTTTTCAGCCGTTTTGAGCGGCTGGCGGAAGTCGTTGGTTGCGACGAGACGGCGTTGGCGGAAGGTCGTCGGCGTTACCGTTTTTATCAGGAGCGCGGCTACGAATTGCGCGCCCACAATCTGGCGGCGCATCGCTGAGAACGGCGGAGACGGATCATGACAGACCGCCCCAATGCTTCCTCATTATCGCCGACCGCGCGCGAACTGCTCGAAAGCGTTGATGCGCTGATGCGCCGCAACCGGCGGGCGGGGGGCGTGCCGTTGCCGCCGCCGGAGGGGCAGGTTGCTCTTGCGACGCTCGAAGAAGAAACACAAATCCTGTCGGCGGAAATCGAGGCCGAACTGGAATCGGAGCGGGTCAAAGAATGGTCGCGGCGGGAAGGTGACGCATTGCCGGAAACGGTTTTGCCGGAGTCTTCCGAGCTTTTGCCGGACGCGGCGATGATAGAACAAAGCACGGAAGAAAACGTAGAAAGCGTGGTGTTGGGCGTTGGCGCCGAGGAGGAAACGCTTGCGTTGACCGTCGAGGTTGCTGTGGTGGAAGAAGCGCCGGAAGAAGTGCCGGAAGAAGTGCCGGAAGAAGTGCCGGAAAAGGTGCCGGTGGTACCGGTGGCCTGGACAGAAAGCGATTTTTCGGTGGAAGAATGGCTGGAGAAAGCGCCGCCGCCCGAAAACTTTGCGTCGCTGACGGAGGACATTTCACGGAGTGAGTCCGGCGCTGTTGCGCCCGAGCAAGCGGCGGAGCCGACGGAAGCGTTGGCGGAGGAACCGGCAGAAGAATCAGCGGAAGAATTAGCGGAGGAACCAGCAGAAGAACCAGCGGAAGAACCTGCGGAAGAATTAGCGGAAAAACCAGCGGAAGAGCCGACGCTTGAGTCTCCGTCAGAAAGCGTGAACGCGCAGATAGAAGACGATCTGCTGCTGTGGGAATTTGCGCCGCGGCCAGGTGTTGCTGCGCCAGAGGAGGAAACGGTTTCTCAACTGGCGCTCATCGAAACCGGCGAATTGCCGGACAAAGAGCCGCTTTCTCTGACGCCTTCGTTTTCGGAAGCGATTTCCTTTTTGTCGGCGCCCGAAGTACTGGCCTCGCCTTCACAAAGTTCCGCCACGTACACGACAGAACCGCCGACGATGGTGTTCGATGGGATCGCGGCAGAAGAAGAACCTTCGGCGGTGGAAACCGTGCCGGAAACGGCGTCGGAAATTTTGCCGGAAGTTTTTCTGGAAGAGCCGGCGTTTCCCGATGAAATGGACTGGTTGTCCGACGAGGAAACGGACGAAGCACTTGTCGCGCTCGATGCCGAAACGGCCATCAATGTTGCCAGAGGGTTGGGTTTATTAGCGGAGGCGGAAGCGTCGGCAGAAGCGGTGGATGCGGACGTGGCAGATGCGGACGTGGCAGATGCAGAAGTGGCGGATGCGGAAGTTGCAGAGGTGGAAGTTGCAGAGGCGGAAACGCTGGAAGTGACGGAAGACACAGCGGAAATCGTGTTACCCGAACCGATGGCGGGATTTTGGTATCTCGTGGAATCGGAGCCGGAAGCGGTAGAAGTCGCAAAAGTCGCGGAAGTTGCGGAAGTTGCGGAAGTCGCGGAAGTTGCGGAAGTTGCGGAAGTTGCGGAAGTTGCGGAAGTTGCGGAAGTTGCGGAAGTTGCGGAAATCGCGGAAATCGCGGAAATCGCGGAAATCGC
>WQTW01000035.1 GCA_009786085.1 Pseudomonadota bacterium | reverse complement strand
CCGTGTATTCCTTCCTCGGTATTCTCATTGCATCTCTCCTTCCATGTCGTATAGATTAACCCACCACGACTTGGTGGACGAAATTTCGGGGGAAGTTCATCTACCACCCTTCGGCGAAGCGACGCCGGACTCTCGACCTCCACATGCCGACCGTGGCGCAGAATGTCCATCAGCAACTCCCGCTCGTCGGCGTAGGGCACGCACAGACGGTAGCTGCCGTCAGGCAATGCCTCTGACCGCTGCTCGCCATGCCAACGCTCGGACTGAACCCAGCGTGCTCGTTCGGGCGAAAAGCGCAGAACCGCCCACGCTTTTGGCTTCCCGCTGAAAATGCCATACGCTGAAGCGAAATGCGCATCCAGTTTGGCCGACGCAACATTACGCGTTGTTTCGCGCAGCACCTTGACCCGCCGAATCGCATCGACCGAAAAGCTGCGTAAATCATTGCGAAGATGGCACCAGGCATCGACATACCAATTATCGCGGTAATAAATGAGGCGCTGCGGGGAAATCGTTCGCGTGTTGATTTCATCGCGCCCACGGTTCCAAGCGTCTATCTCGACGCGCTTGCGTTCGAGCAAGGCATTGACGATATCCGTGAAAAACTGCGGCTCAACCGTACGCCTCGCCATTGACAGCAGCTTTACCCGCTGAGTGATCTCCACCGCAGAATGCCCGGATTCCTCCAGCAAAGCCAACAACCGCGCCTGAAGCGGCGCGACGTGAGAAGCCAAAAACCCCGGTTCAATGTCTTCCAACAGCTTGTGCGCCGCCAGCAAAGCATGAAGCTCGCCCGCCGAAAACCACAATCCCGGAAGCTCGTAAACCGGCCCCGTTACGTTGCCGTCCTCAAACCGATAACCCCCGGCAGCGCGATCCCAAACAATAGGCGCATTGAAGCGATCCCGGAGATACTCCATGTCGCGCTTGAACGTGGCTCGCGACACTTCAAGCGCTTCCAAAAACACGTCGATGGACACCACATGTTGTTCGTGAAGCATCTGATCGATCTTGTAAAAGCGTTCGGTGCGGTTCATTGGTTTCGCGTGAAATTTTATGGATCTTCGTCCTGCGCCCTGCGACTTCGCACAGGGTGACGGATTTTCTTTGCGCTTTATGCATTTCTTTGCGTTCTTTGCAGTGAAATGGTTTTTGCTGGGATTCGCTTCGCTCATCGCCAGCCTACGTTCTGAGCTCTGATCCCTGCCTACGGCTTCCCGCGCGTGTACGAACGCAATTCAATGATTTCAAACTGCGCGGAGATTTCGAACTGTTCGCCTCGCTGTTCGCCCTTCTGCGAATAGCGTGCTCTTCTCTCGGCATAGACGATGTTATTGACCGCCGGCGCGTACCAAAGCTCGTAATGGCCTTGCGTCGCCCAACGCCAGGGGTCGTCGTCGTCAAAGGTGATGTTCTGGCTGAGTTTGAGCGCGTCCACTTCTCCGACCGGCGTTTTGATTTTCCCCCAACCCCAGGCGCGGGTGATGAGGTTGGGCGTTTGTCCGTACCGTTCTTTTGCATCAACGGTGTCAAGCCGCTGGCTCCAGAAATCGCCTGCCCGCATCGGGAAACGGTAACGCTGATAAGGTGTATTGAATTGCCGCGTTTCAATGTTCATCAACGCGCCTTGCGATACCAGCCCCGGTTGCGGCCACCGTTCAGTGCGCGTGTCGTCGATATTCTCGCCTTTGCGGGTCACTTGTACGGTGATGCCTTCCGCGCCGATCTGGACGATCTCCCAGGTTTCATCCCAAACAGCGGGCAAGCGATAGCCCTCTTTGACGTGATACTCCCAACGATCGCCGACGCGATAGTCCGGCGCTTCGGCCTGCTTCGAAGTATCGCCATCCAGCCCCGCGACCGCCGCGCAACCGGCCAGCGCCAGCAACGCGCTTGCGGCCAGAAAAGTTTTTGTACCATCACGGAAAATTTTCAGCCTGCGATACATCATTGTTCCTTCAAGGTAGATGTTTTATGGTACGCGATTTAGCGCATCGTACAAAGTGCTGAACAACCCTAAAAGCCGCCTCCGTAACCATTTAATCGTGCAGTGTATTGATAATGCACGTGTTTTGAGTTATATTTGCAGCTCAAATGCGTGGAGAGATACCGATGAGCAAATCTGTCAACTTAAGTGTCCGGGTCAATCGGGAATTAAAGGAAGACGCTGAAACGCTGTTTGGAGAGCTTGGCATAACCCTGACAGCCGCGTTAAACATCTTTCTGCGTCAAGCGGTAAGGCAGAGGGGGATTCCTTTCCCTGTTCAAATCGACCCGTTTCATGGCGAAAGAAATCTTGCGCATCTCCGCCGTGCGGCTGCCGATATGGACGCCGGGCGTAATGTTGCAACGCATGAACTCATCGAGATGAGCGAATGAAAAAGGTTTGGCATGATACAGCCTGGAGCGATTACTTATCCTAGCAAACCGAAGATAAAAAAACGCTACGAAAAATTAACCAGCTTATACAAAATATTGAGCGCAACGGCTACCAATGCACCGGTAAACCAGAGCCGTTAAAAGAAAACTTATCCAGTTGGTGGTCTTGCCGAATTGACGAAAAAAATCGCCTTGTCTTTCGGCTGAAAGAAGGAATACTCGAAATCATCGCCTGCAAAGGCCACTACGATTGACCCGGCCATTCTCTCAAGCAGAAACTGCCGCCAACTTCGACGAAAAAACTTCCGTCACGCAAACCCGTTCGGACTGCAATGTAAAAACGGAGCGCCGCGCCCAAAAAAACGGCGGCGGTTCTTCTCCGAATGCGGCGACGCTTTTGGCGTACAACGCGTGTTGCCGATCCATACGCTTGAAAGAGAGCGCGCCGCGCCGAATGTCGGGGCGGGCAAACAACATGGAGCCCAGAGAACGATCCCCCATTTGTTTGAACGATTGCGCCAGAAGTCCCGATTTCCGGGTCAGCAAAATACTGTGACCAAAAACAAGCGGGCGTCCATCGCAAACCAGACTGACTTCCCGCACCAGCGCCGTTGCTCTTTGGTGGCGATGGCCGACCAGCAAAAGGGTTTCGTCGGGGCACACTTTCTCGAATCGACTTTGGCGCACGACGACACGGAATTCTTCGCAGATCGAACGCAAACGGTCGGTCAACGATTGCCGCTCCGTCAGCCAGGAATGCAGCGGCTCGGACGTCGGCGGGGGCGTCTGATGCCAGCGCCAGCGTTGGCTTTTTAACCGCAAAGAACGCATAGAAAAGTCAGGTAAGCAAACATGCCGAAAGGTGTTCCGCGTTTTCTATTCCGCCACATACACTTTTACCCCTCTCCCCCGCCCCCCTCTCCCACAAGGGGAGAGGGGAGGGAGCTTTCGTTCTTTCGCGGCTTCGCGCCTTCGCGTGAGGTTTTCTTTGCGGTAAAAAACACGTCGGTAAAAAAACACTCACTCTTTGTCGGTCACCGCACCACGGCTGGCGCTTGACACCAGTCGCGTGAACTTGGCCAGCAATCCGGTCGTGTAACGCGGCGCCGGTGGCCGCCATTGTGCGCGCCGCTTTGCCAGCACGTCATCGCTGACGTTCAACTGAATCAGCAATTTATGTGCATCAATGGTGATCGAATCGCCTTCTTCGACCAGCGCGATGGTTCCGCCGACATACGCTTCCGGCGCGACGTGGCCGACGACCATGCCCCAGGTGCCGCCGGAAAAACGTCCATCGGTAATCAGTCCCACCGTTTCGCCCAGACCTTGCCCGATCAATGCCGAGGTCGGCGCCAGCATTTCCTGCATTCCCGGCCCGCCTTTCGGCCCTTCGTAGCGAATCACGATCACATCGCCGTCTTTGATCTTGCGCGCCATGATCGCCTCCATGCACGCCGCTTCTGAATCGAACACGCGCGCCGGTCCGGTGATCGACGGATTTTTGAGTCCGGTGATTTTCGCCACGCATCCTTCCGGCGACAGATTGCCTTTCAGAATCGCCAGATGGCCTTCGCTGTACAACGGTTTGTCGAACGGTCGAATCACATCCTGATCGGCGCGCGGTTGCGCCGGAACGTTCGCCAATTCTTCCGCCAGCGTCTTGCCGGTGATGGTCAGACAATCGCCATGCAGCAATCCTTTGTCGAGCAACATTTTCAGCACTTGCGGCACACCGCCCGCACGGTGGAAATCCACTGCGACATAGCGCCCCGACGGTTTCAGATCGCACAGCACCGGCACGCGACGGCGAATCCGCTCAACGTCGTCGATCGTCCATTCGACATCCGCCGCCGACGCAATCGCCAGATAGTGCAGCACCGCATTGGTCGAACCGCCGGTCGCCATGATGAGCGATGTGGCGTTTTCGATCGACTTGCGGGTGATGATGTCGCGCGGTTTGATGTCGTGAACCACCGCGTTGTAGAGAACGCGCGCCGACTGCGCTGCCGAATCGGCTTTTTCGGGGTCGGGGCACGCCATTTGCGACGAGCCGAGCAAGCTCATCCCGAGCGCCTCGAACGAGGACGACATGGTGTTGGCGGTGTACATCCCGCCGCAAGCGCCGGTCGAGGGACAAGCATTCTTCTCGATGCCGACGAAGTCTTCTTCTTTCATCTTGCCGGCGGCGTACGCGCCCACCGCTTCGAACGAACTGACGATCGTCAAATCTTCGCCCTTCCAGCGGCCGGGCTTGATCGTGCCCGCGTAAACGAATACGCCCGGCACGTTCATTCGCGCCAGTGCGATGACGGCGGCCGGCATGTTTTTGTCGCAACCGCCAACAATCAACACGCCGTCCATGCACTGCCCGTTGACCGACGTTTCGATAGCATCGGCAATCACTTCGCGTGACACCAGCGAATACTTCATCGCTTCCGTGCCCATCCCGATGCCGTCGGTCACCGTCGGCACCCCGAACACCTGCGGCATTGCGCCAACGTCCTTCAGCGCCGCCATCGCCCGATCCACCAGCGGTTGAATCCCGGCGTTGCAGGGGTTCATCGTGCTGTGTCCGTTCGCCACGCCGACGATGGGCTTTTCAAAATCGCCATCGCCAAAGCCCACGGCTCGCAACATCGCGCGGTTCGGCGAGCGCGCCACGCCCTGGGTAATCAAACGGGAACGACGGTTATACGACATGATTCAATCCTTTCTGAAAATGATACGGTGCTTTGATCCGTTGGGGTTCCCGCCACGCTTCGCTCGCGGCCAAAGGCAGCTCACCCCAACTACGGCCTTGACGATAACACTTGCTCCGGTTTGAGACAACACAAAACCGCGCCGCCCGCCACCAAAATGAATCCGACCCCATGATAAAGGTAAAGCGATTCGTGAATAAACAACGTGGCGAACAGCGCCGAAAAAATCGGCACCAGGTGCGTAAAAATCCCGGCCTGAACCGGCCCCACCTGCGCCACCCCGTAGCCGAACAACAGCATCGCGGTGAGCGTCGGCACCAGACCGATGTACGTCGCCAACGCGATTTCCCGGGGCGTAAACGACGGCAAACCCTTGACCCACCATTCGCCGAGCAACATCGGAACGATCAGCATCAGCCCCAGCAGGCTGGCCGTGAACACGAATGCTGGTAGCGACAAATAACGAGGTCGCAACAAAAGCAACACCGTGTACAACGCCCAAATCATCAACCCAAATAACACCAGAAAATCGTAACCACTCACCCGCAGCGCCAGCAAATGACGAAAATCGCCATGCGCCAGCACCGTCAACACGCCGACGAACGACAGCGCCAGCCCGACATTCTCCCGCCATTGCGGACGCCGCCGCATCCACACAGCCATGATGAGCACCACCATCACCGGCACAATCGAATTCATCAAGCCGACGAAAATGGCCGTCGTTCCCTGCAAACCGAGATACGAAACCAGCGTATTCGGCGCGAATCCGACCGTCGCCAACAACAACATCAACGGCCACTGCGTTCGCAACGCCCGAAGAATCGGCCCGCGTTCGTTCCAGACAAAAGGAATCAACGCCGTCGTCGCCACCACCCAGCGAAACACCGCCAGCGTCAGCGGCGAGAGCGTATCGAGCAAATCGCGCGCAGCCACCGCGTTGCTGCCCCACATGGCCGCCGTGACGATCAAAGCCGCATACGCCATCAGGCGCGGAGAAAGAAGCATGGGTGACAGGTATCAGAGGTCAGGAATCAGGGATCAGAAAAATGTTATCTCACGCGGAGAAAACCTTCAACCACGAAAAACACGAAGGCCACGAAAAATGATCTCACGTGAAGGTGCGAAGCTGCGAAGGAACGAAGCTCCCCTCTCTCCTTGTCGGAGAGAGGTTATCAGAAGTCACGGGGATCAGAACGTAGGGGCGCGATTTATCGCTCCCTTTTTGTGGTTGAGGGTTTTTCTCCGCACGCCCCCACTTTCGCAGAGAACGGTTGACAAACGAATGGCGCTCGGCTAAATTAATACGCGATATTAAATCAGCCGAAAGGGTGCGCCATGCTTTTTGAACGCCATGCAGACGCGGCGATACGAAAACTGTCAACAATGTTTGGCGCGGTGCTGGTGACCGGGGCGCGCCAGGTAGGGAAGACGACGCTTCTTCGTGATACGGTCGGGCATACGTGTTACGTCACGCTGGATGAAAAATTCCAGTTGATAAAAGCCATTGAACAAAGCGGCGTTTTTTTCAAGGACAATCCGCCTCCTGTTTTTGTGGACGAGGTGCAATACGCTCAAAACCTCTTTCCACAAATAAAGCTCATTTTGGACAAAGAGAAGCGAAAGGGACAGTTTTTTCTTTCCGGTTCGCAGCAGTTCGAAATGATGAAAAATGTCCGTGAATCTCTGGCGGGGCGCTTGGGTATTCTGGTTTTGCCCGGATTGTCGCTGCGCGAACTCTATGGAATTTCCTTTCGTGAGCCTTTTCTGCCGTCGGAGGGTTATTTTTTAAAACGGGTAAAGGAAAAAGCAGACATTCGCTGTGCGGATGTATGGAACATTATCCATCGCGGGAGCTTTCCGGAACTGTGCGCCAATCCTGATTTTGACTGGCAGATGTTTTTTGCGGCTTATGTCAAAACGTATATTGAACGAGATGTTCGTGATCTGGCGCAGGTGAGCGATGAAGTGAAATTCATGCGGTTCATGATGGTTGCGGCAAGTCGTACCGGGCAGCTTTTGAATCTTGCTTCTTTGGCAAGCGATGTCGGTATCAGCCAACCGACTGCCGAGCGGTGGTTGTCTATTCTGGTTACGTCAAATTTGGCTTATTTGCTTGCGCCTTATCACAATAACGTAGCCAAACGCGCGATCAAAACGCCAAAATTGTATTTCCTTGATACGGGACTCGCTGCCTATCTGACGCGCTGGAATACGCCTGACGTGATAAAAAACGGCGCAATGGCCGGGGCTTTGTTTGAAACTTTTGTTGTCAGTGAAATCATCAAAAGCTACGCCAATCGCGGCATTCTCAATTTACCCCTTTATTTTTATCGCGACAGGGATGGCAACGAAATTGATTTATTGATTGAGGACAATGGTTCCTTCTATCCCGTTGAGATTAAGAAGCATGCCGATCCGAGCACATCCGACATCTCGACGTTCTCCATTCTTGACAAAATTCCGAGCATCAAACGAGGGGCGGGCGGAGTGGTTTGCCTGTATGAGAATTTGGAGACGCTCCAGGGGCAGAACAGAATAATTCCAATCAACATGCTTTGAACCTAAAAACCTCAGTTGACCGCTTACAAAACGATGGAAAACCGCATGAAAACTTGTTTTGAAGCCTTTTTCACCCTTCACCCGTTGAGTGAGCGCACTACGTGCTCGCCAGCACTACGCCCACCGCGCCATGCTGCGTTGCTCCTCCTCGCGGGGTGGCAGCCCGCGTCGTCGTCGCGCCTTGCCTGGCACAGCGGGCGCAGCACTGGCGAGCACGTCCAACTGAGGTTTTTAGGTTGAAACAGAGGAACAGATTTACGCGGTAAAATGACCGCTCTTCATTCTTCCGCTTCCCGATAGCCCGTTCCGATGCTGGTTCATCCTCAATTCGATCCCGCCGCGATTTCTTTCGGCTCCTTTTCCATCCATTGGTACGGGCTGATGTATTTGCTCGCATTCGCCATTTTTCTCGTGCTCGGCAAATACCGCGTTCAGAAAGGCCGCCATCCCGGTTGGCAGACGCAGGACATCGACGACATGCTGTTCTACGGCATTCTTGCCGTCATCATCGGCGCCCGCCTGGGCTATGTGTTGTTTTACAAACCCGCCTGGTATTTCGCCCATCCGTTGGAGATTCTTCAACTCTGGCACGGCGGCATGAGTTTCCACGGCGGTTTTATCGCCGTTCTCATCGCGATCACTTTCCTCGCCTGGCGAAAGAAGCGCCCCTGGCTGGAAATTTCCGATTTCGTCGCGCCATTGATCCCGTTAGGTCTCGCCGCCGGTCGAATCGGCAATTTCATCAACGCCGAACTGTGGGGACGCCCCACCAGCCTGCCCTGGGGAATGATTTTCCCGCAGGTGGACGATTTGCCGCGCCACCCGTCGCAGCTTTACCAATTCGCGCTGGAAGGTGTGCTGTTGTTCGTCATTCTGTGGTGGTTTTCGGCGCGCCCGAAACCGCGTGGCGCGATTTCCGGACTCTTTCTGGCCGGCTACGGCTGCTTCCGTTTCTTCGTCGAATTCGCGCGTCAGCCTGACAGCTTCCTGCCGCCGCTTGCGCTGGGATTGTCGATGGGACAATGGTTGTCGCTGCCGATGTTCATCGCCGGTGTGGCGTTGATGGTGTGGGCGTATCGCTCCCGACATGCGGAGCGCACGAAAGCGTGACCGTCACTCCTCGCGCCGAAACTCGCCTTCGATGACGCCGGGCGGTGCACGGTACGCCGTTCCCGCCGTCCTGCCGTTGTTGTTATCGCTGCTACCACCGCTGTTTCCACCGCTGGCGTACTGTACCGAACCCCGCCGTCCGCCCAGACACAGCAACAACAGCGCCAGCACACTGCTTCCCAGTCCGGGCAGAATCAGCAGCACCGCCGCCAGCCCGCGCCGCACCGACGCCAGCAGTTGCCAGGGAGAGCCTTCCAGCCGCCGCAACGCCTTCCAGTACGCTTGTACGCGCCGCCATTCCCACACCAGCAACCCGACGCCCAGCGCCGCCGACACCAGAAAAAACAACCAGACGCTCACGCCCACCGCCCTGGCAACCACGAAAGTCAGCCAAAGATCAAGAAACCAGGGCAAAAGCAACCATAACAACAGAATAAAAGGCATCGTTCTTTTTCCAATAAACCATCCACCCACTCCGCCGAAACCCGTTAAACTTCGGTTTTTCGGGAAAACATTTTTTCGTTATATCACATAAGACCGTCTGATACGCCAACTCTCATGCACTTCGTTACATCATGCTGATCGTTCACACCTCATTTCCGGATCAGGCCACCGCTGAAGCGCTGGCGCAACAACTGATCGAACACCGGCTGGCCGCCTGCGTCCACGTCGGCGCGCCGATTCAGGCGTATTACCTTTGGCAGGGAAAAGTTGAAGCCGCCACCGAAATCCCGCTCATCATCAAAACCTCGCGCGTCCGCTACACCGCGCTTGAACACTACCTCAAGGCGCACCATCCCTACGAAGTGCCGGAAATCGTCGCCATTCCCGTCACCAAAGCGCTGCCCGCTTACTACGGCTGGGTGCAACGCGAAAGCGAAGATGCGCTGTCGTCGCCGTGATGGGGTAAGCTCAAGGTCTTGTATCTTTATGCCCATAAATTCGCTTACATGATGTATTTATCACGATTTAACCACCCTCTCCCCCACCCCTCTCCCGCAAGCGGGTGAGGGGAACATGACGCGAATGGTTAAGCAACTCCCCTCTCCCGCTTGCGGGAGAGGGTGGCCGAAGGCCGGGAGAGGGGGAAATTTTTATGAGCGCACTTACATTTGTATAATGTTTTTTTTCTATTCAAACGAACGCCATCATGACTTCTTCGTATTTCCGCTCCCTCGTTTTTCTTCTCGCCCTCGGCATTGGCGGCAGCGCCTTCGCCGCCTGTGGCGCCCAACCGCTGCCGGACAAAGAGGCGTTCCGTCTTTCGGCGGTCCCGCTCGACACCCGCTCGGTGCAAGTGAAAATCGCCATCGAGCCGTGCTATTACCTTTTCCAGAACAAACTGTCGTTCTCGCTCGAACCCGACGTGCTCGGTAAAGTGACGCTGCCCGTCGGCGAACGCAAGATCGACCCGACCTTCGGCGACACCATGATTTATCGCCGCGACCTCGCCATCGTTTTGCCGTTCACCCGGGAATTGCAACGCGGCAGCGCCTACACCCTCAGAGCGAATTACCAGGGCTGCGCCGAAGCCATCGGCCTGTGCTACCCCGCCGCCGCGCAAATGCTGACACTCAAAGTGCCAACCACGATGACGCCGGGCGAAGAAGTGTTTTCGACAACGCCGAAGAAGAAGTGGTTTTGAGTCGCCCGCATAGGTTGGGGTGAGCGAAGCGAAGCCCAACGGGTTGTCTCACGCGAAGCCGCGAAGAAAAAACTTGAACTACGAAAAGCACGAAAGATACGAAAAACACGAAAGCGCGTCATTGCGAGCCTTTAGCCGCGAGCGAAGCGTGGCGGGAAGCGAAGCAATCCAGAAAAAATTTACCGCAAAGAACGCATAGAGCGCAAAGAAAGAACTCGTCATTCCGCGCGGAGCGAAGCGTATAGCCTGGACAAGCGAAGCGCGTCAGGGATTGCCTCACGCGAAGGCGCGGCGCTGCGAAGAAAAACGCCTCCCCTTTCTCGCTTGCGGCGCTACGGTTTTTTTCTCAACAATAATGCTTTTTTAGAGCACGCAAAAAACAAAAGGGAAGAAAAGGCAAAAAAAGACGCGACAACGGAAATACCATTAGGCATATAGTCTCTTGTGACACATGAGGCACAGTAAGGCACACCCTCGCCATAATCAATCGGGGGGATTGGTTTCGGCGGTGTGCAAAATTGATAAAAAGCAAACGCATGGTCAATCGAAACGATCAACATGCACAGCGCAAATAAACACATGCTCCAGCTACGTGTTTTTTTACCCAACAAAAAACCGGCCGCACTTAAAATAAGCGGATAAAAAGCGTCTGCCATGACCTCAAGCCAAAGGTCCATCTCATTCAGCCCTCCTTGCCGCCTTGACGCAAAACCACAAGAAAAGACATGTCATCAGGAAAAAGCCTAATATCAAAATTTTGCGAAGTCCCGCATCTAAACTGCCAACAATTATGCTCGGATTAGCGTTCAGATATACGTCGTAATAACCTTTCCCAATAACAACAATCCCGCAAGCAGATACCAGTGTCGCCGATAAAGCAAACCACTTGAGCAACGTTTGACGTGTTCGATACGCAAGAATAACCGCGCTTCCCGTCAACAACAAAAGATTGATCACAGGAAGCAACCAAAGCAACCACATCGGAAGATATGGTAACGCTCTGATAACCGTCTTATACGCTTCCAGCAAGCTATCCATGAGCTGATGTATTCATCAATTCAACGCCCGTGACGCCACGATAACCCCGTCCGCGTCGGCGCACAGCCAATGTCCCGGCGTAAAGGTAACGCCGCCGAAGGTAACCGGAATATTTTTTTCGCCGATCCCTTTTTTGACGCTTTTTTTCGGGTGCGTGTCGAGTGCGCGCACGCCGATGTCGAGTTGGTCGATGTCGGCGCTGTCGCGGATACAGCCGTAAACGATGACGCCTTGCCAGCCGTTTTTCTCGGCCAGAATACCCAACTGATCGCCAAGCAGCGCGCAACGCATCGAGCCGCCGCCATCGACGACCAGAATCTGCCCGTTCCCGTTTTCGCTCAATGCCTCACGAACCAGCGAATTGTCTTCAAAAATTTTCAGCGTGACGATTTTCCCGGAGAATGCCTGTTTTTTGCCGAAGCGTTTGAACATCGGCGCAACGATTTGCAGCGAAACATCGGGGGTGTTTTCAAACTGGTCGCAAAGATCGGGGGTTTTCAATAGCATCGGAAGCTCCGTGTTATCAGGTTTTAAAGAATTATGTTTCTTCGATCAAACTTTTCTGTTTCACGGCATCAGCCCGCCCCTGCGCCAATTTTTTCAGGTACGCCGCGTCGATGTCGCCGGTCACGTAATGGCCGGTGAAACATGAGGTTTCAAATTCGGTGAGCGTTGGCGCCGATTCGCGCACGGCATCTTCGAGCGCCTGCATGTCCTGATAGATCAGCACGTCGGCGCCGATCACGCGCGCGATCTCGTCTTCGCTGCGCTGATGCGCAACCAATTCTTTCTGGCTCGGCATGTCGATACCGTAAACGTTCGGATAACGCACCGGCGGACTGGCCGACGCGAAATACACTTTGCGCGCGCCGGCATCACGCGCCATCTGCACGATTTCTTTCGATGTCGTGCCTCGCACAATCGAATCGTCCACCAGCAACACGGCTTTGTTTTTGAATTCGACGCCGACCGGGTTCAGTTTTCGCCGCACGCTTTTCTCGCGCAACGCCTGCCCGGGCATGATGAAGGTGCGCCCCACGTAGCGATTTTTGACGTAGCCTTCACGGTACGGAAGTTTCAACACCCGCGCCAATTCCATCGCCGAGGGTCGGCTGGAATCGGGAATCGGGATCACGACATCGATGTCGTTCAGTTCCGGAATGCTGCGGATTTTCTCGGCGAGTTTTGCGCCCATGCGAACATGGGTATCGTAAACCAGCGCGCCATCGAGTGTCGAATCGGGTCGCGCCAGATAAACGTATTCGAAAATGCAGGGCATCAACTGCGTCGGCCCGTCGAAGGTCTGCGAAAAAAATTGTCCGTCGCGCGCAATGAATAAGGTTTCGCCGGGCGCCACGTCACGGACGACATCGAACCCCAACGCTTCCAGCGCCACCGATTCGGAGGCCACCATCCAGGCCATCCCTTCCGGCGTTTTCTGCTGCCCGACGACCAGCGGACGAATCCCGTAAGGATCGCGGAACGCGACCAAACCCTGCCCCGCAATCAGCGCCACGGCCGCGTAAGCGCCGCGGCAGCGCCGATGCACTGCGTCCATCGCGGTGAAGATAGCCTGCGCGTTGAAGGTTTCACTGTCGCGGACGGCGCGTTCGAGTTCCAGCGCCAGCACGTTCAACAGAATTTCGCTGTCGCTGTTCGTGTTGATGTGACGCATGCCGGTCTTGAACAACGTTTGCCGCAATTCTTCGCCGTTGGTCAAATTGCCGTTATGCCCCAGCGCGATACCGAACGGCGCGTTGACGTAGAACGGTTGCGCTTCCTGTTCGCTGAACGAACTTCCCGCCGTCGGATAACGACAGTGACCAATGCCCATGTTGCCGCGCAACTCGCGCATGTGCCGCGTATGAAACACATTCTGCACCAGCCCCGGCGCTTTGTGCGTGTACAAATACGACGCTTCCTCCGTGACGATACCGGCAGAGTCCTGACCGCGATGCTGCAACAGCAGCAACGCGTCGTACAGCGTTTGATTGACCGGCGAATACGCCACCACCCCTACTATTCCGCACATAACACACCGCCTTCGTTTATAAGTTTTTCTCAGCAGGCAACGATGGCCACTCCACCCCCAAAAACCAGGGACGCATCACTTCGATCGCTTGATTAAAAAGCGGTCGCAAGTGCGAAGACTCCGCCTCGATCGCTGCCTTGAAACCGGGCACCAGTTCCACCACCCACAACACCGCCAGCACGATCACAACACCGCGCACGATCCCGAAAAGAAAACCCAGACCGCGATCGACGAATCCCATCCCGGAGCGGCGAAACAGACGTTGCAAAAGTCCGCCCGGAATGCCCACCGCCAACAACACACCGACGAAAAGCAACACAAACGACACCAGTGTCGATAGCAGCGGATAGCTTTTTAGAAACGGAATGATCGCCGCAAGCTGCGCGGTGAACACCAACGCCGCCGCCAACGCCAGAATGCAGGCAAGCAAACCGAACAGCGTCCTGATAATACCGTGCCACGCCGCAAACACCGATGAAATCACGATCGTCAACACGATCACGATGTCCAGCATGAACCATTCGGGCGTCTGCGGCATCGGCGTTCACAACATCAACGCGCCGGCACGATCATGCCGTCGTAGCTGTTCTTTTTCAGACGATCGCGCACAAGCGCCGCATCCTCGCGGGTTTTGTACGGGCCGACCCGCACCCGCCAGGCCATCCCGCGCGCCGTATCGGTCGGCTCGCTGTACGCAGGATAGCCCGCCTGCTTGACCCGATTGACCATCGCGTTGGCGCCTTTGTCGTCGGTAAACGCCGCAAGCTGCACCGAGAACGTTCCTTTGGCAAACGCGACTGTCGGCGGCAATTTTTTCGGCGCTTCTTTCGGCGGTTCCTTCGGGGTTTCCTTAGCAACTTCTTTCGGCGCTTGCTTCGGCGGTTCTGCCGGTATTTCTCTGGGCGCAACGTCCGGCGGCTCGACAGGTTCCACCATCGGCGGCGGCGTGTCCGGTAATTTCGTTCCGGTAACCGGCGGGATCACAATTTCCACATTGTCCCCCAGCGGCGCCGGTTCTTTTTCGAGCAGCATCGGCACGAAAATAATCGCGCACACGGCCAACACCACAGCGCCCACCAAACGCCGCCGATTACGCCGCTTCATCTCATCGATGAGCGCCATTTCCTCAAGTTTGTCGTCTTTCATTGCGAGCCTGCCGGTGAAAAATTATATATATCCGTCACTACACGTTGCGTAGCTATGACACTGCATAATACGACAACGCTTCACTGACGGTCAAAAACGAACCGAACACGGTCATTCTATCAGTCTCGGCCAGGGATGACGCGCCATACGCGCACGCCGCCGCCACGCTGTCGAACGTCCGGACGCGCTCTGCCGCAATCCCGTTGGCCGACAAGGCGTCGAGCAAACGGGACGTTCCACCCCCGCGCGGCCCGGGAAGCGGCGCCACCCACCAGTCGTCGAACACCTCGCGCACGTTGGCGATGACGCCGGTCGCGTCCTTGTCCGCCAGCATGCCGATCAATGCGACCGACCGCGAAAAGGCTTGCGGCTGCGCACGCAAATAAGCCGCCAGCGCCCGCGCGGCATGCGGGTTGTGCGCGACATCGCACAGAATGCGCGGCTGTTGCCGCACGATTTGCAGCCGTCCGGCCAGACGAACTTCGCGCAAGCCCTGCGCTTTGGCCGCCTCGGAGAGCGGCAAACGGTCGCTCAGGCTATCCAGCGCCGTGATTGCAACCGCCGCATTACCGTATTGATGTTCCCCGGCCAATATCGGGGACGGGTAGCGCTGCCTCATTTCCCTGGCGCAGCTTGAGCTTAAGTGTCCGCTTTTCTGTGAGCGTTCGCCGCGCTTTGCCCCCGTCTTGCCCCCTTTTGAAAGGGGGTGTCCGTCGAAGACGGACGGGGGTTTGTTCCCAACGGTGTCCGTCGAAGACGGACGGGGGTTTGTCTCGGCTTCCCTCTCCCGCCGCCAGTAAAGCCACTGCGCATCATCGCTCTTTTCCACGCCGAAATCGACGCCGACGTAGTGCGCCTGCGCTCCGATCGCCGCGACTTCACGGCGCAGACTTTCCGGCGGATCCATGTCGCCGCAAATCAGCGGTCGCCCGCGTCGGGCGATTCCGGCTTTTTCATAGCCGATCGCTTCGCGGTCAGTGCCCAGATATTCGGTGTGATCGATATCGACCGCCGTTACCACAGCAACATCGGCATCGATCACATTCACCGCGTCGAGCCGCCCGCCGAGACCGACTTCCAACACCCAGGCATCGAGCGGCGCGCGCGCGAACAACCAGAACGCCGCCAGCGTCCCGAATTCAAAATACGTGAGGGGGATTTCCGATGGCTCATCGGCGGCGCGTTTTACACCCCTCTCCCCTTGCGGGAGAGGGGTAGGGGGAGAGGGGTGCAAACGTATTTCCTCCTCTCCCGCCTCTTCGGGGCGCCCCCCCCCGCGAGGGGGAAGGGAAGGCTGCGCTTTAACCGAATTCCCATCCGCTGTTTTCATCGTCCGCGCCGTCTCCACCGCCGCGAACGCTTCGCACAGCGCAGCGTCGCTGGCTTCGACATCGTTGAGGCGCACCCGCTCGTTGTAGCGCAGCAGATGCGGCGACATGTACAGCCCGACACGGTAGCCGCCCGCCCGCAGCATCGCCGCGATCAACGCGCTGGTCGAGCCTTTGCCGTTGGTGCCGGTCACGGTGATGACCGGGCACGGCGGCCTTATCTTCAGCCGTGCCGCCAGGGTTCGCACCCGCTCAAGCCCCAACGCAATGTGATGCGACGGTTGACGCTGTTCGAGCAGGGCTAACCAGGCATTGAGCGACGCGGGAAAAGACATGTTCGGCCTATAAATTTTTTAACCGCAAAGAACGCAAGAGGGCGCGATAAATCGCGCCCCTACGAATGGTGGATGGCGCTTCGCTTATCCACCCTACGCCTGATAACCCCGACCCTCCCCTTGAAGGGGAGAGAGCTACGGCGCTTGACCTCTGGCCTCTGATACCTGACCTCTGATGCCTGACTACTTGCCCGCTGTTTTCGCCGCCGTGGACTTCGCGGGTTTGGCCGCCGCAGGCTTGGCGTCGGGCTTCGTTTCGGTCTTGACTGCGCCGTCTCCGTTGACGGCAGGCAACGGCGCGCACATCAGCAACGCCAAAAATTGCGCCAGTTCATCGCGCAACTGCTGACGGGGAACAATCCGGTCGATCGCGCCTTTTTTCAGCAAAAATTCGGCGCGCTGAAAACCTTCCGGCAACTTCTCGCGCACGGTCTGCTCGATCACGCGCGGCCCGGCAAAACCGATCAACGCGCCCGGCTCGGCCAGCACCAGATCGGCCACGAACGCAAAACTCGCCGACACGCCGCCCATCGTCGGGTCAGTCAATATCGAGATGAACGGCAGCTTTTTCTTCGACAATTCCTGCAACACCGCCGTTGTTTTCGCCATTTGAAACAGCGATCCGACGCCTTCCTGCATTCGCGCCCCGCCCGACGCCGACACGCAGATGAACGGCACGCCCGCTTCGACCGCCGCAAGAACGCCACGCGCAAAACGCTCGCCGACGACCGCGCCCATCGAACCGCCCATGAAATCGAACTCGAAAACCGCCAACACCAGCGGTTGCCCCAATATCGTGCCTTTGACGACGACCAACGCATCGGTTTCGCTCGTCGCCTTGCGCGCCGCGACCAGACGGTCCGGGTATTTTTTGCTGTCCTTGAATTTCAGGCTGTCCACCGGCAACACGTCGTCGCCGATCTCGACACGGTCTTTCTTGTCCAGCAGTTGATCGATGCGATCACGCGCCGCGACCCGATCATGGTGTTGGCACTTCGGACACACATTGAGGTTGTTCTCGATGTCCGTTTTGTAAAGCACCGTTTCGCACGACGGACACTTCATCCAAAGCCCTTCGGGCACACCCTTGCGCTCGCCTTGTGTGCTCTTGATGCGCGGCGGAAGCAATTTTTGCAACCAGCTCATCTCATCTCCTTGTGCCCATCGTTGTGCTCTCCGGTCGCGCGATCTGTTCGCCCCGCCTCCCGGCCCGACTCAGCATCCTTGCCGAGTTCGGTATTTTATATCAGGAATCAGGAATCAGAACTGAATGACGACGGGGCTTCTGATTCCTGAAACCAGACATCCCGCCGCGTTGGCGGCAAACCAAAGCGTTCGTCGTAATCCATTCCGGTCAGATACAACCCGTCTGCCATGAACGTCGGCGCCGCCTGCGTCCGGTCGCGCGCCGCCAACAATTCCGCGATCCAGTCCCCCGGCTGTTTTCCGCTGCCGACCCACAACAACGCGCCCACCATGTTGCGCACCATATGGTGCAAAAACGCATTGCCCGAACACGCGAAACGAATGAACGCGCCATACCGCGTCACCGAAAAGGTCGTCAGCGTTTTGACCGGCGATTGCGCCTGACACTGCGCCGCCCGAAACGAAGAAAAATTGTGCGTGCCCACCAACCCTTGCGCCGCCGCCGCCATTGCCGCCGCATCGAGCGGTCGGTGATACCAGCCGACGCGCCCCGCCCACAGCCCGGGACGCTCCGACCGATTGAGCAGCCAGTAAGTGTAGTGCCGTGCTGTCGCCGAAAAACGGGCGTGAAAATCGGCGGCGACCGGTTGCGCCCAGCGCACCGCCACCGTCGGCGGCAAATGCGCGTTGACCCCGCGCACCCAGGCCGTCAGCGGTCGCGCCACCGGCGCATCGAAATGCACCACCTGCGCGCTGGCGTGAACACCGGCATCGGTACGACCGGCAGCGATCGTGCGCACCGGAACCCCGGCAATGGCTGCCAGCGCCGACTCCAGCGCCTCCTGCACGCCAATGCGGTCAACGCGATGGGGAGCCAAGCAAATGCTTTCCTGTGAAAGCGCCGCACAGGCTGCTCCCCTCTCCCCTTGTGGGAGAAGGGTTGGGGGAGAGGGGGCTGAACCCCCATCCCCACCCCAGCCCTCCCGGCCCTCTCTCCCGACCTCTCTCCCACAAGGGAGAGAGGAGGGAAATGCCTCCCCTCTCCCGCTTTCCGCGGGAGAGGGGCAGGGGGAG
>WQTW01000034.1 GCA_009786085.1 Pseudomonadota bacterium | reverse complement strand
TCGGTCACCCTCATGCAGTTGCGCTTCTCTTCGCTCGTTGTGACCAACTCACGGCGGGACTTCCACCCGCAAGTGTGTGCCCATGCTGGGCGCACGGGGTTCGCTTCGCTATCGGGTGGCGCAGGGGAACCTCCCCCCTGCGCTCCCACAGAACCGTACGTGAGAGTCTCCCCTCATACGGCTCTTGTCGTTGCACCGTTCGGAAGCCTCACGGTTTTGGCTGTTTTGTGGGCTCCTCCCGATTGCTCGGTTGACCAACAAATCAGACTCAACGACTGGCCTCCTTCGCTCCACGCCCATTACAGGCGCTTCTCCACTACTACGAGACCATCTGCCCCTGTGCCACGCATCGGTACTCAGGCGCTCGCAGTTCTGCTGCTTGACGCCGCTCCCTTCGCATCGCAACGACAGGTTCCCACGTTCCATACGAAAGCCTGTGCTGTGTTCATGCTGCCTATATGCCGGATGCCGACCAGCCAGCAACCAGATTCCCGCTGGTCTTGTCACGCGCAGCAGTGATTGCGCGGTTTCGACATCGTCTTAAGGTTTTCGACATTTCATCGGACAGTTCACTTCCGTTCATCTCCACAGCACTTACATGACGCATCCCACTGCGCCTTTTCCTTGACGCTCACCACCACCGCTCTTAACGGCAGCAGCTCAAGGTAGTTTGGAAGCCGCGTCTGGACACCGCCTCCGAGAGACCTACTCTCATCTTCCGTACAGCATCGCACCCAACTTCTCGCCACTGGATGCGTTCGTGGCACACCACCGCAACCTCTCAAACGCTTCAAAATACCCGGGAAATGTCTTGGCGACACAACCCGGATCGCGGATGGTCACCGCCGTTCCAAGCAAAGAGAGGAGCGAGAAGCACATCGCCATCCGGTGATCGTCGTAGGTGTCGATCTCGGCATGGCGCAGTTCTGTCGCAGGGTAAATCCGCAACCAGTCGTCGCCGCTTTCGACACGAGCGCCGAGTTTGGCGAGTTCGGTTGCCATCGCGTGAATTCGGTCGGTCTCTTTGACGCGCCAACTGCCGATGTTGAGCAGTGTTGTCGGTGTTTGCGCGGCCAGCGCGGTGATCGCCAGGGTCATCGCCGCGTCGGGAATCGTCAGGCAGTCGATGTCGCCGCCTTTGAACGGCGTGCCGCGCTGTGCTTCGATGTAATCGTCGCCATAGGTGATGGTTGCGCCTTGCGCATGCAGCACGTCAGCGAACTTCACGTCGCCTTGAATCGAATGGCGACCGACGCCGGTGACCCGCACCGGCCCGCCGCCAAGAACGCCCGCCGCCAGAAAATACGAGGCCGACGACGCATCGCTTTCGACCATCAATGTTCCGGGGCTGCGATAGCGTGCGCCGCGCGGCACGCGGAAACGTTGCGGATCCGGTTCTTCGACGTTGACACCGAAACGCGCCATCAGATGCGTGGTGATCTTGACGTAAGGCCGCGAGATCAGCGGCGTGGTCAGCACCACTTCGGTGTACGCTTTTGTGTATTCAGCGCCATCGTCGCTGACCAGCGGCAACGCCATCAACAACGCCGACAAAAACTGGCTGGATACATCGCCGCGAATCGCCACGGTTTCGGGAAATGGTGTGCTGGCGTCGCGTAGCGCAATTTGCAACGGCGGAAAACCCGCCTTTTCCAGATAATCGACACGGCAATGCAGCGCCCGCAACGCTTCGACGAGATCGCCGATCGGTCGCTCGTGCATTCGCGCCACGCCATGAATCCGGTAATCGCCGCCGAGCACCGCCAACGCGGCGGTCAACGGTCGCACAGCCGTTCCCGCATTGCCGAGAAACAAATCGGCTTTCAACTCGGGGAAACGACCGCCGCATCCAAGCACGCGCCAGTTATCTTCTCCCAACGCTTCAAGGCGAACGCCCAGTTGCGTCAACGCTTCCCGCATGTAGCGCACATCGTCGGCATCCAGCAGCGCGTTGAGTTGTGTCTCGCCTTCGGCCAGCGCCGCCAGCAGCAACGCGCGGTTGGAGATGCTTTTGGAGCCGGGCAAACGCAAGGTTCCCCGCGCCTGCGCCACAGGCGACAGACAAAGCTCAGTCAGTTTTTTTTCGTTGTTCATCGAAAATCAATTCCATATTTTTTTAACCGCAAAGAACGCATAGAACAAAAGTGTTTCCACGTGAGGCTCCTTCCTGACATCCCCACCGCCCTCTCCCCTACCCCTCTCCCGCAAGCGGGAGAGGGGGGAATGGTGAACCTGCTTTCTTCGCCCCTTCGCGTGAGAAACAAACCCCCGTCCGCCTTCGGCGGCCACCCCCTTTGAAAAGGGGGCTTTTCTGATACCTGACCTCTGACCTCTGATCCCTGATAACCCCATCCCCACCGCCCTCTCCCCTACCTCTCTCCCGCAAGCGGGAGAGAGCGCCTTCTTTCTTCGCGGCTTCGCGCCTTCGCGTGAAATGTTCTTTGTCTTTGCCGTTGATCATTTTCTCATGGAATCAACACCGTCGCGCCGCTGGTGCCGCGCGATTCCAGCAGGCGGTGCGCGTCTGCCGCGTCTTTGAGCGCGAAACGATGGCGCGGTGTGGTTCGGATTTTGCCGCTTTGCATCAGCGCGAACAATTCTTCACTCATCGTCAGTAGCGCAGGCCGTGTATCGGCGTAGGAAAATAATGTTGGACGTGTCGCAAAGAGCGAACCTTTCTGCGACAGCACGCCGATCTCGAACGGCGGCACCGCGCCGGAGGAATTGCCGTAACTCACCCACAACCCGCGCGGCTTCAAGCAATCGAGCGACGACGGGAACGTATCGCGTCCGACGGAATCGTAAACCACATCGACGCCTTTGCCATCGGTCAATTCCTTGACGCGCTCGACGAAATTTTCCTTGCGGTAGTTAATCACATGCTCGCAGCCGTGTTCCTTCGCGAGCGCTGCTTTTTCATCACTGCCGACGGTGCCGATCATCCGGGCGCCGAGCGCCCTCGCCCATTGGCAGGCAATCAGCCCGACGCCACCGGCGGCGGCATGGAAAAGAAAGGTCTCTCCCTCACGCAAGCGGTAAGTCTGACGAAACAAATACTGCACGGTCAAACCTTTCAACATCGCCGCCGCCGCGTCGGCATCGTCGATGCCGTCCGGCAGGCGCACCAGAAATTCGGCAGGGATCACCCGCGCTTCGCTGTATGCGCCAAGCGGCCCGTTGCAATAGGCGACGCGATCACCAACCTTCACGTCGGTCACGCCGCTGCCGACCGCTTCGACGATGCCCGCCGCTTCTTTGCCCAGCGTTCCGGGCAGCGGTTGCGGGTAAAGACCGTTGCGAAGATAAACGTCGATATAGTTGACGCCGATGGCGGTGTGCCGCACCCGAACTTCTCCGGGGCCAAGTTCGGCGAGCGTAACTTCCTCGAAACGCATGGTTTCGGGGCCGCCGGTTTGGTATAACTTGATTGCGTGAAACATCATCATCTCTTGAAGAATAAAGCGTTTACGAAGCAAACACACGGTACGCCGCAAAACCGGCGATCGTCAACACCAGAGAACCCAATAAATGCGCTGTCGCCAATCCCAGTCCGATCATGTAGTCGCCGCGCAAAAGCAGCATCGAAACTTCCGATGAAAAGGTGGAAAACGTCGTCAATCCGCCGAGCAAGCCGGTGATTACGAAGAGCTGGTAAACCGGCGGCAGGTCGCTTCGCGCAATGAAGTACGCCAGCGCCACACCCACCGCAAAGCCGCCGATCAGATTGCTGGCGAGGGTGCCGAGCGGAAATTTGGGATAGTATTCGTTCAGCCACCAACTCAGCCCCCAACGCATCCAGGCGCCGATTGCCGCGCCCGTTCCGACGGCAATGAATTCTCCGAGAATCACCGGCATTGTTGTCAGCCCCCCCCGGCGCACGGACGCTGCCACCGCGCCGCCGCTTCGTCGTCGCTCTCTCTGGCGTCAACCCAATGTGCGCCTTGCGACGTGGTTTCTTTTTTCCAGAACGGCGCTTGTGTTTTGAGATAGTCCATGATGAAACGACAGGCATCGAACGCATCGCCGCGATGCGCACTTTTGACGGCCACCAGTACGATTTGGTCGAGCGGTTTCAATTCGCCGATGCGGTGGATGACCGTCGCGCCCAGAATATCGAAACGCTGCGCCGCTTCGGCAACGATTTTCGCCAGCGCCTTCTCCGTCATTCCCGGATAATGCTCCAGCGTCATCGTCTGAACCGACGCGGAACCGTTAGCCGCATCGTTCATCTCTCGAACCGTGCCTATGAAAACAGCGACTGCGCCGACACGCGGATCGCGCTCGCGTAACATCGCCATTTCCGCCGCCACATCGAAATCGTCGTGTTGAACGCTGATCCGTTTGAACATCTCCGCCTCCATCAACCGCCGGTGACCGGCGGGAAAAACGCGATCTCATCGCCGTCGCGCACCGCCGCATCGGCATCCGCCATGTCGTGATTGATCGCCGCCCGCACCGCCCTCCCCTCGCCCAACTCATACGACCAGGGTTCGCCGCGTTCGCGCAGCATCGCAAGCACATCGCCGAGTGTCGCTGTCGTTGTCACCGACGCCGACGCCAGCGTCAACATTTCTTCGCTGCACCCCAACGCTTCCCGCAAGCGCGCCAGATAGACGACTTTAACGTTCATGTTATCCTTTCGATACGTTCACAGCGTGAGAGAAAACAAAGTCGGCGATTGATGCGGCATCGTTGATGTCGAAATGTGGCAGCGCTTTGGGCAAGCCGACGGGCAACGCCGAAGCAGCCACATCGGTGGCGATCCCGACGATGTTCGGATCGCCCGGACACAGCAACGGTTTGCCGACGGCAACGCGATGGACTTCGAGCTTCGGCACTGAATACGCTTTATAGCCTTCGATCAGCACCAGATCGCACGGCGACATCCGCGCCAGCGCCTCCGCAAGTGTCAGTTCCGGCGCGCCACGCGATTCGTGCATCAGCGCCCAACGCTCCTGCGCCAGAATCAGCACCTCCGAGCAACCCGCCTCACGATGGCGGTAACTGTCTTTGCCCGGACGATCAAGGTCAAAGCCGTGGTGCGCGTGTTTGATCAGCGAGACGTTTTTCCCGCGCGCCACCAGAAGCGGGACGATTTTTTCAATCAGCGTCGTCTTGCCGCTCCCCGACCACCCCGCAAAACCAAAAACCCGCACGCGCCACTCCTTATCGTTTCGTGATTGACCGCTATTCTACCGCCAGAGTGGTTTCCGTTTACGGTGGGTTTGCGAGAAGGCGCGGAGAAGGCGAAGAATCTGCCGGATTCTTGCTCTCTGATGTCTGGAAACGGCGGATGGCGCTTCGCTTATCCGCTCTACGATCTGATGCCCGATACAAAAACAACTGGCCGCACCATCACCGGACACAGAATCTTTCGATTCCAGCCCGGCCATATCGCGGCCAGCTCTTAAGAAAGAGGATGCGGTTGAGACCGCATCCTCTTGATTTTAATACTGTTTAACGCTTCGGTTTCGGTCCGGTGTTTTTGACCAGATCCGGCACATCAGCCGCCGGAGCATGGCACAAATCACATTTATACCGCGCGCCCGCTACCTTCTGCTTGCCATCCGCAGCCTTGGTATAGTGCGACGGCGGGATCGGCGCCGGGTCGCCCGCTTTCTTTGCCTGACCCGGTTTGTCATGGCAAGCCAGGCACTGGTTTTTATCAACGGTGATCGGCAGGTACGGATCGTTATCGTGTTTCGATAACGCAGGCATCAGGTAAGCTGTTTCGGCAGCCCCTTTTGCGCCCGAACCATCAGCCGTAAAAGCTTTAGGTGTCAGAACTTCCTGAGCACCGCCTTTCACCAAACCAAATTGCGTGTCAGGAGTCGACTGCGTTGCACAGGCAAACAAGCCTATCACCAAACTGGATGCTACTATCAAAGCCAAGCGTTTCATGGTTTTTCCTCTCTCGGTTTAGGATGTTGAACCGTGCGCTGATTGCGACGACGAACAAGTGCGAATGCAGGCACGAAGGTTAAATGAAAGGCTGTTTTCTGGGCAAACGACGATACATTTACCGCAGTTGGTACACTCTCCGGAACGTACCATACCGTGTTGCGCCGCTTCTTTGAAGCTAAGTACAGACGGTTCCGGACACTCCTTGACGCAGTCACCGCAACGCGTGCAGCTTGCATCATCAAAGGCCACACGGATTTGCGCCGTGCGACCCACGATCGACCAGAACGCGCCGAGGGGGCAGAGATGTCCGCACCAGCCGCGCGCCATGATCAAAAGGTCAAAAATGAAGATGCCGAGCACAGCGATGAAGCCCAAGCCGATGCCGTAGATCAGCTCGCGGTGCATGATCGCGATCGGGCTAACCCACTCAAAGGCGGCAACGCCCAAAATGAACGACAAGAGCAACGTCAACAACAACGCCCAGTAGCGCGTTTTCGATGGCACGATGAACAGACTGCGTATGCCCAATTTTTCGCGCACCCAGCCGGCAAGATCCGCCACCATGTTGACCGGGCATGTCCAGGCGCAGAACACCCGACCACCCACTAAAAGGTAGAACACCAAAACGATCGCCGCCCCGATCAGCGCATCCGTATGCGGCCAGTGGAGACTGGCGATCAGTTGCAATACCGCAAAAGGATCGGAGAGCGGAATGATGTCGAGAAGGCGGGAGGACGACATATTGCCGGTCAGCACCAGCCGATTGAACAGCGTCCAGCCCCATTGAAGTGTTCCAATGAACAAAATCAGCACGCCTACCTGAACAATGCGACGCGCGATCAAAAAGCGCCACACGCGCAACTTGCCTGCAAGCGTATCCGGCATCTGAAAATGCCGAACCGCCGTGTTCTTTTGCGGGGAAACCATGCCTTCCTGTTTTTCGGTCATGGCTTAGCTCCCGGAATAATGCCCTCACGACCTCCGGGCTGGTTGAAGTAACCCACGCCGGGGGCTGCCTGTCTCTTGTCGCCAGGATTCAGTTCCTTGGCGATATCCGTGCCTTGACGAATATCCTGTATCTTGAAGTCTTCACCCAAAGACGGGCTGTAATGCTCGCCCAATTTGCCCTGGACAAACTGGTGCCGCAACACACGAATCGACGATTCTTCGGTCGGGCAGGCTTTTTCGCATATGCCGCAACCCGTGCAGTGCTCACTGTTGATGACCGGCTCAAAACGGGCGTGCCGGTTGGTATCTTCGTTATGCACAATGTTCAAGGTGATCGCCTTGCCACGCACCGGGCACACCCGGTAGCACACTTCGCAACGCAAGCCGCGAAACGATAAGCAAATTTCCCGATCAATCACCGGAAGACCCATGCGGGCCTTGGTGATATCGGTCAAGCTCCTGTCCAGCGCGCCCGACGGGCAAACCGGTACACAAGGAACATCAACGCACATCTCGCAGGGGGTCTCCCGCGCGATGAAATAAGGTGTCCCTGTCGGCGCGTGGTCAGCAACCGTCGCCAGTTTCAGCGTCTTGAAAGGACACGCCTTGACGCATTGCCCGCATTTCAGGCACAGCGCCATGAAATCTTCTTCCGGCAAAGCGCCGGGAGGACGCAGCGCATGAGCCGCCGCATGAGCCTGACCGCGCACCAACGGAGACCAAACAGCGGCGACGCATGCAGCGACGCCAGCCATCTGGGCGGTGCGAATCAAAAATTGTCTGCGGTCAATTGCGCTCATCAAACTCCACCTGCTGCCAAAAAAACAGGGCTGTCTTTATACTCAATTTATACCAAATCCAATTCCGTCAGCCACGAGAATCCCCGGCATGCATGCTTTGCTTCACATGCATGCCGGAGTTTTCATGGATCAGGCCTTATAAACCTTCGCCGCGGCCTTCTTATAATCCGGCTCAAGCGATAACGGATCGGCGGCATCCAGCGTCAACTGGTTCACCTGAACGCCTTCATCGAAGAACGCAGCCCAGATCGTTCCCGGCGGCATCTTGTTACGACCCCGCGTATTCACGATCATCTTGATCTTGCCGCGCCGGGTTTCGACCCAGGCAAGGTCCTGATGCTTCAAGCCACGCGCCTGAGCATCCGCCGGGTTCATGTCAAGCGTCGCCGTCGGCGCCGTGCGGTGCAACTCAGGTACACGACGGGTCATTGAACCGGTATGCCAATGCTCAAGGATACGACCGGTGCACAGTTGCAGATCGTAGTTCTTGTCCAGCTTCTCAGGATAACCGGCATAAGGACGGAAGAAGATCTTCGCTTTACCCGGCAGCGGTTTCGGCGTGGTGTCTTTGACACCATCGAGGTCACCGCTCGGGATGGCTTTGAGCAGCTTCCCGTGGAAGTTATACCCTTCGCCTGCCTTCACGAACGGATCGTTGCCTTCCGAGAAACGCCACTTGGTTTCTTTGCCGTCGATGATCGGCCAGCGCAGGCCACGAACCTTGTCGTCGTAGTACATATCGAACGGCGCCAGATCGTGTCCCCCGAAGGTGAACGGACGATACTCTTCAAACAGCGCTTTCTCAACGAACCAGCCGTCTCCAAGCAGATTGACGATGGAGTTTTCCGTACCTTTGGCGATAGGATCAGGCCATTTGAACTTCTTGTTTTCCGGCGTTGCAAAGAGCGCTTCGTACAACGTCATGTTCTCGTTGTAGCCCATCTTCTTGGCTTCTTCGAGCACGCTCGGCAGCTTGTCGTCCGGGAAACCTTCTACCTTCAATCCCGGCAACGGCAACTCGCCCCAAACTTCTTTGAGCGTAAAGCGCTTCGCGAACTCCAGCATCATCCAGGCATCGGGACGAGCCTGACCCGGCGCATTGACCAACTGACGCCAGCACTGCATCCGGCGCTCGGCGTTACCGAACATACCCCATTTCTCGAAGATCATCGCCGCCGGCAGGATAACGTCGGCCACTTTTCCGGACAGTGTCGGATAAGCGTCTGCCACAACAACGAAGTTTTCTTTATTACGCGCAGCTTTCAGCCAGTGGTTCGTGTTCGGCACCGACTGCCACAGGTTGACGGTCTGCGTCCACACGAAATTCACCGAACCATCTTCCAGGCCACGCAGCGCCATCATCAGCGCTGTTCCCACTCTCGGGTTCAGCGTCTTCGGCGGCAATTTCCAAATCTTTTCCGTCTTTTCACGGTGCGCCGGATTGGCCACCAACATATCCGACGGCAGGCGGTGGCAGAAGGTGCCCACTTCGCGCGCCGTTCCGCAGGCTGTCGGCTGTCCCGTCAGCGAGAACGCGCCATTACCCGGCGTTCCATGCTTGCCGAGCAGCAGGTGCAGCGCGTAAATCTGCTGGTTGACCCAAACGCCGCGAACGTGCTGGTTGACGCCCATACACCACAGCGACATGATCTTCTTCGATTTGTCGGCGATGTAGTAGTCGGCAAGCTGTTGCAGCTTCTTCTTGAACGCATCCAGCGATTCGCTCGGATCGCCTTTCGCCAGTTCCGCCACAAAGTCGAGCGTGTACGGCTCAATCCCTCTCTTGTACTCGTCAAAAGTGATGTGCCAATGCGCGTCGGCTCTTCCCGCGTCTTTCTGTTCGATCGACTTGCCGGCCATATCCGGGCGGCGCTGGGCGATCGCTTCGTACTTGTCAATCGTGTAGTTCAGTTGCTTCGCCAGCGTGTCTTTTTCCGCCGGGAACGCAAACTTGTCGGTCGGACGCATGCCGAAACCGATATCGACCGGGCCGGTGGCAAAGATGCAATGCTTGTTGACGAAATCCATATTCACCGCGTTGCGCTTGACCATCTCGCGCGCGATGTAGTTCAGAATCGCCAGTTCCGTGTTCGGCTTGTAGATGATTTCCAGGTCGGAAATATCCGAGCACATGTTGCGGTACGTCGTGACATTGATGATCCGGGAATTCTTGTCCGCCAGACGATGATCCGTCACCCGCGACCACAGAATCGGATGCGCTTCGGCCATGTTGTTGCTCCACAGCACAGTGGTGTCGGCCAGTTCAAAATCGTCGTAGCAGTTCGCCGGCTCATCGACCCCGAAGCATTGATAGAACGCGACCACCGCGCTTGCCATGCACAAACGCGCGTTCGGATCGATATTGTTTGAACGGAAACCGGCTTTTATCAGCTTGTTGGTGATATAGCCTTCCGAAACCAGCGATTGACCGGAGGTCAGCATCGCGACAGCAGACGGGCCTTTGGCCTTGTAGATCCGCTTGAACTGTGCGGCAATTTCATCAAGCGCCTGATCCCAGGTGACCGGGACGAAATCGCCGTCCTTGTCGAATTTTCCGCCCTTCATCCGCATCAGTGGTCTGGTCAGGCGGTCTTCGCCGTACAGGATGCGGCCATTGAAATAGCCCTTGATGCAGTTCAACCCGCGGTTGACCGGAGCATCGGGGTCACCCTTGATGGCGACGATCTTCCCGTCGAAGGTAGCGACTTGTTCGCCGCAACCCACCCCGCAGAAACGGCATACCCCTTTATCCCATTTCCATCCGGCTTCCGCTGCGCTGGCTTGCGCCAAAGCCGCCTGCGAAACCGTAAACCCGGCGGTTGCTGCAGTCGTTGCAGCGATACTCGTTTTGATAAATTCTCGGCGTGACAAGCTGGTCATGTGAGCTCCTTTGGGACATCAGTTAGCGCTAAGCGCAAAGGTTGATGGAAAAGTACAACATCAAGTTAATTGACTACGTCAGTTGAAGCAAAAGCAGTTGAAGCATCAAATGTGTCGAGCATCGGATCTTCAGCAAAATAGTGGTAAACCATGTTGACGGCGATAACACCCGGAATAGCCTGCAACGCCCGGGCGCCGACAGCTTCTTCTTTGATCGAAGGAGCCTCCTGCACGACAACGATTTTTCCTGTCGCAGGATCTTTCTGATACACCTCGACCCCCGGCATGGCGGCCAGCGCCTCAGCGACCTCTTCACAGCGCTCCGGCACCGCAACGACCAAAATCCCCGACAAGTTCATAGCTTCCCTACTCTCTTGGTTGAACGACATCTGATGTTCGGATGCCTTCAGTAATCTTAAGTAAATCCATCCGCCTGATCATACTTGCGCGGCAAAGTCTTTCCTTGATCCAAGTCAAGATAGGAACATTGTATCTCGCCCTTCCAAAAAACGAAGAGGCCATATATTTCAAAAAACATATCGACAAACAAAGCGCTTTGCGTGATGGATCAAACACGGCCATGATCACCCATGATCGCATCGTCACATTATCAATAACTGCCGGGCGCGGCGAAGTTTTCGAAGCGGGTGTATTCGCCCAGAAACGTCAAGCGGACAGAGCCGATCGGCCCGTTTCGCTGCTTGCCGATGATGATTTCGGCGGTTCCCTTTTCCTGCGTGTCGGGGTTATAGACTTCGTCGCGGTAGATGAAAAGGATCACGTCGGCGTCCTGCTCGATGGCGCCGGATTCGCGCAAGTCCGACATCACCGGCCTTTTGTTGGGACGTTGTTCAAGGCTGCGGTTCAACTGCGACAACGCGACGACGGGCACGTTCAGTTCTTTCGCCAGCGCTTTCAGCGACCGCGAAATTTCGGAGATTTCGGTCGCGCGGTTTTCGCCGGTCGTACTTGCCTGCATCAGTTGCAGGTAATCGACGATGACCAGGCCGAGTTTTTTGTAGTGGCGTTTCAGGCGCCGCGCCCGCGAACGCACTTCAATCACGTTCAACGCCGGCGTTTCGTCGATCATGATTTGCGCTTCGTTCAAACGCCCCAGCGCATGCGACAGTTTTTCCCAGTCGCCCTGCTGCAAACGGCCAATCCGCAAATTCTGGCTCGACAAGCGACCGACCGATCCGATCATCCGCATCGCCAGTTGGGTAGAAGACATTTCCATCGAAAACACCGCCACCGGCAAGCCGGCATGCAGCGCCACATGCTCGCCGATGTTGAGCGCCAGCGCGGTTTTTCCCATCGAGGGGCGTCCGGCGATAATGATCAAATCGCCTTCCTGGAAGCCGGAGGTCATTTTGTCGAGATCGTGAAAACCGGTCGGTACGCCGGTCACTTCCGACGGATCATCCCGCTCGTACAGTTGCTCGATCCGTTCGACCACTTCGCCAAGCACTTTACCGATTTCGACAAATTGTTTTTGTCCGCGCGCGCCCTGCTCGGCGATGTGCAGAATATCGGCTTCCGCTTCATCGAGCACTTGCGCAGCGTTTTTGCCGAGCGGATTGTAGGCGTTGTCGGCAATTTTCCCCGCCGTCGTCACCAGTTGCCGCAGCACCGAACGCTCCCGCACGATTTGCGCGTAGTGGCGGATATTGGCCGCCGTCGGCACGTTCTGCGCCAGCGCGCCGATGTAGGCCAGCCCGCCGACGTAATCGAGCTTTTGCATCGATTCCAGCGCATCGGCCACCGTCACCACGTCGGCCGCCCTTCCCTCGCCGGTCAGCCGCTGAATGTGATCGAAAACCAGACGATGCGCGTCCGCGTAAAAATCGTCGCGCGACAATACGTCGCCGATCCGATCCATCGCCTCGTTGTCGATCAAAAGACCGCCCAGCACGGCTTGTTCCGCCTCCATCGAGTGCGGCGGCAGTTTCAGCGATTCTATGTCACGGTCTTGGTCGGCCATCGGAGTATCGGATAGGGGAAAAAAGTGGTGAAGCCGTAAGGATACAGGAACAAAGGTCAAACAAAAACCGGCGCTCAAGGCGCCGGTTTTCGCATCACATCGTCAAACGCTTACGCCCATCACTGGCCAGCAACGTCGCCCACCACATGAACCGTGATCGTCGCCGTCACATCGGTATGCAACGCCAATATTACCGAATGATCGCCGACCTGCTTCAAATGGCCGTCCGGCAAGCGAACCATCGAACGTTCGAGATGGACAAAACCTTTCTCCTTCAACGCTTCGATGATATCGACGTTGGTGACGGAACCGTACAAACGCCCATCGACCCCCGCCCGCTGGGCGATCTGGATGGTCAAACCTTCCAGCCGCTCGGCCAGCGCCGTCGCGTCGGTCAACTTCTCCGCTTCCTGTTTTTCCAGTTCCGCCCGTCTTTCTTCGAGCATCTTGATATTTTCCGGCGTCGCCCGCTTGGCTTTCCCCTGCGGGATCAGAAAATTGCGCGCGTAGCCGTCCTTGACTTTAACCACATCGCCGAGCGAACCCACGTTGACGATTTTTTCGAGAAGAATCACTTGCATCTTTAGCTCCTCTTAGTGGCGGTCCGTGTACGGCAAGAGCGCCAGGAACTGCGCGCGCTTGATCGCCACCGACAATTGACGCTGATAACGTGCCTTCGTGCCGGTCACACGAGCCGGCATGATCTTGCCGTTCTCCTGCAAAAACTCCTTCAGCACATCCACGTCCTTGTAATCAATCTGTTTCACACCTTCCGCCGTAAAGCGGCAGAATTTTTTGCGCTTGAACAGCGCATTGCCGCGATCGCGGCGTTGCTTGTTGGCATCTTTGCCTTTACCTTTACCTTTACCACCCATCATGCGAGGCATAGTTCAATTCCTTTACGTTGTTTATTCATTTGCGTTGACTCAAAGTTCAAAGCGGTTCGATCCGCGAGAGGTGCAGCGCCAGCGTGATTCCGCTACGCCAGCGGCGGCACAGAAACCCCGTACAACGAAGCGGACTGCCGATGGGCATCCGGCTCAATGCCAGCGCCTCCTGTCCGAAAGCCACAGTGAAAATTTCGAAATTCACCTGGCGCATCGCGCCTTCTTCGGACTGCATCGATCGATGCGACAACATCCCTTCCTGTACCGCCACACCTGCCGGCGTATGGCGCAACACGCTTTTTTCCGTCAGTGTCGCGTCCAGTTCAATCCGGTTGGTCGGCTCCATGCCCTCTCACTGCGCTCCGATCAGGCGACGTCCTCTTCCGCGACCGGCGCGCTGTCTTCCGCGGTGTCGATAGACATATCCCTGTCGTCGATCTCTTTTTCAGTCAGCGACTTCGCCTTGTCCTCGCGCATCATCGCCGACGGCGTCGTCACCGCGGCATCCATCGATACCGTCAAATGACGCAACACCGCATCGTTGAATTTGAACGCGTGCTCCAGCTCTTCCAGCGTTTCAAGATTGCACTCGATATTCATCAGCGCATAATGGCCTTTGTGCATCTTCTGGATCGGGTAAGTCATCTGGCGACGACCCCAGTCCTCCAGGCGATGGACACGCCCACCGCGCGATTCCACCATCGCGCGGTAGCGCTCGGCCATCGCCGGCACCTGCTCGCTTTGGTCCGGGTGGACGATAAACACTATTTCGTAATGACGCATGCAGTTAACTCCTTTCGGTCTGAATCGCGGCAAAAACAACCCGACTCCGATGAGCCGGGCCTCTGCTGCAAGGCCTCCCCGTCTGCGGCGGGTGAGGCAAGGGAAACGCGTATTATATACCAATCGGGCGGCTGGTGCTCCAACTCAGGAATCAGGAATCAGGGGTCAGGGATCAGAACCCTGTCATTCTGCGCGGGACCTTTTGTCATGAGCGGAACATGGCGGGAAGCCAGAAAAATGCCTCACGCGGAGACGCGAAGAACGCGAGCTCCTTCCCCTTCAAGGGGAGGGCCAGGATGAGGATGGGGGTTTCAGGTATCAGAGGTCAGAGGTCAGGAATCAGAAAGGCGTCATTGCGAGGAACCTTTAGCCGCGAGCGAAGCGTGGCGGGAAGTGACGAAGCAATCCAGAAAATGTATGCAACGAAAAACACTGGATTAATGCTTCGCTATGCTCGCAATGACGGCTTTTTTCTTTGCGCTCTCTGCGTTCTCTGCGGTCAATTTGTTTTTCTGGATTTCCGCCAGGCTTCCAGCTTTCTGAACGCCCAACTGCGCGGCGGTTCGACGCCGGTTCGGATCAGCGGCAATGGGCTGGGGGTCAGGTAGTGCCGCTTTTGCAGGGCTTCGATGCCTTTGGGGCCGGCAAAAAGAATGCGGTCGCCCGATTGCAAGCGGAGGTGCGATTCGGGGAGCAGGATTTCTTTGTCGTTGCGCACCAGCATCAGCGCCGTTGCCTGCAACGCACGGGTCGGGTCGTGCGGATGAACGAGCAGATCACCGAGCCGCAAGGGATTTTCCGTATCGTATTCGAACGCTTCGCGCAGTCCCGGATACGCCGCCATGCAACTGAACACCCAGAGGAAGGGCACGCGATCCTGAACGGTGGCCTCCAGTTGGGTGATGACGCGCTGAGCGAGGTCGCCGGTGTCGGCGCGCAGCGCCAGCAAAAAGCGGTTCAGCAACGGCGAGGTGATTAACTGCCGCACTTCGTGCGAGGTGATTTCCGCCTGGATGAAGCGCAAGTCCGCTTGTGTGGCTTCGACCAGACTGGCGTTCGAGGCGTGCATTTGCCGGACGGCGACGAAAAGTTTGGGGTTCAACGCACGGGCGCGTCGCACTGCGGCCAGATTGATCGCGTCGCGGTCGGTACAGGCGACGATGCCGACCGCCCGCTCGATTCCGGCTTCGGTCAGCGTTTCCTGGCTGTAGCTTTTCTGAAGCAGCGATGGCTCCGGAGCGAACGCCGGGTTGTTGTCGATGGCCGTCCATGTCGCGCCGGCTCGCGTCAACGCCTGTGCGATGTAATGGCCGAAACGCCCAAAGCCGCAGATCACCCAATGTCCGATCGGCAATTTCAGTACGTCGGGACGCTGGGAACCGGGCAATCCGGTCAGCCATCCTCTGACTTGCAATTTTTCCGGCGCGCTGAAGTCTTGCCCCAGATTGAACGCAAAGGTTTCGTAAGGATTGACGATTTCGATTCTGTGAAACGATTCGAGGTTGGTGACCGCCATTTCCGAACGCGCCCGCGTGATGATGCGCAGGTTCGGATTGAGCGCCGAGCCGCCGATCGCCACGGCCTGCGCGGTGTCGTCATCACCGGCCAGAACCACCATCGTCTGACATTGCGGGTGCGTCACACCGGCATCGACCAGCGTTTCCGGCCAACGCCCGTCACCGGCGACGAACAACGGCATCCGCTGGTATTCCTGCGTTTCGATCTGCGCGACCCGATCCGGCAGCAATTCGACGATCACCGAGTTATAACCGATACGGTCGAGCATTCGCGCCAGCGCATTCCCGCTCTGCCCATAGCCGACAACCAGAATGAACGGCTCCGTCTGCCGCCGCACCCGCGTCGCAAAATGGCTGCGCGCCAACGCCTGACGGAACGCCGGATCGCGCGTCATGTGAAAAATCACACCCAGCGCATACGCCCAGGAAATCACCGAGATGTAAATCGAAAAAATCACCCAGAGGCGCTGCGCTTCGGAGAACGGATAGGGGATTTCGCCAAGACCGATGGTCGTGGCGGTAAAGCTCATAATGTAAAACGCGTGAAAATAACCGAGCGTCGTCGCATTGCCGTCCGCGTCAACGCCGGGAATGTTCGCCAACCCCAGTATCGAAATGGCGATAGAGCCGATGACGGCGAGCAATGGCCGCCGCAAGCGGCGCAGAATGAGAAAAAGCGGCTCACCCATAGGAACGACGGCTTTCTGTCGCGGTTTTTTCCGCAGCTTTTCCCGTGGCTTTTTCCGTTACCGTGTGTGCCGCAACGTTTCGCCGATCAGCAGAATGACCGAGATCACGTTGGCAAGCAAGGCCCCGCCCGCCAGCGACACGATGGTGGCCATCGTCGGCGGATCCATCGGCGTTCCGCCGATTTGCACATGCCACAACCACACCAGACACGAGAGCAGCAGTTGCAGCGTCGCCGCCAGACTGGTCGCCATTTGCAACGCGCCGATCTGGGTGCGGTCGCCGATCTTCAAGATCAAAACCACGATGTTGACGATCAAGGCCGCAAACAATTCGGTGGCGTTGTGCGCATGAACCACATCAATCTCGCCCAAGAAAAAACCCGCGTTCAGCGTACAGGCAAGAATGACAAAAAATCCAAAGATCACTTTTTCCAGATTCAAGGCCATCTCCTTGTGGGACTCCGATAGATAGATATCATAGCTGTTTGTCAGAAGAAACGCACGAAATCGGCGGGAGCCGGAGCGTCCGGCTTGATAAAATAGAGACATTCGCACTGTCCGACACCTCTTAACGCCTGTTTCATGATGAATTCCGACACGACGCCCGCCTCCCCTGCCCTTTCTGCGGTCAAACGCCGCCTCGATTACCGCCCGCCGGCTTTTCTTGTCCCGCGCATCGAGATGGTGTTCGACCTCGACGCCGACGCCACCGAAGTCACCGCGACGCTGCATTTCACGCGCAACCCCGATGCTCATGCCCAAGACCGTCAAGCGCCGCTGACGCTCGACGGCGAAGCGCAAACCTTGCTCGCCGCCGAACTGGATGGCGTACCGCTCGACGCTTCACGTTATCAACGGGACGACGCCCGTCTCATCCTTATCGACACCCCCGACAGCGGCACGCTCACCGTCACCACCCGCCAGGCGCCGTCGCAGAACACCGCGCTCGAAGGGCTTTATCTGTCGTCGGGCGTATTCTGCACCCAATGCGAAGCCGAGGGTTTCCGTCGCATCACCTATTTTCCGGATCGTCCCGACGTGCTGTCGCGTTTCGATGTCATTTTGCGCGCCGACCGTCGGAAAGTTCCCGTTCTTCTCGCCAACGGCAACCGGATCGACGCCGGTGAATTGCCTGACAATCGTCACTTCGCCCGCTGGCAAGACCCGTTTCCCAAGCCCTGTTATCTCTTCGCGCTGGTCGCCGGCGACCTCGACGTGTTGCGCGATACGTTCGTCACCGCTTCCGGTCGCAACGTCACGCTCGAAATTTATTCAACGAAAGAAAACATCCCGCGCTGCGCCTACGCAATGGACGCACTGAAACGCGCGATGCGCTGGGACGAAACACGTTACCGCCGCGAATACGACCTCGACCGTTTCATGATTTTTTGCGCCGACGATTTCAACTCGGGCGCGATGGAAAACAAAGGGCTTAACATCTTCAACAGCAAACTGATTCTCGCCGACCCGGTCACCGCCACCGACGACGATTACCAGGCGATCGAAAGCGTCATCGCTCACGAGTATTTTCACAACTGGACAGGCAACCGCGTCACCTGCCGCGACTGGTTTCAACTTTCGCTGAAAGAAGGGCTGACCGTTTTCCGCGACCAACAGTTTTCCGCCGAAATGCGCTCGGCTGCGGCAGAACGCATTGCCGCCGTCGATTTTTTGAGAAAACGCCAGTTCCCGGAAGATGCGGGGCCGACCGCCCACCCGGTGCGCCCTGACGAATACCGCGAAATCAGAAATTTCTACACGATGACCGTCTATGAAAAAGGCGCCGAAGTCATCCGAATGCAACACGAACTGCTCGGCGAAAACGCGTTTCAGCGCGGCATGGATTTGTATTTCGCGCGGCACGACGGGAAAGCCGTCACCTGCGATGATTTCGTACAGGCGATGCAGGACGCTTCCAATGTAGATTTGACACAATTCAAGCGCTGGTATTCGCAAGCCGGTACGCCTGAGATTCGCGCTTCCGGCAGCTTTGACGCCGCGAGCCGCAGCTACACCTTGATCCTTGAGCAACACACCGCACCAACGCCGGGGCAACCCGACAAAGCGACTCTGGCGATTCCGGTCGCCGTCGGCCTTCTTGATGAGCAGGGAAAAGATTTGCCGTTGCAACTAAGCAGTGATACGGAACGCCCTCCCCTTCAGTCTGCTTCCCCTCTCCCGCTTGCGGGAGAGGGTGGCCGAAGGCCGGGAGAGGGTAGCGGAGATGGGTTTTCAGCATCCCCCNCTCCCCCCACCCCTCTCCC
>WQTW01000033.1 GCA_009786085.1 Pseudomonadota bacterium | reverse complement strand
GCGCCATCCGGGAGTCAGAAATCAGAGGTCAGAAAAGCCCCCTTTTCAAAGGGGGTGGCCGCCGAAGGCGGACGGGGGTTTGTTGAAAACAATTAACCGCATAGAACGCATAGAACGCAAAAAATAATCCTCACGCGGAGCCGCGGAGAGCGCGGAAAAAAATGGAGCGCGGGCGTCCCGCCCGCCATTTTGCCTACCCTTGCCGCCTCAAAAAAACAAACCCTCTCCCGCTTTCGCGGGAGAGGGGAAGAATACCTATGCCTTCAAGGGGTTGCTTGCTGGGATTCGCTTCGCTCATCGCCAGCCTACGCGCTACCGGTATTTTCTGCGGTACGCCGCTCCGATGCCCACAACAGCGGCAAGCAAAGCAAGCAACCCATAGATGTTCAAGATGGGTATCGCGGTGAAGCCCGAAGGATTCGCAAGCACCGTGATCGATGTATTGCTTGTGTTGTTGTTGGGATTCGTATCGCCCACGAGTGTGACCGTCGCCACATTCGGCAACGTGCCCGCATTGGCGGCGATGCTTGCCCTGATTCTGAAGGTTTTGCTGTCACCAACGTCAAGATTTCCCACAGGACAGAACACGGTATTGGTGCCCCCAATCAGGGAACAACCATCCGGGGAGGTGATGAACGTCAACCCTGTGGGTAGCGGATCCGTCACAGAAGCACCGTTGACCTCTCTCACATCCAGTGGGCCGTGGTTGGTGACCACGAAGGTATAGTCCACTTGCTCACCGGTTCTGACTGATCTTCTATCGACGTCCTTGGCAATGCTCAAATCCGTCGCCAACGGCGCGAGCGCCACTGTCACCGTCTGGGAATCCTCGTTATTGTTCCAATTAGTTTCGGACGCAACTTCATCGACACTCACTGTCACATCATTGGTATAGGTGCCTGTGGTTGCGTTAGGGGGGTTAATGATGCTTCTTGCCTGCATATCGTATCTCACCTCGATGACCTCCCCAGGGGCAATGGTGGGGAATGTACACACGAGCGGCCCCGATGCATCGCCAATCGTCGGCTCCGCACACGTTCCGCCAGCAGGGACAACAGTCAGACTGCCTTCATAGGTGAAGATGGCGCTGGGATCGGTTCCTCTGGGGAAATCGTCCGTCATGACCAGATTCGTGCCGTAGGACGGTCCCAGGTTTTCGATCCTGATGGTGTAGGTCACAGGACTGCCTACATTCACCGAAACAACATTGCTTTGCTTGGTGACCAGAATGTCCAACCGTGGCTCTTGCACCGTCGTGGAAGCTGTGCCCGTGTTGTTGGTGGTATCGGTTTCGGTCGAATCGGTACTGATCGTGACCGTGTTGGTCAGGGTTTGTCCTTCCGTCCCGGGCAACGGGCGTAGCCGGAATGTAGCGGTTTGCTGGATACCGGGCGCAATCGTCGTCCAAGTACATGTGATCGTGACGCCGGTGGCGCCAGCGGCAGGCCAGACGCAACTGCCGCCACCCGTCACGCTTCCGCCGCTGACGAATGCGGTACCAGGCGGTATCGGATCGGTTGTCTCCACGCTCCTCGCCGTGGACGGGCCGTTGTTGCGCGCCGTCACGACATACGCCATTGGTTCTCCCTCGCGCACGGGGTTGGGGGTAACCGTCTTGGTGACCGTGACATCCACACGCGGCTGCACAATCGTCGAGGTGGTACTAGACGTGTTGTTTCCGGGAACTGGATCGACGGTATCCGAAGTCACCGTGGCGACGTTGGTGTGCGTCCTGTCCACCGCCGTGGTGTTGGCCGGACGGATGGTGATCGTCACCGTGGCAGTGACACCGTTCGCCAGATCTCCCAGATTGCAAGTGAGCACCGAGGACACGAGTGCGACGCCGCAGGTTCCATGTGTTGTCGTCGCGCTCACAAAGCCGTTAGTGGTGAGCAGGTTTTCAAGCCTGTCCGAGACGACCACATTGTGGGCGGTTCCCGGGCCACCGTTGGTAATCGTCAGCGTATAGGTTACCAGATCCCCGACAGCCACGGTGTCCGGGGTCGCGGATTTTGAGATACTTAAATTCGCGCCTTGCCCCTCCAGAGTGCCATACACTCTTCTGGTCGCGCACTGCTGCGTGGAGTCCGGGTTGGTTCGTGCCTCCACACAAGCCTGATTCTCCAACGCGCCGATAGCGGTGTTGGTGACCGGTAAGGTCAACACCGGGAGGTTGGTATTCACGGCCACCGGCGATCCCGCAGGCACCGTGTAGGTGCAGGTCATCGTGGCAAGGCCGACCAGCGGCAGGGCGATCGCAACGCCACCCACTTCGCACACCCAGGGCGCAGGCGCGAAGGTGTTCCCCAAAGTCATGCTCGCCGGAATCGTTTCGGTGACAACGACCGTCTGTCCCGCCGGTATCGGCTGCGGACCGGTGTTGCGAACGGTCACGGTGAAGGTGTAGGGGTCATTCAGATACACATGCGTGGCGCTGCTCGTCTTGGTGATCGTCAACTGGGCGTTATTGCTGCCTGTCACGCCGATGGTGGACGAATTGTTCCCCGGAATGGGATCGTCTTGATCCGCTTCGATGTTCGCCGTGTTGTTGATTGTTCCTGTAGCGTTCACCGTGGCCACCAGGGTAATGGTCGGGAGATTGGTGTACAGGCCGCCTGTGTATTCGCCGGGATAGACGCAAGTGAGCGTGTTCGGGGTTGTCGTCCCGAAATCGCAAACCCACGGGCTAACGGCCGGGGTAGTACTGTGACTGACATAGGTCAAGCCGGCAACCAGCGTGTCGGTCACGGTCACATTCGTCGGGTTAACGCCGGCATTGAAGCGCGGCGTCAGCGTGTAGGTTACGTTTGAACCGACCGCTATGTCGCCAGTGGCCGGAGCGCGCGTTTTCGTGATGGACACGTCGGAATTAGGAACTGGGGACACATACACTGTCACGTCATCGGTGTTGTTCGCCGCATCTTTGTCAAGAAAGGTGGAAATGACACTGAAGCTGCCCGTGATCGCTCCGCCCGACACCTCGCCGCTGACAACTGCAGGCACCGTAATCGTTGGAAAGCTCGCATTCACCGCCAATCCGTCACTGCGGGTGCATTCAATGATGGACAGACTGGGGCGCGGATAGGGAGCAGGAGGCTTAGGCGCACAAGTCCAACCGGCGCCTGTAGGCGCTGACCTCACCATCGCGCCCTCCGGAACCTCGAATTCAACCGTTGTCGTCTCGTCGGCGGGCAAGGCGTCCGGCCCGGTGTTGCGCACCGTCAGCGTGTAGCTGTATTGCTCCCCCGTTCTCAGCGGGTTGAGCGGATCCAAACCCGCGCCGCCGGTCGTGGTCGCCGTCAGCGCCAGATCGGCGTTTGCGTATGTGGTGACTCTAACGCAGCGTTCGTCATTATCCGACCTGGGGTCAGGCGTCGTGCTGCTAATGGTGGCGCAATTAGACCAATCGTTTCCAAATCCCTCCGGCAGACGCGCTTGCAGGGTGATAACCGCCTGCCCCGAGAAAGGAAAATTGGCCTGAGTGCACGTGACCGTCCCGCCGGCGTGCGAACAATTCATGCCCGCAGGAGCATTGACCGACTCAAAGATCGAGTTGGGCGGTAAAGTGGTAACCAACTGCACCGCGGTGGCAGCATCCGGCCCTCTGTTTTCAACGGTGATTGTGTAAGTTACCACGCCACCGACAGGCATCGGATTGGGCGTATGGATTAGATTGACCAGCAGATCAGCAGATTGCGCATACGCCGCGCCCGAAAGCAGCAATCCGAACAGCACAAGAAAGCCGCGCGATACGATACTTCGCAAAATGCGGTATCCCTTTTTGACAAGATTTGTCTTTTTGTCGCTCTCCTGAGCCTCGCGAAAAGCGAGCGGAAGCAGCATAGTGTTCATGTTCGTATCTCCTGATTGAGGTCGAGAGCAAAAGGCTGGCAATGTTTGTGTAGCAACCGTAAAGCACCCTGTTTTTGCTGGTGGGGGTCATGGATGTCTGTTCGCGGCAAACGGCAATGGTTTGCTTGCCGATGAACGTCCGTAACATCTTATCACGACAACCCCCTAATAATGCAAGCGCTTCGTAGTTTTAGCGCCGCCCAGGAACTTCCCGACGAACGGCAATGCAACGCCGAGAAGCGGTCGAAAATGAATGGTTTTGCGCGGGAAAAACAACTTTCGCTTTATGGTTTTTCTGAGGGCAGTAAAACAGGGAAAAAAAGTCTTGCGTTTAAGCGCAACTGATCATAAGATATTTTGTTCAGGATGGTTTTGGTTTGCACTTCTGGATTTCCGGTCAACTTAGGAGCGCGGGCGTCCCGCCCGCAACAAACCCCGCCACACTTGTGTAGATATCTGGCGCATGGCGCAGGCCGCAGTTCTGCCCCGCAGGGGCATCATGAGAAAATCTTTTTACCCACGAAAAAAGGAGCGTAGCCCGGATAAGCGAAGCGCCATCCGGGAATAACCTCACGCGAAGCCGCGAAGAAAATCTTTTTACCCACGAAAAGTCACGAAAAAAGAACGGCTTGTCGCTTGGACAAACCGCGAAGCGGCGCAGTCCGGGATGTGCGTTACGGGCGGCAAATTGCCGCCCCTACGGCTCTATCGGCGCGTTTTGCCGTAGGGGCGCGATTTATCGCGCCCTGTGTTTTTGGATTCTGCGACGCCGCTTCGCGCCGCGCAGTGCGTAGCCCGGATAAGCGAAGCGCCATCCGGGAATAACCTCACGCGAAGCCGCGAAGAAAAAAAGCCCCCTTTTGAAAGGGGGTGCCCGCCGAAGGCGGGCGGGGGTTTGACGCACCCTCTCCCCCACCCCTCTCACCGCTTGCGGGAGAGGGAAATTTTTCTTTGCGGCTTCGCGTGAATACAAAAAGGGCGCGATAAATCGCGCCCCTACGCCGCTGACCTCTGACACCCCCATCCCAGCCTTCCCCCGCAAGCGGGGGAAGGGGTTTGCGTTTTCGTGTTTTTCGTCTCTTTCGTGCTTTTCGTGGTTAAGTTTTTTTTCGCGGCTTCGCGTGAATACAAACAGTGCGTAGCCCGGATAAGCGAAGCGCCATCCGGGAATAACCTCACGCGAAGCCGCGAAGCCGCGAAGAAAAAAAGCCCCCTTTTGAAAGGGGGTGCCCGCCGAAGGCGGGCGGGGGTTTGACGCACCCTCTCCCCTACCCCTCTCCCGCTTGCGGGAGAGGGGAATTTTTCTTTGCGGCTTCGCGTGAATACAAACAGGGCGCGATAAATCGCGCCCCTACGCCTCTGACCTCTGACCTCTGACCTCTGATACCTGACACCCCCATCGCCCTCTCCCCTACCCCTCTCCCCCAAGCGGGAGAGGGGTAGATTCTGCGACTCCGCTTCGCGCCGCGCAGAATGACGACTTTTTTCGTGGCTTTCGTGTTTTTCGTGGTTAAGTCTTTTTTCGCGGCTTCGCGTGAGGCCAAACAGGGCGCGATAAATCGCGCCCCTACGCCTCTGACCTCTGACATCTGACCTCTGATACCTGACACCCCCATCGCCCTCTCCCCTACCCCTCTCCCGCAAGCGGGAGAGGGGTAGATTCTGCGACTCCGCTTCGCTGTGCGCAGAATGACGACTTTTTTCGTGGCTTTCGTGTTTTTCGTGGTTAAGTTTTTTTTCTTCGCGGCTTCGCGGCTTCGCGTGAGCCAACGCGTCGCGGTTCGCTGCGCTCACCAGCGACCTATGCGCTGACCTCTGATTCCTGTTACGCCCCCAGACCCTCGGCTTCCCGTTCGGCGCGCTGTTGTTCGGCTTGCTGCAAACGCCACATCCGCGCATACAAACCTCCCCGCGCCAACAGCGACGCATGCTGTCCGCGCTCGACGATACGCCCATGTTCCAGCACCAGGATTTCATCGGCGTCAACAATCGTGGAAAGGCGATGCGCGATGATCAGGGTCGTATGTTCGCGGGCGATGTCGCGTATCGCCGCCTGGATTTGTTTTTCGGAGCGCGAATCGAGCGATGAGGTCGCTTCGTCGAAAATCAGAATTTGCGGACGTTTCAACAAGGTGCGCGCAATCGCCACCCGCTGCTTTTCGCCGCCCGACAATTTCAAGCCGCGCTCGCCGACTTGCGTCGCGTATCCCTCCGGCAGTCGCGCGATAAAATCGTCGAGTTGCGCCATCCGCGCCACCGCTTCAACGTCTTCGTGCGTTGCCGACGTTCGGCCATACGCGATGTTGTATTCGAGCGTGTCGTTGAACAGCACGGTATCCTGCGGGACGATACCGATGGCCGCGCGCAAACTTTTCTGCGTGACCGAACGAATGTCCTGTCCGTCGATCCGGATCGCACCTTCCGTCACGTCGTAAAAACGGAACAGCAACCGCGACAAGGTTGATTTCCCGGCGCCCGACGGGCCGACCAGGGCCACCGTTTTTCCTGCGCCGACGGAGAAGGACACATTCTCCAGAATCGAACGGGACGCTTCGTAATGGAAACTGACGTTTTCAAAACGGATTTCGCCAGACCCCATCTGCAAAGGAAGCGCGTCCGGCGCGTCGGCGATCTCGACCTTCATCTCGTTGAGCGTGAACAAACGCTCCATGTCCGTCAGCGATTGTCGAATCTCACGATAAACCATTCCGAGGAGGTTCAGCGGTATGTACAACTGAATCATCAACGCATTGACCAGCACCAGATCGCCGATCGTCATCGTGCCGTCCACCACGCCGACCGTCGCGCGCCACATCATCAGCGTCACCGCAATGGCGATGATCGCCGACTGTCCCAGATTCAGCACCGACAGCGATGTCTGGTTGCGGATCGCCGCCTTTTCCCAAAGCATCAATCTGTCGTCGTAATGCGCTTCTTCCCAACGCTCGTTGCCGAAATATTTGACCGTCTCGTAATTCAGCAAACTGTCGGTCGCTCTGGCGCTGGCCTGCGAATCAAATTCGTTCATCCGACGCCGCATGTGCGTTCTCCATTCCGTCACCAGAATGGTGTACGTCAGATAAGCCACCAACGCCGCCAGGGTAATCGCCGCAAAGGTCCAATCGTATCCGACGATCAACACAACGAGCACCAGCGTCACTTCGACGATGGTCGGCAAAATCGAAAACAGCGTGAAGTCGATCAGGGTCGTGATGCCGCGCTGCCCGCGCTCGATGTCGCGCGTCAGTCGTCCGGTCTGTCGCTGTAAATGAAAGCGCAAACTCATTTCGTGCAGATGACGAAACACCTGCAACATCACCGCCCGTGTCGCCCGCTGCGTCACTTTGACAAACAGTATTTCGCGCAACTCGGTGAAAAGCGTCGTCGATAAACGCAAAACACCATAGGCCGCCAACAGCGCCAGCGGCACCACCAGCGGCGCGCGACCGACATCCAGACCATCGACGATCTGCTTCATCACCAGCGGCACGCCAACATTGGCGAACTTCGCGAGTAGCAAACACACCAGCGCCAGCGCAATGCGGGCGACGTAAGGTTTCAAGTACGGCAAAAAAAGGCCGATCACCTGCGTGTTGCTGTAATTGGCGGGGGCGGTGTAGCTTTCAGAAAATGTTTTCACGGGATCAGAGATCAGAGGTCAGATATCAGAAGTCGGAAAAGGATTTTCTCACGCGGAAGCACAAAGGAAAACCCCTTGTCTGTCCGTCGGCAAGCATGTAGCCATCCGGGAACGTTTTGTCTCACGCGAAGGCGCGAAGCCGCGAAGATGAAAAGCCCCCTTTTGAAAGGGGGTGCCCGCCGAAGGCGGGCGTGGGTTTGAAGCACCCTCTCCCCCACCCCTCTCCCGCAAGCGGGAGAGGGGAATCTTTTTCGGCTCTTTTGAAATATGAGTGGGTTATGTGGCTGCTTATCTCACGCGAAGGCGCGAAGCGCAGTAGGCTGGGTTGAGCGAACAGCGAAACCCAGCGTTTCCTTTTCGCCCTCTCCCCCACCCCTCTCCCGCAAGCGGGAGAGGGGAATTTTTCTCCGCGCCTCCGCGTGAATACAAAAAGGGCGCGATAAATCGCGCCCCTACACGCGCAGACGATTTTTTCTTTGCGTTCTTTGCGTTCTTTGCGTTGTGTTCTTTGCGTTCTTTGCGGTAAATTTTTTCTGGATTGCTTCGTCACTTCGTTCCTCGCAATGACGCCTTTCTGATCTCTGATTTCTGAGTTCTGCCCTCTGATCACAGAGCAGTAGGCTGGGATGGAACGAAGTGGAATCCCAGCTTTTGGGATCACGCGAAGGCGCGAAACCGCGAAGATGAAAAGCCCCCTTTTGAAAGGGGGTGCCCGCCGAAGGCGGGCGGGGGTTTGACGCACCCTCTCCCCCTCCCCTCTCCCGCATGCGGGAGAGGGGAATTTTTCTCCGCGCCTCCGCGTGAATACAAAAAGGGCGCGATAAATCGCGCCCCTACACGCGCAGATGACGGTTTTTTCTTTGCGTTCTTTGCGTTCTTTGCGTTCTTTGCGTTCTTTGCGTTCTTTGCGTTCTTTGCGTTCTTTGCGTTCTTTGCGTTCTTTGCGTTCTTTGCGTTCTTTGCGGTAAATTTTTTCTGGATTGCTTCGTCACTTCGTTCCTCGCAATGACGCCTTTCTGATACCTGATTTCTGAGTTCTGCCCTCTGATCACAGAGCAGTAGGCTGAGATGGAACAAAGTGGAATCCCAGCTTTTGGGATCACGCGAAGGCGCGAGGCAGCGAAGATGAAAAGCCCCCTTTTGAAAGGGGGTGCCCGCCGAAGGCGGGCGGGGGTTTGAAGCACCCTCTCCCCCACCCCTCTCCCGCTTGCGGGAGAGGGGAATTTTTCTTTGCGGCTTCGCGTGAATACAAAAAGGGCGCGATAAATCGCGCCCCTACACCGCAGACGACGTTTTTTTCTTTGCGCTTTCGTGTTTTTCGTATCTTTCGTGCCTTTTCGTGGTTAAAAACAAATAGGGCGGGTTTGAAACCCGCCCCTACATTCGACTCCTAATCTCTGATTCCCGGCCACCCTCCGCCCAACGCGTTGATCAACGCGACGCTGGCCGCCAATTGGCGACCGCGCAACTGGATCGCGTTGTTTTCGGCGGTGAGTCGCGCCGTTTGCGCGATCACGACGTTGAGGTAGGTCGTCGTGCCGGCTTTGTACTGGTTGAGGATCAAGGTTTCCGTGTCGCGCGCCGCGCTCAACGCGGCCTGCTGCGAACGCCACTCATCGTCGAGCACGCGCAGCGCCGTCAACTGGTTCTCGACTTCCTGAAACGCGATCAACACGGTTTGCTTGTAATCGGCAACGGTCGCATCATACGCCGCCACCGCGCTGTCTTTCATTGCGGAGCGACGGCCTCCGTCAAAAATAAATTGCGCCAGCCCTGCCCCCAATGACCAGACGCGCCCCGGCACATCGAACCAATCCGACCAGTGGTTCGCCTGATAGCCGCCCGACGCAGACAAGGTCAACGATGGATAAAAAGCCGCCTGCGCCACGCCGATCCCGGCGTTGGCCGCTGCGACCCTTCGCTCGGCAGCCGCGATGTCGGGACGACGCTCCAACCACTCGGAAGGCACCGCCACCGGAATGTCCGGCAAGGTGAGCGGCAAGGTGTCGATTTGCTCTATCGAAAGTTGTGACGGCGCTTTGCCGACCAGAAGCGCCAGCGCGTTCTTGCTTTGCACACGATCAATTTCCAGGTTAATCAAACGTGTACGCGCCGATTCGAGTTGTGTCTGCGCCTGCGCCACGTCCGCGCGGGTGATGATCCCCGCCTGATAGCGGTTCTGCGTCATCTCCAGCGAGCGTGTGTAAGCCTCGACGGTTTCCATCATCAATTTTTGTTGTGCGTCGCTGACCCGCAACGCCACATAGGTTTGCAGCAGCGCCGTTTGCGTGCTCAAGCGCAACGCCGCCAACTGCGCTTCACTGACCTGGACATGGGCGGCCTGCGCTTCGATGGAGCGCCGCACGCTGCCCCACACGTCGATATCCCAGGCGGCGTTCAACGAAAAGTTGTATTGGTTGCTCGGCGCGCGCGGGGCGCTGCCTCCCGGATTGGCGCTCTGCGCCCTGCCGGTCGAGGCGTTGGCGTTCAGCGTCGGGAAAAGCGAAGCGGTCGATACGCGCAACAACGCCTGCGCTTGCCGGTAACGCGCTTCCGCCGCTTTCAAATTCTGGTTGTCCAGATCAATCTCGTTCATCAAGCGGTTCACCGTTTCGTCGCCGTAAGCTGTCCACCAGATCGTGTCGAGTTGTCCGTCGGAAGGACGGGCGTGTTTCCAACCTTCCGCCGGTTCGCTGTACGCAGCGGGGATGTCGAACGACGGACGCACATAATCCGGCCCGACCATACAGCCGGTGAGAAACAGCGTCGGCAACACCCACCAGCATTTGTTGTTCTTAAAAATAGATTTTATCTGTCTCATCAGATCACACCTCCACCGGCGAAAGAGGGCCGGTCTCCGCTTTGCGCCCCGTCAGGTATTCGCGCAAACGATGAATGTAAAGATACACGACCGGCGTCGTGTACAAGGTCAACAACTGGCTCACCATCAAACCACCGACAATCGCCAATCCAAGCGGTTGCCGTAACTCAGCGCCGTCACCACGTCCCAGCATCAGCGGCAGCGCGGCAAAAATCGCCGTCAGCGTCGTCATCATGATCGGGCGAAAACGCAGCAGACACGCCGTGAAAATCGCGTCGCGCGGCGCCATCCGATGTTGGCGTTCCGCCGCCAGCGCGAAGTCGATCATCATGATCGCGTTTTTCATCACCAGCCCGATCAACAATAAAACACCCAACAGCGTAATCAGATTGAAGTCCTTTTTGAGTAACTCGATCGCCAGCAATGCGCCGACACCGGCAGAAGGCAGCGTGGACAAAATCGTCAGCGGATGAACAAAGCTCTCGTAGAGAATGCCCAGCACCAGATAAACCACGATGAGCGCCGCCAGAATCAGAATCAGTTGCGTGGCCGCCATTTTCTCAAAAGCACCGGCGGTTCCCTGAAGGCTGCCGACCACCGACACCGGCAAGCCGGTACGCGCCACCGCCTGATGCACCGCTTCCGCCGCTTCCGACAACGCGACGCCCGACGCGAGGTTGAACGAAAACGTCGCCGTGACAAATTGCCCCTGATGGTTCACCGACAACGCGGTGTTTTCCGTTGTGTACGAGGCCACCGCCGACAACGGCACACGGCTGCCGTCCCGAGCGACCAGATAAATGTTCTGCAAGCTCTGCGCACTTTGGGCGAAAGGCGGCGCTGCCGTCATCACGACTTGATACTGGTTGAGCGGGTTGTAAATGGTTGACACCTGTCGTTGACCGAACGCATCGTTCAACGCCGCGTTGACCTGCGCGACGGTCAAGCCCAGCCGCGCGACCACATCACGGTCGATCGTCAGCATCGTCTGCACGCCGCGGTCGTCCTGATCGGAATCGACGTCGGTGATCTGCGGAAGCTGTCTCAACGCCTGCCGCACCTGCGGCTCCCAGGTGCGCAGTTCGTGAATATCGTCGGCCTGCAAGGTGTATTGAAACTCGGCGGAGGCTTCGCGCCCGCCGATTCGGATATCCTGCGCCGGCATCATCGTCAGCCGTGCGCCGGGTTCTTTCGCCAACGCTCTCTGCAAGCGCGTGATCACTTCACGCGCCGATATTTTGCGCTCCGACAACGGCTTCAACGTGATAAAAATCGAACCGCGATTCACCTGCCCGCCGCCACCGATGAAACCGCTCACCGCTTCCACCGCCGGGTCCTGCCGGATAATCTGAATAAAGCCCTCATATTTTTCCTGCATCGCCTGAAACGAGATGCTCTGATCGGCGCGAATGAAGCTGACGATGCGTCCCGTGTCCTGCGTCGGGAAATAACCCTTTGGCACATTTTTGTACAGAAAGGCGTTGAAGGTGACCGTCGCCAGCAGAATCGCCAGCATCAGCGACTTGTTCGACAACGACCATGAAAGCGAACGGCGGTAGCCGTTGTGCACCGCCTGAAAAACCCGATCACCGAACAAATACAATGTGCCGTGTTCTTTGGGTTCGGGCTTCAACCAATGGGCGCACAGCATCGGGATCGTGGTCAACGCAACCACCAGCGACACCAGAATCGCCGCCGACAACGTAACCGCGAACTCGTGGAAATAACGTCCCTCGACACCGCCCATCAACAGCAAGGGAATGAACACCGCGATCAGCGACAAACTCATCGACACCACGGTAAAGCCGACTTCGCTCACGCCGTCCAGCGCCGCCCTGAACGGCGACTTGCCGGCCTCCCGATGTCGGTTGATGTTTTCGATGACGACAATGGCGTCGTCCACGACAAAGCCGGTCGCCACTGTCAACGCCATCAGCGACAAATTGTTGAGCGTGAACCCGCACAAGTACATCACCGCCAGCGTCGTCATCAACGACACCGGCACCGCCACGCACGGCACCAGCGTCGCCCGACCGTTGCGCAGAAAGAGAAACACCATCAGGATCACCAGCCCGACCGCAATCGCCAGCGTTCGGGTGACTTCACGCAGCGATGCGCGAATCGTCAGCGTCCGGTCTTGCGTCACGGTGAAGTCGATGCTGCTCGGCACCGACGCTTTCAACACCGGCAGCAGCGCCTTGACCCGATCCACCGTTTCGATGATGTTGGCGCCCGCTTGTGTGCGAACGATCAACAACACCGACGGTTTTCCGTCCGACATTCCGGCGTTGCGCACATCCTGCACCGAATCCATCACATCAGCGATGTCCTCCAGCCGCACCGCCGCGCCGTCTTTATGGCTGACGATCAATCGCCGGTATTCGTCCGCCTTGAACGCCTGATCGTTGGCGGCGACCTGCCATTGCCGGTCACCGTATTCGATCATTCCTTTCGGACTGTTGGCGTTGCTGTTGGCAATCGCCCGTCGCACCGTTTCCAGCGACAAGCCGTAATGGTTGACCTGCATCGGATTCAATTCGACGCGCACCGCAGGCAGCGAACTGCCGCCGATCATCACGTCGCCGACGCCTTCGACTTGCGACAACATCTGCGCCAACACTGTCGCCGCCGCATCGTAAATCTGTCCGCGCGTCATGGTGTCCGAAGTCAGCGCGATGATGAGCACCGGCGCGTTCGCCGGATTGACTTTGCGGTACGTCGGATTTCTCGGCATCCCCGATGGCAGCATCGTTCGCGCCGCGTTGATCGCCGCCTGCACGTCGCGCGCCGCGCTTTCGATATCGCGCGACAAATCGAACTGGATCGTGATCCGCGTGCGACCGAGCGAACTCGAGGAAGTCATCTCGGTAATCCCTGAAATACTGCCCAGCGCCCGCTCCAACGGCGTCGCCACCGCCGACGCCATCGTCTCGGGACTCGCGCCGGGCAATTGCGCCGTCACGGAAATCGTCGGCAGTTCGACCTGCGGCAACGGCGCGACCGGCAGCATCGTCCAGGCCACCAGCCCCGACAACATCGCGCCCAGCGTCAACAGCGATGTGGCCACCGGCCTCCGTATCACCGCTTCAAAAAATTTCATGGCGTCAACCCTTCGACCACCGGCGCTTTGCGATGGCGACGCCAGTGCGCGAGTTTGTCGAACATGATGTAGATCACCGGCGTCGTGAACAGCGTCAACACCTGGCTGACCAGCAGGCCGCCGACCATCGTCACACCCAGCGGTTGACGCAACTCCGCACCCATGCCAGTGCCGAGCATCAACGGCAACGCCGCCAGCAACGCCGCCATCGTCGTCATCAGAATCGGACGGAAACGCAACAGACACGCCTGATAAATCGCGTCACGCGCCGATTTGTTCTCATTGCGCTCGGCGTCGAGCGCGAAGTCGATCATCATGATCGCGTTTTTCTTGACGATGCCGATCAATAAAATGATGCCGATGATCGCCACCATATCGAGGTCGAGCTTCGCCAGCAACAAAGCCAGCAACGCGCCAATCCCCGCCGACGGCAACGTTGACAAAATCGTGACCGGATGAATATAACTTTCGTACAACACGCCCAACACGATGTACATGGTGATGATCGCCGCAAGAATCAACCATATCTGACTGCTCAGTGAGGACTGGAACGCCAGCGCCGCCCCCTGAAAACTCGTCTGGATATCTGCCGGAAGTCCGATGTCCGTTTCGGCCAGATGAATCGCCTTCACCGCCGCATCCAGCGAAGAACCCGGCGCGAGATCGAAGGAAATGGTGGCCGCCGGAAATTGCGAAATATGGTTGATCGCCAACCTTGCCGGTCTCTCGACAAAACGCGCCACCGCCGACAACGGAACCTGATGACCGTTCGACGACGACACATGCAGTCGGCTCAACGCTGCCAGACCGTCCTGAAATTCGGGCGCAACCTCAAGCACCACGCGGTACTGGTTCGCGTGCGTGAAAATCGTCGAGATCAGTCGTTGCCCGAACGCGCTGTAAAGCACGTTGTTGATGTCGGCCACCGTCACGCCCAAGCGTCCGGCGGCATCGCGGTCGATATCGACGAACGCCTGCAATCCCTGATCCTGCAAATCGTGGTTGACGTTCATCAATTCCGGCAACTGCGCCAGCCGTTCGGTCAGTTTCGGCGTCCAGGCGCTCAAATCGTCCGAGCTGGTCGCCTTCAACGCAAACTGATAGCGCGTGCGCGTCACCTGACTTTCAATCGTCAAATCGTTGACCGATTGCAGATACAATTGAATCCCCGGCACATCTTCGAGATTTTTCTGAAGCCGCTGAATGATCTCCGGCGCGCGCGCGCTGCGTTCCTCAAGCGGTTTCAGGTTAATCAGCATGCGTCCGGTGTTGAGCGTCGTGTTGATTCCATCGACGCCGATGAACGAGGACACGCTCTCGACATCGGGATCCTGGAGAATCACCCGCGACAAACGTTGTTGTCGCTCTGCCATCGCGCCGAAAGAAATCGACTGCGGCGCTTCCGAAATGCCCTGAATCAAGCCGGTATCCTGAATCGGGAAAAAACCTTTCGGCACGATGATGTACAACCAGACCGTCAACAACAAAGTGCCGATCGCCACCATCAGCGTCAGCACTTGATGGTTCAATACCACCCGCAACGCGCGCGCATAAAGCCCGATCAATCCGTCAAACGCTGTTTCGGATATCTTATAAACCTTGCTCTTCTTGTCCTCCGGCGTATGGCGCAACAGCTTCGAGCACATCATCGGCGTCAGCGTCAGCGACACCACCATCGAAATCATGATCGCCACCGCCAGCGTGATCGCAAACTCGCGGAACAAACGCCCGACGACATCGGCCATGAACAGCAGCGGAATCAACACCGCCACCAGCGAGAACGTCAGCGAGATGATGGTGAACGCGATTTGTTTGGCGCCGCGCAACGCCGCCTGCAACGGCGGATCGCCTTTTTCGATATAGCGCGAAATGTTTTCGATCATCACGATGGCGTCGTCAACGACGAAGCCGGTCGCAATGATCAGCGCCATCAACGTCAGATTGTTGATCGAAAACCCGGCCAGGTGCATCACCACAAACGTGCCCACCAGCGACAACGGCACGGCGAGGCTCGGAATGATCGTCGCCGGCAGATTGCGCAGGAACAGGAAAATCACCATCACCACCAGCGCGATCGCCAAAAACAATTCCTTCTGCACGTCGCGGATCGACGCGCGAATCGTGACCGTGCGATCCGTCAGCACCGTGACCTGCAAAGCGCCCGGCAACGTTTCCTCCAGTTGCGGCAGACGCTCTTTGACGCGATCCACCACGTCGATCACATTGGCGCCGCTTTGACGCTGGATATTGATGATAATGGCCGGATGGTCGTTCGCCCAAGCCGCCAGCCGCGCGTTTTCGGCGCTCTCGATCACGTCGGCCACATCGCCCAGACGAACCGGCGCACCGTTTCGGTAAGCGATGATGAGATTGCGGTATTCATCGGCGGAACGCAACTGATCGTTGGCATCGATCGTTGACGATTGCGTCGGCCCGTCGAAACTGCCTTTGGGCTGATTGACGTTGGCGCTCGCCACCGACATACGCACGTTTTCAATGTTCAGCCCCGCCGCCGCCAGCGCTCGCGGATTCACCTGCACCCGCACCGCAGGGCGTTGACCGCCCGACAGCGTGACCAGGCCGACACCCGGCACCTGCGAAATTTTTTGCGCCACCCGCGTATTGACCAAATCCTCAAGCCGCGTCAGCGGCAGCGTTTCCGACGTCACCGCCAGCGTCAGCACCGGCGTGTCGGCGGGATTGACCTTGTTGTAAATCGGCGGACGCGGCAAATCATTGGGCAACAAATTGCTGGCCGCGTTGATCGCTGCCTGCACTTCCTGCTCCGCCGTATCGAGCGACACATCGAGACTGAATTGCAACGTGATGACCGAAGCGCCGCCCGAACTGATGGACGACATCTGATTGACGCCGGCCATCTGCCCGAACTGGCGTTCCAGCGGCGCCGTCACCGATGAAGTCATCACTTCGGGACTCGCGCCCGGATAAAGCGTCACCACCTGAATCGTCGGATAATCGACTTCCGGCAACGCCGAAACCGGAAGAAAACGATACGAAATGATGCCGGCCAACAGGATCGCCACCATCAACAAGGTCGTGGCGACCGGCCTGAGAATGAAAAGGCGGGAAGGATTCATCTTTGTGGCCTTCCTTCAACCTTCTCCCCTCTCCCGCTTGCGGGAGAGGGGTGGGGGAGAGGGCCGCACGTAAGACGGATAAGCGAAGCGCCATCCGCCAAAAACCATCTCACGCGAAGCCGCGAAGAAACGTAAAGCCCCCTTTTGAAAGGGGGTGCCCGCCGAAGGCGGGCGGGGGTTTGTTGCGCCCTCCCCTTCACCATTCTCCCCTCTCCCGCTTGCGGGAGAGGGGTGGGGGAGAGGGCGTCCTGAAGCTCCCTCCCCTTCAAGGGGAGGGTTGGGGTGGGGATGGGGTTGGCAGGCATCAGAGGTCAGGAATCAGGAATCAGAAAAACATCATCTCACGCGAAGGCGCGAAGCCGCGAAGAACCTTGCCCCCTTTTCAAAGGGGGTGTCGGCGAAGCCGACGGGGGTTTGCAGGGGTGCCCGCCGAAGCCGACGGGGGTTTGCAGCGCCCTCCCCTTCACCATTCTCCCTTCTCCCGCTTGCGGGAGAGGGGAGGGGGAGAGGGCGTCCTGAAGCTCCCTCCCCTTCAAGGGGAGGGTTGAGGTGGGGATGGGGTTGGCAGGCATCAGAGGTCAGGAATCAGGAATCAGAAAAACATCATCTCACGCGAAGGCGCGAAGCCGCGAAGAAACGTAAAGCCCCCTTTTCAAAGGGGGTGTCGCCGAAGCCGACGGGGGTTTGCAGCTCCCTCCCCTTCACCATTCTCCCTTCTCCCGCTTGCGGGAGAGGGGAGGGGGAGAGGGCAGCGGGGATGGGGTTATTCGTGCACATGGTCAAAAAAACCAAAACCGCTCTAGGACTGTGGCCGTCTTGACGGCGACTGCGAAGGCGCTCCCTCGGCAGAGTTTCCTCTGGCGGGTCTGCCTTCGGAAGGTTTCCCTTCGCCTCGTTTTCCTTCGGGTTTTCCTTCACTGCGCTTTCCTTCAGGTTTCCCTTCACCGGGTTTCCCCTCAGGTCTCCCTCCCCCCGGCGCAGGCAACGCCTGCGGTTCACCATCGAGCGTGATGATTTCAACGTTGCTGCCTTCACGCAAACGATCCGTTCCGTCGATCACCACGCGCTCCCCCGCCGCCAGCCCATGCTCGATCACCTGCTTCCCATCGCCCTCATGGCCCGGCGTGACCTGCCGAACACTCGCCTTTCCACTCATTTCCCCTTCGGCACCAATCACATAAACAAACGTGCCAACGCTGCCGCGCTGCACCGCCGCAGACGGCGCCAGCAACACCTCCTGCAATTCGTCAATCTTCATCCGCACATTGACAAACTGATTCGGAAACAGCGCATACGCCTTATTGTCAAACCGCGCTTTCAACCTGACCGTGCCGGTAGCGATATCAATCTGATTGTCCACCGTCGTCAACACCCCGCGTTCGAGCAGATTCTTTTGCGCCCGATCCCAGGCCTCCACCGGAAACCGCGCACCCGCATAAAAACGCTGCACCACCTTCGGCAAATCATGTTCCGCCAACGTAAACATCACATCCATCGGCTCTTCCTGCGTGATGACGACAATCCCGTTGGGGTCGGACGCGCGCACCATATTCCCGACATCGACTCGCCGCATACCCAGCCGCCCCGAAATCGGCGCCGTGATCCGCGTGTAATCGAGATTGAGCTTCGCGCTGTCGATCTGCCCCTGATTGTATTTCAGCAAACCTTCATACTGCGCCACCAGCGCCTCCTGCGTATCGACCTGCTGCTGCGACACCGAGTCCTGCTTCAACAAAATGCGGTAACGCTGAAGATCCGCTTTGGCGTTTTCAAATTGCGCCCGATCACGCGCCATCTGCCCTTCCGCCTGCATCAACTGCACCTGATACGGGCGCGGGTCGATCTCCGCCAGCAACGCGCCCGCCCTGACCGAATCGCCCTCCTTGAAATGCAGCTTCAACAACTGCCCGTCAACGCGGCTGTGCGCCACCACCGTTTGCGCCGCCGTCACCGTTCCCAGCGCCTCCAGATAAACATCAAACGCGCCGCTTCGCACCGTCGCCGCCTGAACCGGAACCGCCCGGCTCGGATCGGTGCGCCAGGGCGACGCCGTCGATTTTTCCTTGCCCGTCATACGGTCATAAAGATAATACCCCCCGGCAACCAGCACGATTATAAAAATCAGCCAGCCCCAGAGAGACATTTTCCCGGCGGAAGCGGCAGCGTTCGCGCCCTGCCCCGACCCCGTTTTTTGTTCATTCTGATCCAACGCCATCACTCCCCCGAATCGTTATGGGTTACGTTACGGCTCCTATTATCCACGAAATGGACTCTTTTCCTGTTAAGACTGCGTTAAGACGTGTAAACGGGGATCAGAGGGCAGATGTCAGATGTCAGATGTCAGAGGTCAGATGTCAGAGGTCAGGGATCAGAACGTAGGGGCGCGATTTATCGCGCCCTGTTTGGCCTCACGCGGAGGCGCGAAGCCACGAAGAAGAAAAGCCCCCTTTTGAAACTGTCTATATATCACATCTCCAATGTCATTATTTTGGTTGGGCGGAAGCCTCCAAGCCGCTCTGGCAGGGCCTTTCAGGAGCACAACAAAGGCTTCCA